>JALEQY010000102.1 GCA_022763735.1 Clostridiales bacterium
GGAGGCGACATGACAAAAGTAGGTCCGCCGGACGGAGAAAGTACGGGAGAGTTCGCCCTGAGGATCAGAGGAGGATTTGAGGACCTGATGCAGCGCCATCAGCTCAAAGCGCTGTCTTTGAGGCACAAGAAGGAGAATGCCCTTTCGGTGGCGGTATGCCATGGGGGCAGCATATCAGTGATAATGGAGATACTTTATCCTGGAGTTAAAGATAATTTCTACCAGTGGATACCGGATCCGGGGCACGGTTATGTGCTTTATCTTGAAAATGGGGCTGTAGTGAATGCAGAGAAATTTTAGGAGGCAGTTATGAAAATCAGGAATACCGTTACTGAGCTGATCGGAGGCACACCGCTTCTGAGACTGGGTAAAATGGAAAAGAAATTCGGTACTGCAGGTGAGCTTGTCGCCAAGGTTGAGTTTTTTAACCCTGCAGGAAGCATCAAGGACAGAGTCGGATATAATATGGTGATAGAGGCGGAAAAGGACGGCAGACTGAAACCGGGTGGGACGATAATTGAGCCCACCAGTGGCAATACAGGCGTAGGTATCGCTATGACAGCAGCGGCTCGCGGCTATAAGGCTATCATGGTTATGCCCGAAAGTATGAGCATGGAAAGGCGTATGCTGCTGGCGGCTTTTGGTGCTGAGCTTGTGCTTACCGATAAGGAGAAAGGCATGCAGGGCAGTGTGGAAAAGGCACAGCAGCTGGCTGAGGAAATCCCGGGCAGTATCATTGCAGGTCAGTTTGAAAATCCAGCCAATCCGCAGGCTCATTATGAGACTACCGGACCGGAGATATGGGCGGATACGGACGGACAGGTGGATATTCTGGTGGCAACATTCGGGACAGGAGGAACTGTTTCAGGAGTCGGGAAATATCTGAAAGAAAAGAATCCGGACATAAAGGTTGTTGCCATTGAACCTGCAGCATCACCGCTGATTACTGCAGGCAAGGCAGGTCCCCATAAAATTCAGGGTATAGGTGCCAATTTCATTCCGGAGGTGCTGGACAGAAGCGTGATAGATGAGGTTATGACAGTTACCGATGATGATGCGCTGGATACGATGAAGGCACTGGCTGTAAGCGAAGGGCTTCTGGTGGGAGTATCATCGGGTGCCGCAGTTTACGGGGCGTCACAGGTTGCTGCACGTCCTGAGAACGAGGGCAAGAGGATTGTTGTTATCCTGCCGGATACAGGCGAGAGATATCTGAGCATATTCCAGCAGGAAGAAAGATAAGCGGAAGCACCGGGATTTATTCTGACTGCCATTCAATGGTGAACAGGGTTTCCGCCACACAAGGAGGATAGTATGAAGGATATCATTTCAGTTGCAGTTGTCAACTTCAAAGTGAATGCAGCAGATAAGGAGAACAATCTTTCAAGAATGTGCGGCTATGCTGAAGCTGCAGCTAAACGGGGCGCAGATCTGATACTGTTTCCTGAGCTTTGCCTTTATGGTTATGATTTCTACGTGGATGAAGATGTTACACAGGCTGACAAGATCCTGACAGCAGAAACCATCAGCGGACCATCATGTGCAGCTTTAGCGGAAGTTGCCGGAAAATACGGTATCTACATAGTATTCGGCATGGCAGAGAAAGCAGAAGATACAGCAGACTCGGTACTTTACAACTCAGCAGTAGCAATAGGACCGGACGGAGTAATAGGTTCATACAGGAAGATGCACCCCTTTGAAACAGAGAGTATCTGGTGTGAGAAGGGTGACAGACCTTTCATGTTTGATACACCATGGGGTCCGGTATCAGTAGGAATATGCTTTGATACATATCAGTTCCCGGAACTGCAGAGATATTACTGTGCTCAGGGTTCAAGACTTTATCTGAATCCTACAGCTGTAGTTGAAGAAATTCCAAAGGAAGGCAGCAGGCAGGCTTTTATTGATTACTATGCACCGACTCTGGAGTATGGTGTACTGTGCAACACAATATATGTTGCAAGCTCAAATCTTACTGGCAGAGATATTGTAAACTACTTTGGCGGCGGAAGCTGCATGATAGGACCTGCGATATCACCGTTCTATGAAACCGGTCTGCATTATTACTGCGGTAACAAGAATAACGTTCAGGAAGAATTATTCATAGCCACAATAGATCTCTCCCTTGCCACGAGAAGACTCTTTACCAGCAAGGAGATTACAGGTGTTCCTGACTACAGACCGGAGATTTATAAGCAGTTTATATGAAAATATCTGATATAGAACAAAACCGATGCCTGTTACAGCATCGGTTTTGTCCATAGTCACATATTATTTATTATTTATTTAGGAGAGGTGGTTTTGTTTGGTACGCTTATATAATAACAATGGATTATGCTGTTTTAGCGTACTGAATGTGAAGAGTTGCTGAAGAAGATGTGGTGAAAAGAAGTTTGAAGCAGTAATTTCGACGTGTCAAATTCTTAAAGCAGGTGGAACGTCGAAAAAATTTTGCTTGCCAAAACGAAGTGATTATTTTTCGACGTGTCAGTGCAGAATTGATTACAGTACGTCGAAAATTTCATACGAGATTCAATACAAACTGACAACACCTAGAGATCGAGAGGAATATTATATGATTTTTTCGACGTGTCGCTGCCTTGGAGTGTGAAACACGTCGAAAATGTTATCAGCAGAACTGGTCACAAAATTATTTTTCGACGTGTCGTACCCTTAAAATATGAAACGCGTCGAAAATGCCTCTCAAGTCCTTTTTTTTGCAAAAGGACTCTATATTAGGCGTCGAAATCAACGCACACCGCAAAAACGCGAACTTTAAAATGTAAATGATGCTACAATGTTCGGAAAATGTTGAAATTTCATAGTTTTTTAATGAAAAAGATTGATTAAAAAAAGCAAAAGTGCTAACATTACATTATCAAAGAAGAACAGAAATGGAATAACGGAGCTTCTGCTCCGGTTTTTCCGTGTAAACTCTGCAGCGGGCAGCTGTTAACTGCCGGGCAGTATAATTGCACACAGATCAGAAAGGACGAATATCCATGGTAAGAAGAATTTATGTTGAAAAGAAAAAAGGCTTCGATGTTGAAGCGGCATCACTCTTCAATGATATCAGGGAGAACCTTCACATTAAAGAACTTACAGGTGTAAGGGTACTTAACCGATATGATATTGACGGAATTGATGATGCTACTTATGAAGCAGCTAAACTTACAGTATTTGCAGAACCGGCTATAGACGTCGTATATGAAGAAACGATGCCTGAAGAATTGGGTTCTGCTATTTTTTTCGCAGTGGAATATCTGCCGGGACAGTATGATCAGAGAGCGGATTCTGCATCACAGTGTATCAAGCTCATGAATGCGGAGGCGGACGCTACAGTTAAATTTGCCAGAGTTATAATTCTCGAAGGCGATCTTGATGACCAGCAGGTTGAAACAATCAGAAGCTACTGCGTAAACCCTGTTGATTCACAGATTGCAGCCGATGAGAAGCCTGAGAATCTCGAAATGGAAACAACAGTGCCGGAGGATGTGGCAGTTATCACAGGTTTCAGAACCATGGATGAAGCAACACTGGAAAACTACAGAAAAAAAATGGGATTTGCCATGAGTCCTGCAGATATCCAGTTCGTACAGAAATATTATGCAGAGGACGAAGACAGAGACCCGACTCTCACAGAGTTGAAGGTTATTGACACATACTGGTCAGATCACTGCAGACATACAACCTTTAATACAACACTTGAGGAAGTGACTTTTGAAGACAGTCCTTACGGCAGGATTGTCAAAGAGGCATTTGACCAGTACATGGCTATGAGGAAAGACGTATACGGAGATAGAGATAAGAATCTCTGCCTCATGGATATGGCATGTATCGGAGCTAAATATCTCAAAAAGCACGGCAAAGTTGACAATCTCGATGAATCAGAGGAAATCAATGCATGCAGCATCAAGGTGAAGGCAAAAATAGACGGTAAGGAGGAAGACTGGCTCGTTATGTTCAAGAACGAGACCCATAACCATCCGACAGAAATCGAACCATTCGGCGGAGCTGCAACATGTCTTGGCGGAGCAATCAGAGACCCGCTTTCAGGAAGAGTATATGTTTATCAGGCAATGAGAGTGACCGGTGCAGCAGATCCGAGAAAGCCTATCGAGGAAACACTGGCAGGCAAGCTTCCTCAGAGGAAGATCACTCAGGAGGCAGCTGCAGGCTACAGCTCATACGGCAACCAGATAGGTCTGGCTACAGGACTTGTTGACGAAGTATACCACGAAAATTACGTTGCCAAGAGAATGGAAATCGGAGCAGTTGTAGGTGCAGCACCAGCAGACCATGTTATCAGGAAGGTTCCTGCAAAAGGGGACGTGATCATACTGGTAGGCGGCAGAACAGGCCGTGACGGCTGCGGCGGAGCAACAGGCTCATCAAAAGAGCACACTGAGGAGTCAATCCTGCAGTGCGGTGCTGAAGTACAGAAGGGAAATCCGCCTGTAGAAAGAAATATCCAGAGAATGTTCAGAAGAAAGGAAGTTGCAACCCTCATCAAGAGATGCAATGACTTCGGAGCAGGCGGTGTTTCGGTAGCTATCGGAGAGCTGGCCGATGGTCTTGAAATCAACCTTGATCTGGTACCGAAGAAATACGAAGGTCTGGACGGAACAGAACTGGCAATCTCCGAATCCCAGGAGAGAATGGCAGTAGTTGTAGATGCAGACAAGGAAGCCGAATTTATTAAATACGCACATGAAGAAAACCTGGAAGCCACAACAGTAGCCAAGGTTACAGATACAAACAGAGTGAGGATGCACTGGAGAGGAAAATGCATACTGGATCTTTCCAGAGACTTCCTCAACACCAACGGAGCACAGCAGTTCGCCAAAGCATACGCTGCAAACGAAGTGACAGTGTCCCCTGCGGAGCTTTTTCACGAAACCAGGATAAAGAAAGAGCTGCTGACAGACCTTAACTGCTGCAGCAAGAAGGGACTCATCGAAAGATTCGACAGCACCATCGGAGCAGCTACAGTTCTCATGCCTTTGGGCGGCAAATATCAGCTTTCACCGGCAGCAGGAATGGCAGCCAAACTTCCTGTGGTAAACGGGGAAACAGAGACAGCCACTATCATGGCCTATGGTTTTGACCCTGAATTTGCTGTAAAGAGCCCGTTCCACAGTGCCCTTTACGCGGTTGTCGACTCAGCAGCGAAGATTGCGGCAATGGGCGGTGATTACAGGAAAATCAGACTCACATTCCAGGAATATTTCGAGAAACTGGGTACGAGTGCGGCAAGATGGGGCAAGCCTATGGCTGCACTGCTGGGAGCCCTCAGAGTTCAGAAGGAGCTGGAAATTCCGGCAATCGGCGGCAAGGACAGTATGTCAGGAACCTTCATGGATATAGATGTTCCTCCGACCCTGACTTCATTTGCCATTACAGATATCGATGCAGACGATATAGTGTCGACAGAGTTCAAGCAGGAGGGAAGCAGACTGGTTCTTCTGACTTCGCCGGTTGATGAAGACGGAATTCTTGATTTTGAAGTGTTCAGGAAGAACCTCCTGAAGGTAAGAGAACTGGCAGCTGCAGGCAAGCTTCTGGCCGCAGATACCATCGGCAGAGGCGGACTTTATATCACCCTCGTTAAGATGGCTGTCGGCAACGGAATCGGCGCAGATGTAAAGTGGGACGGTGATATTCTGGCACCGCTTTATGGTTCTCTGGTAATCGAAGTTGCTGCTGATGAGGATGTGGATGCACTGATGGCAGGAGCAGGGTATGCAGTTATAGGCGAAACCACAGCAGATGGAAAGCTGACTGTGAACGGCGAAGCTGAGTCTGTTGCTGAAATCACAGCTGAATGGCAGGAGCCTGTTGAAGGTGTATTCCCTGTAAGAACAGCAGACTTCAGAAATAAGAAGGATACAACTGCAGTAAGCAGAAGTCTGTATACAGATAGAAATTCAGCAGGACCAGCAATTAAAATTGCAAGACCGAAGGTAGTGATTCCAGCATTCCCTGGAACAAACTGCGAGGTGGATTCAGCTAGGGCCTTCAGAAAAGCAGGAGCAGATGCAGACATTCATATCATCAGAAACCTGACAACAGCACAGCTGGAGGATTCCATCAGAGAGCTTGAGAAAAAGATAAGAGAAAGCCAGATTATAATGATTCCGGGTGGATTCTCAGGCGGAGACGAACCGGACGGTTCTGCCAAGTTTATCACCGCAGTATTCAGAAACCCTGCAATCAAGGATGCGGTTACAGACCTGCTGGAGAACAGAGACGGTCTGATGCTGGGTATATGTAACGGTTTCCAGGCGCTCATCAAACTGGGTCTGGTTCCTGAAGGAAAAATCGTGGATATGACTGAAAACAGCCCGACTCTGACATACAATAAGATAGGAAGACATGCTTCATGTCTCGTAAGAACAGGAATCACATCTGTCAAGTCACCATGGCTGGCAGGAGTTGAAGCGGGAGATGTCTTCACAATTCCTGTATCTCATGGAGAAGGAAGGTTCATCGCAGATGATGAAACTCTGGCAAGACTTGCAGCCAACGGACAGATAGCAACTCAGTACGTTGATTTCGACGGAAATCCGTCAATGGATATAGCCTTCAACCCTAACGGTTCGGTTATGGCTATCGAAGGTATCACATCGCCTGACGGCAGAGTGTTCGGAAAGATGGGACATTCAGAACGTATAGGAAAGAATGTTTACAAGAACGTAACAGGAGAAAAGGACCAGAAGATATTCGAATCCGGAGTTAAATATTTTAAATAATGAAGAGTGACCGGAGCTGCCGGCATAGCCGGCAGCTGACGTCTTCGTTAACTGATGATAAAAAATGAGAAAGGAATACTCACGTTCATGAAAGTAGCAATAATAATGGGCAGCAAATCCGACTATCCTGTAGTGCAGAAAGCGGAGAAAATGCTGGAAAAGTTCAATGTTGAATATGAAACAAGAATCATATCGGCCCACAGAACTCCTAAACAGGCTGAGCAGTTCGCAGCTGATGCAGAAGCAAACGGCTTCGGATGCATTATAGCAGCGGCAGGCAAAGCCGCACATCTGGCAGGTGTGCTGGCAGCGACAACACCGTTGCCTGTAATAGGTATTCCGATGAAATCCAGCACCCTTGACGGACTGGACTCGCTCCTTTCCGTGGTGCAGATGCCAAAGGGAGTGCCTGTGGCAACAGTTGCAATTGACGGTGCAGAGAATGCAGCGATTCTGGCAGTACAGATGCTGGCAGCAGCAGACCCTGCTCTGAGACAGGCAATCAAAGACTTTAAAAAACAGCAGGAAGAAGACATCGTAGCTCTTGATGCCGAATTCCAGTCAGAGAAATAAATTACGGCAGAAGCCTGCGGGAACGAGTGCAGGCTTGCCGGCAAACAGATAACAACAACACTGCGCATGAGAAACAGGAGGTGATAACAATGCGTAAATTAGAGCAGTTATATGAAGGTAAAGCGAAAAAAGTATTCAGGACAGATGATCCTAAAAAGCTGATAGTGGACTATAAGGATGATGCAACAGCGTTTAACGGTGTGAAAAAAGGTCAGATTGTGGGAAAAGGCGTTGTGAACAATACAATGAGCAATATTCTGTTCCAGATGCTTGAAACAAAAGGTGTACCTACACATTTCGTAGAACAGCTGAGCGATAGAGAAACTGTTGTGAAAGCAGTAGAGATCGTACCGCTGGAGGTTATAGTAAGAAATGTTTCTGCAGGTTCCTTTGCCAAGAGATACGGTGTTGAAGAAGGAATAGAATTCGACAGACCATCTTTTGAAACCTCATATAAGAATGATGACCTGGGTGATCCTCTCATGTGTGAATCCCATGCACTGGCACTGAAAATAGTGACAGAAGAGCAGCTGGAAACTATTAAGAAATACGCATTGATTATCAATGATACTCTGAAGGAGTTTTTCCTGGAAAAAGGACTTAAACTGATAGACTTCAAGATCGAATTCGGCCTTTATGACGGAGAAATTATACTGGCAGATGAAATATCACCTGACACCTGCAGACTCTGGGATGTTGAAACAAACGAGAAGATGGACAAAGACAGGTTCAGAAGAGATCTTGGAAATGTTGAAGAAACATATGCAGAAGTGTTAAGAAGAGTTAAGGGAAACTAAACAAGACAAAACCGGCCGGCGGCGTCTTAGCAGGCTCCGCCAGGCATCAGGAGGATATAAACATGGAAGAAAAAAAGCTTACATACAAGGATGCGGGCGTTGATACCAAAGAAGGCGAAAGAGCCGTATCGCTGATGAAGGAGCATGTAAAAGGCACGTTTAACGAAAATGTACTCACCGGGCTCGGCAGCTTCGGAAGCCTGTTCAATCTGGATGTTAAAGGCATGGAGCAGCCTGTACTGGTATCAGGAACCGATGGCGTAGGCACAAAGCTCAAGATAGCTTTCCTTATGGACAAGCATGATACAGTGGGAATCGACTGCGTTGCAATGTGTGTCAACGATGTGCTGTGTCAGGGAGCCAAGCCTCTCTTTTTCCTTGACTATATCGCAACGGGAAAAGTTAAAGCAGAGAAAATTGCAGATATCGTGAAAGGAATTGCAGAAGGATGCAAACAGGGCGGAAGTGCGCTGGTAGGCGGCGAAACAGCAGAGATGCCTGATTTCTACAGTGAAGGTGAATACGATATGGCAGGATTTTCTGTAGGTATTGTGGACAAGCCTGAAATCATAACAGGAGAAAAAGTTGCAGTCGGCAATAAAATCGTAGGAATCGCATCGAGCGGTATCCACAGCAACGGATATTCACTGGTAAGAAAAGTATTCTTTGACAAGATGCAGATGGATGTTAAGGACTATGTGGATGAGCTGGGAATGACTCTCGGCGAAGTTCTGCTTACACCGACAAAAATCTATGCTAATGCATGTGATGCAGTTCTGCCGAAATTCGATGTCAAAGGAATCGTTCATATTACAGGCGGCGGTTTCTATGAGAATATCCCGAGAATACTGCCTGACGGCACTGCAGTCTCCATTGATGTAGGCACATGGGACGTGCCGCCGATTTTCCCTTATATCAAAAAATGCGGAAACATCGACAGGAAGGAAATGTTCTCAACCTACAACATGGGTGTAGGAATGATGATGGTGGTAGATGCAGCTGATGCGGATGCAGTGGTTGAGTCACTGAGGGCAGCAGGTGAAACAGCGAATATCATCGGTGAAATAGTAGAAGATAAAGGTGAAAGGGTAATTCTCAACTATCAGGACTAGAGAAAGGCAGAAAAATTTATGGAAAAAACCAGAGTTGCTGTGCTTGTCTCCGGCGGCGGCACAAATCTGCAGGCGATAATAGATAAGGTGGCTGACGGCAGTCTGCCTCAGGTGGAGCTGGTAAAGGTCATTGCCAGCAAGGAAAGTGCATATGCGCTGGAACGTGCAGCGAAAGCAGGGATAGAAACAGCTGTAGCAAAGGAACAGCCGCAGGTGCTGGAGGAGCTTGAGGGCAGCGGAGCCGAGATAATAGTTCTGGCAGGCTACATGAAGGTGCTTTCGCCTGAAATAATAAAGAAATACAGGAACAGGATAATCAATATACATCCTTCCCTTATACCTAAATACTGCGGCAAGGGTTTTTATGGAATAAGGGTACATAATGCAGTTATCGCGGCTGGTGAGAAGGAAAGCGGAGCTACAGTGCATTATGTCGATGAGGGAGTGGATACCGGAGAAATAATACTGCAGGAAAAAGTCCCTGTGCTTGAAGGTGACACCCCTGAGGATCTGGCAGCCAGAGTGCTGAAAACAGAGCATGTGATTCTGGCTGAAGGTCTGAAAATTGCAATACAAAATTTGGAAAAGGAAGGAATAGAATAATGGGTGGAGTAATAGGTTTTGCCTCAAAAAACGATTGTGTAATGGATCTGTTTTTTGGAACCGACTATCATTCACATCTCGGAACAAAACGAGGCGGTATGTGCGTGCTTGAAAAAGACGGATTCAATCGTTCCATTCACAATATCGAAAACTCACCTTTCAGAAGCAAGTTTGAAAGCGATATTGAAGAAATGAAAGGAAATATGGGAATCGGCGCGATAAGTGACAGCGATCCCCAGCCTCTGACGGTTTACAGCAGACATGGCAATTTCGCCATTACAACTGTAGGCAGAATAAACAACAAGGAAGCTATTGTCAGGGAGCTTCTGAAGGACAGACCAAGCCAGTTCATGGCAATGAGTCATGGAGAAATCAATAATACAGAGCTTGTAGCTGCACTTATTTCAACGGGAAGAGATATCGTTGACGGAATCAGAATAGCACAGGGCAAAATAGATGGGTCAGTGACAATGCTGGTGCTTACAGAAGACGGTCTGTATGCAGCCAGAGACAAATACGGAAGGACACCTCTTATCATAGGACAGAAGGATGGTGCCTATTGTGCTGCGTCAGAATCCTTTGCATTTATAAACATTGGATATAAGTACAAAAGAGAACTTGGTCCGGCAGAAATCGCTTTTCTGACTCCTGATGAAGAAAAAACTGTGGGAGAGCCTCAGGAGGGCATGAGGATATGCGCTTTTCTGTGGACATATTTCGGTTATACCACATCGATATATGAAGGCAGAAATGTTGAGCTGATGAGAAACCGCAATGGTGAGCTTCTGGCTGAACGTGACGGCGATATGGATGTTGACTATGTTGCAGGAGTGCCGGACAGCGGTACAGCCCATGCTCTCGGATATGCCAACAGATCCAGAGTACGCTATGCGAGACCTCTGATCAAATACACCCCGACATGGCCGAGAAGCTTCATGCCTCAGAACCAGAAGGCCAGAAACCTGATTGCAAAAATGAAGCTTGTGCCTGTATTCCAGATAATCAAGGACAAGAAATTCGTACTGATCGATGACTCCATCGTTAGAGGAACACAGCTTTCGGAGACCGTATCATACCTTCTGGACAACGGAGCCAAGGAGATCCATGTCAGATCAGCATGTCCTCCGATTATGTACGGATGTAAATTCCTTAACTTTTCAAGATCTGTAAGTGACCTTGAGCTTATAACAAGACGTGTGATTATCGCACTGGAAGGAATCGAAGGCGATGATATTCCGGCAGAACTGCTGGCAGAGTACGCAGACAGCAGCACAGAAAAGCACGCTGCAATGGTAGAGGAAATCAGGAAGAGGCTTCAGTTCGACAGCCTGAAATTCCAGCGCCTTGAAGATACAATAGAAGCTATCGGAGTAGATAAGTGCAAGCTCTGCACATACTGCTGGGACGGAAGGGAGTAAACTCACATGGAGAGAAAATCATTAGCAGCAACATTAAGTGAAAATTCATATCCGGGACGCGGCATCGTAATCGGCCGCTCTCAGGATGGCAAAAGCGCAGTAACTGCTTACTTCATTATGGGCAGGAGTGTCAACAGCCGTAATCGTATATTCAAGGAGTATGAACAGGGGATCAGGACAGAAGCTTTTGATATCAGCAAGTTGAGCGATCCGAGCCTTATTATTTATGCACCGGTAAGAGTGCTGGGAGATACAACCATCGTGACAAACGGAGATCAGACAGATACAGTGTACGATCTGATGGCAGAAGGGAAAACTTTTGAAGAATCGCTGAGAACACGTGAATTCGAGCCTGACGAGCCTAACTATACACCTAGAATTTCAGGAATCATGAATGTGAAGGATGGTAACTATGATTTTGCCATGTCTATCCTTAAGAGCCAGGACGGAAATCCTGAATACTGCATCAGAAATACATTCGCTTATCCAGGATGTCCTGCAGGCGAAGGACGCTTTATCCACACTTACATGGGTGATGGCAATCCGCTGCCAAGCTTTGAAGGTGAGCCGGAAAAGGTGGATATTAACGGCGACATCGATGAATTCACGCAGCTGGTATGGGAAAACCTGAACGAAGACAATAAGGTTTCTCTGTTTGTCAGATACATAGATATCGCAACAGGCGAATACGAAACCCGAATCATAAACAAGAACAAATAGGAGTTAAACCGATAAAATAATTGTATCCATGAGGAGATAGATGATGAAAGAATTAGAATTGAAATATGGCTGTAACCCGAATCAGAAGCCTTCACGTATTTTCGTGGAGGAGGGTGAACTGCCTATTGAAGTGCTGAACGGCAGACCGGGTTACATCAACTTTCTGGATGCCTTCAACGGATGGCAGCTTGTGAAGGAACTGAAGGAAGCTACAGGACTTCCTGCAGCAACCTCTTTCAAGCATGTTTCACCTGCAGGCGCAGCAGTGGGGCTTCCACTCAGTGAAGTGGAAAGAAAAATATACTGGGTCGATGAGGATGCTGAGCTGTCTCCTCTGGCATGCGCTTATGCCAGAGCAAGAGGCGCCGATAGAATGTCATCCTTCGGAGATTTCATTTCTCTGTCGGATGTATGTGACGTAGCAACAGCAATGCTCATCAAGCCTGAAGTATCTGATGGAGTGATTGCACCAGGATATGAACCTGAAGCACTGGAGATCCTGAAGAGCAAGAAAAAAGGGAACTACAATGTTATTAAAATAGATCCTGAATACAGACCTCAGCAGCAGGAACGCAAGCAGGTGTTCGGAATCACTTTCGAGCAGGGCAGAAACGAAATGCCGATCAACGAAGAATTCCTGGGCGAAATTGTGACAGAAAACAAGAACATTTCGGAGGAAGCCAAGCGAGATCTGATCATAGCTCTCATAACACTGAAATACACTCAGTCAAATTCCGTATGCTATGCCAAGGGTGGACAGGCAATAGGAATCGGAGCAGGACAGCAGTCACGAATCCACTGCACAAGGCTGGCAGGACAGAAAGCAGACAACTGGCTTCTGAGACAGAGCCCGAAGGTACTGAATCTGCCTTTCAGAGAAGATGTGGGAAGACCAAACAGAGATAACGCTATCGATGTTTACATGAGCGACGACTATGAAGACGTGCTGGCAGACGGACAGTGGGAGAAATTCTTTACTAATAAGCCTGAACCACTCACAAGAGAAGAGAAAAAGGAATGGCTGGCACAAATGGACGGGGTTGCACTGGGCTCAGATGCATTCTTCCCGTTTGATGACAACATTCAGAGAGCTGCACGCAGCGGAGTAAAATACATAGCTCAGCCAGGAGGCTCGATGAGAGATGATATTGTAATAAACTGCTGCAATGAGAACGATATCGTGATGTATTTCTCAGGCATGAGATTGTTCCATCACTAGTTTTGGAGGGAATACACATAAATGAGAGTAATGGTAGTTGGAGGCGGCGGCAGAGAACATGCTATATGCTGGAAACTGGCACAGAGCCCCAAGGTAACAGAACTGTACTGTGCACCCGGCAATGCCGGAATAGCTGATGTGGCTGAATGCATCGGCGTTGGTGCAGAAGATATAGAAGGAATCTGCAAAGCAGCAGAAAAAAAGAAAATTGACCTGGCAGTCATCGGACCTGAAGTGCCACTGGCTATGGGCATCGTTGACGAGCTTGAAAAGCTGGGAATCAAGGTATTCGGGCCGAATAAGAAATGTTCGCAGCTTGAAGCCAGCAAATCATTCACTAAAGCATTCCTGGCAAGACATAACATACCTACTGCAGGGTACAAAGAGTTTACTGACAAGCAGGAGCTCCTCGATTCTGTGGGGCTATACGGATATCCGATGGTACTCAAGGCGGACGGTCTGGCTGCAGGCAAAGGCGTTGTGATTCCTGAGAACGAAGAGGATGCCGTTAAAGCTATCGAAGAAATGATGGGCGACAAAGTATTCGGTTCCGCTGCAGATAAAATTGTCGTTGAGGAATTCCTTACCGGAGTGGAAGCGTCCATGCTTTGCTTTGTGGACGAAAACACCATAGTGCCGATGGAATCAGCTCAGGACTACAAGAGAGTATTCGACAACGACAAGGGTCCAAATACAGGAGGAATGGGAACCTATTCACCAAGCCTGCTGTTTACACCTGAACTTGAAAAACAGATAAGAGAGCAGATTCTGGAACCGACATTAAAAGGCTTCCAGGAGGACGGACTTGATTTCAAGGGCGTTCTGTTCATAGGTCTTATGCTGTCAGATGACGGTCCGAAGGTAATCGAGTTCAATAATCGATTCGGTGACCCTGAAACTCAGTCTGTGCTGGCGAGACTGGACAGCGACCTGCTTGACATTTTCCTGGCTGTTACCGAAAACAGGCTGGCAGACATAGAGATAAAGTGGAAAAATGAACGTGCTGTATGCGTCGTACTTGCTTCGGGTGGGTATCCGGGAAGCTATGAAAAGGGCAAGCTGATTACAGGTCTTGATGATGTAGATGACGATGTCATCGTGTTCCACGCCGGAACTAAATTCGCTCCGATGCCTGAAGGCAGCAAATGTGCAGACTGCAGTGATGACTGCGATATGAAGAAAGCTGCAGTGCTGACATCAGGAGGAAGAGTTCTTGGAGTCACTGCACTTGGAGCCACTCACGAAGAAGCCAGAGCAAAAGCTTACGAAAATCTTAAGAGAATAAACTTTGAAGGCGCTCAGTACAGAAATGATATAGGAATCATCAACAGACATTGATGAAGACTGATACTGATGAAGTTGTGATTCTCCCGAAAACCTTGTATAATAAGGTTATCGGGAGAATTTTCGCATATCCGGAAGCATAAACAGCAGCAGAGGATATGCCCCAAATAATCCGAAAGGAACCATTCACAAAATGAAAAAGAAGCTACTGATCATGACGACAGGCGGAACAATTGCATCTGTAATGACACCATCAGGTCTCATACCTGCGCTTTCTTCAGAACAGCTGATGTCATATCTCCCTGAAATAGGCGAAGATTTCCAGCTGACCACCAGAGCACTTTACAGTCTGGACAGCACAGATGTGACCCCGGAGCACTGGCTGACCATAGCAGAAGAAATAAGAAAAAGCTATGATGACTTTGATGGATTCGTCATATGCCATGGTACAGACACAATGGCATATACCGCAGCCGCATTGTCATATCTGGTTCAGGATTCACCAAAGCCTATTGTACTCACCGGGGCACAGAAGCCTATCGGTTTTGAAATAACAGATGCCAAGGCCAATCTGCGGGACAGCATCATATATGCTGCAGATGCGGAATCCTGTGGTGTTCAGATCGTATTTGACGGAGAGGTGATTCTGGGAACGAGAGCCAAGAAAACAAAATCTCTCAGCTACGCTGCATTCTCCAGCATCAATTATCCTGTACTGGCATCTATCCGCGACGGCAGGATAATACGGTATATCAGACAGGAACAGGCAGGGGCAGGACCGGTTTTTTATGACAGACTCAATACTAAAGTGTTTCTTCTCAAAATCACGCCAGGCGAGCTGCCCACACTGCTTCCGGAAATTTTCCGTGTGTATGACTGTGTGATAATAGAAAGCTTCGGCGTGGGAGGAATCCCTGACAGCCTGGAAAGTGCACTTTTCCGTGAATTAAAAAAATACAGACCTGAAGAAAAGATTCTTGCCATGACCACACAGGTGACATATGAAGGCAGTCATATAGAAACATATGAGGTGGGCAGAAAGCTCAAGGACACCTTCAGCATTCTTGAGGCAAAGGACATGACTCTCGAAGCACTGCTGACAAAGCTCATGTGGATACTTGCAGACGAAGGACAGAGCTGGGAAGAGATATGCGGCAGATTTTACAGGCCTGTTGCAGCCGATACGCTGTATTAAAAGACAGAAGAAAGAACAAAATACCGCATGTGCCTTTTTTCAGAGGCAGATACGTGATAGAATAAAGATATACGAGGAGGAGCAGTAATGGATAAGAAACTGATTACAATAAGCAGAGAATTCGGAAGCGGCGGAAGACTTATCGGCAAACGCCTCGCAGAAAAGCTGGATATACCTTATTATGACAAGGAGCTTCTCGACAGAATTGCGGAAGAATCCGGTTTCAGCAAAGAAATGATTGTGGAAGCAGAAAAAAAAGCTAAGAACAGCTTTCTGTACAGTCTGGCATCAGCCATGGGAACAGGGGAAGCCGGTCCGGAGAGCCTTTCCCTCAACGAAAGATTTTTCCTGGCGCAGTTTGATACAATCAGAAGAATAGCTGATGAAGGTTCATGTGTTATTGTCGGAAGATGTGCGGACTATGTGCTCAGAGGAATGCCGGAAGCGACCAATGTGTTCATTTACGCTGAAGAAGCAGACAAAATCAAGAGAGCAGTGCAGGAATACGGTGTTCCTGAGGATTCTGTAAAAAAGCTGATGAAGGATACCGACAAGGCAAGAGCCAATTACTATTCATATCACACCGGCAGGAAATGGGGAGATCATGTGAATTACAATCTTTCCATCGATAGCGGATACATAGAGATAGAGGATATAGTGGATCTCATAATCAAGTATACGGATGTGAAGCTTTACAGATAGTTTTTGAGATTTATGCAGCTCCGCAGTTTTGGAGCTTTCAGGAGGCATTATGGAAAAAAGAATAAGAGCCATGTATTTCACAGGCACCGGCACTACTGCGAAGGTTACGTCCGGTGTGGCATACAGAATGTGGGAGGAAATGAAAAAAAACGGGAAAGAGGCAGATCCCGCTGTCAGTTTTGTAAAAGCTGCGAATATCAACTTTTCTCCGTTTGAGGCAAGGCAGAAGGTTTATACTTTTGATGAAAACGATATAGTGGTTTTCGGAACGCCTGTAATTGCAGGAAGAGTACCGAATGTACTGCTGAAATTTCTCGATACCATTGAAGGCGGTGGAGCAATGGCGATACCAGTTGTGCTTTACGGCAACAGAAATTATGATGATGCACTGATAGAACTGAGAAATATCCTTGAAGTCAGGGGTTTTCACACGGTGGCAGGAGCAGCATTCATAGGGGAGCATTCATTTTCCAGAACTCTGGCAGCCGGAAGACCTGACAGCAGAGATATGGAGATTGCATACAGCTTTGCTGCCGATACTGCCGGGAAAATTACGGCACTGATAAATGAGAATGATGGCGATAATGCAAAAATTGCACAGGCACTTGAAGCTGCCGGCCCTGTTTATGTGAAGGGACAGGATCCGATTCGCCCGTATTATAAGCCACAGGACAGACAGGGTAATCACATCAATATTCTGAAAGTGAAACCGAAGCTTGATGAGGCAAAATGCACAGGCTGCGGACTTTGCGTGACAGTATGTCCCATGGGTTCCATCAAGGCGGAGGCTCCCGGAGTTGTAGACGGCATCTGTATCAAATGCTGCGGCTGTGAGAAGAAGTGTCCTGAAGGAGCGCTGTATTTTGACGACCCGGGATATCTCTATCATAAAGAAGAACTGGAACTGGGCTATGCAGACAGGAAAGAACCGGAGCTGTTTATCTAGAGCGTTGACGGACAATATCAATGATGATATTCTAATATATACTGTCGCTTCTATGCGACGGCAATCTGCTGCTCATCCGCAGCAGAATACAATACTACCCGCATCCCATTTGATGCGGTGCATGAAAGGAAGAAATGAAAATGGCAGAAAACAAAGGTAAATATTATATTACCACACCTATTTACTATCCGAGCTCAAACCTGCATATCGGACACACGTACTGCACGGTTATGGCTGACGCAATGGCAAGGTTCAAGAGACTTTGCGGATACGATGTGAGATTCCTCACAGGTACTGACGAGCACGGACAGAAGATCCAGACAATAGCAGAAAAAGAAGGCGTTACACCGCAGGAATACGTTGACAAGGTTGTTGACGGAATCAAGGAACTGTGGAAAACCATGGAAATCTCCAACGATGACTTCATCAGAACAACTGAGCCGAGACACGTCAAGCGAGTTCAGGATATTTTCATGAAGCTCTATGAGAAGGGAGATATATACAAAGGCGAATATGAAGGAATGTACTGCACTCCTTGCGAATCCTTCTGGACAGAGAGCCAGCTGGTTGACGGCAAATGCCCTGACTGCGGCAGACCTGTAGAGAAGGCCAAGGAGGAAGCGTACTTTTTCCGTCTCAGCAAATATCAGGACAGACTGCTGGAGCTGTTTGAAACAAACCCTGATTTCCTGCAGCCTGACACAAGAAGAAACGAAATGATTGCTTTCGTTAAGCAGGGTCTTGAGGATCTGTGTATTTCCAGATCAACCTTTGACTGGGGAATTCCCGTACCTATTGACGATAAACATGTTATTTACGTATGGCTTGACGCTCTCACAAACTATATCACTGCACTGGGTTATCCTGATGAACCGGAGCTCTATGAGAAATACTGGCCTGTGGATGTACATCTTGTCGGTAAAGAAATCGTAAGATTCCACTCAATCATCTGGCCTGCAATGCTGATGTCCATGGAGCTGCCTCTGCCTAAGCAGGTAAGAGGTCACGGATGGCTGCTCCTGGAAGGCGGCAAAATGTCCAAGTCAAAGGGCAACGTGGTAGACCCGGTTACACTTATTGACAGATACGGCATCGATGCTCTCAAATATTTCCTGCTGAGAGAATATACCTTCGGACAGGATGGAGTATTTACTAATGAAGTAATGCTCAAGAGAATGAACTATGATCTGGCAAACGATCTGGGAAATCTTGTATCAAGAACAGTATCCATGATCGAAAAATATAATGATGGTTATGTGCCTGACCTTACAGATGCGAAGGAGCCTGTGGATGATGAGCTGAAAAATATAGCAATCGGTGCTGCCGACAAGGTTGAAGCCAACATGGATGAATTCAAATTCAACATGGCCCTTGAGGAGATCTGGATCGTGGTAAGAAGAGCCAACAAATATATCGATGAAACTATGCCGTGGGTTCTTGCCAAGGATGAAGCCAGCAAGCCTAGACTTGACAACGTGCTCCACAATCTGGCGGAAACACTGAGAATAATATCAGTGCTTATTCATCCGTTCATGCATACTACATCAGACAAGATCAGGAAACAGCTTGGTCTGTGGTACGCAGATGTAGCATGGGAGGATGCGTTTGAATTTGAAATGATGCAGGGAGAACAGGTGAAGAAGGGCGAAGCCATCTTCCCGAGACTTGATATAGAAAAAGAACTCAAAGAATTAGAAGAACTGCAGGGTGCAGGCAAAGGTGAAGAGAATATTCCGCTGGAACTGAAACCTGAAATCGAATACGATGATTTCGCCAAGATAGACTTCAGAGTGGGAACTATCATTTCTGCTGAGAAGCACCCGAAGGCTGACAAACTGCTGGTTTTCCAGGTGAAGATGGGAACAGAAAAACGTCAGATAATCTCAGGCGTTGCAGAGCATTTCAAGCCTGAAGACTGCGTGGGACAGAAGGTTCTCGTCGTTGCCAACCTGAAGCCGAGAAAACTGAGAGGGCTTGAATCAAAAGGTATGATCATGTTTGCCGACAATGAGGTTGACGGAAAGAGCAGACTGGAGTTCATGTCAACAGCTGCTGAAGACGGAAACCCGGTAGAATAGGCGGTATGTGGTTTCAGATCTCTGCTGTTGCAGGCGGCTGTTTCAAATTCGGCTGAGCAAAGCGCAGATGTTATAAATGGATAAGTGTTCTAAACGTGTATAATTCGAAGTCCCTGCATAAACTTCAAAAAGCAGGCACCTTTTCTGATTATACACGTTTTTCCTTCTGAATCCAACCCAACGATAGAACCGGCTCAAACCGATCTGACCACAGATGACCCGCATACCCCGGGCTGGCCCTGATCCGGACAACCTGGGCAATCCAGACCAATAAGGAGGAAAAATGTTATTTGATTCTCATGCACATCTGAACAATGAAGGCATGACAGAAGAAGAAAGAGAAGAAACTGTCAGAGCCATAAAAAGCTCACAGCTTGATTACGTAATGGATATCGGCTTCGATCTGGCAAGCTCCAGGCTTGCTGTCGAACATGCCGGAAAGTACCCGTGGTGCTATGCCGCTGTAGGCGTACATCCCCATGATACAGAGGGAATGGATGATATGCAGCTGGTAATGATAAAAGGGCTGGCAAAAAAGAACAAAGTAAAGGCCATAGGAGAGATAGGCCTTGATTTTCATTATGATTACTCACCTCGCGATGAGCAGCGGGAATGGTTCAGGAAGCAGATAAGACTTGCCAATGAACTCAGAATGCCGATAGTGATTCATTCCCGTGAAGCGGATCAGGAGGTAATGGACATACTGAAAGAAGAAGGTGCTTTTTCAGACGAGCGTAAAAGCTGGTTCCATGAGCGCCCTGATACAACAGGCTTCGTGAAAGGTGACACAGCCGCACCTGATGCCAGAGTTCTGCTTCACTGCTTCTCAGGGAGTGCAGAGTTGGGAAGACAGTACGTGAAGCTGGGAGCCACTCTTTCTATAGCAGGTCCCGTAACCTACAAAAACAACCGGAAGACGACAGCAGTAGTAGAGGAAATTCCTATCGATTTCCTTCTGGTGGAGACAGATTCACCTTATCTGACTCCCGAGCCGTACCGTGGCAGGAAAAACATGTCACCTTATGTGGAGCATACAGCACGCAAGGTGGCTGAAATAAAAGGGCTGACTTTTGAAGAAATCGCAGTGGCAACAAAAGCAAACGCCATGAGATTTTTCGGAATAAAGTAGTATTTATTTTCTCTGTGCAGTAATTATGACAAATTGTGCCATGCCGGTACAGTATAATGACAGTGTATTGGGATTGGAGATAATATAATGGAAAATACTTCAAGGACAAGCCTACATGCACTGACAGGGCGAAAAGTCATACAGACTGCAATACTGATTGCATTCGCAGGACTGGTGTGCAGAACACCGCTGGCAGGGGAGTTTTTCCCGGCAGCAGCGGCGGTAACAGCATACATGGTGTCACGAAAGCCACAGTACATTTATCTTATGCTGCCGATAGCAGCAGGTATACTGCCATATTATACCAGAGGGTATGACATATGGTGCGATCTGATATCAATGAGTGTCTGCGGGCTGTTTTTTGCAGCAGCTCATCGTATAGGCTTCAGACTGTGGCACAAAGCACTGACCGCTGCAGCCATAACCATAATATGTACATGTATATACAGAATGGCAACGCTGACAATATACAAAACCGATGTCCAGACGTTAGTATTCGAAGGCTTTCTTGTGTTCGCAATGGTGTTTCTCACAGACGGATTCTGTCACAGCCTGACAGAAAAACACGACACAGCAGCCCCGGAGATACCGATAGCCGCTCTCGCAGCCGCATGCCTCCTGATCGTCTGCGGAGCGGGGCTGTCATTTCTTCTGTGGCCGGCAGCAGTATTCGTGAGTCTCTGGGCCGCGGCATATCAGCCGTCAGGACAAGCTCTCTTCACAGCCACAGCAGCAGGAATTACAGCAGCTCTGGCAGGACAGCCACAGTGGGGGTTCCTGATGACCATCATCATAGGACTGTGTGCGGCGTCGTTATGTAAAAGGCACACTATGCTGCTTAAGGGAATCGTTTTTATTCTTACCTGTGCAGCTCTTCGAAGTGTTGAAAGCGGTGTAGTACTTGGCATTGACAATTACTGTCTTTTTCTGGGAACTGCAGGATTCCTGGTGGTTAACTGGAAATTCGGCAGAAGCATGAGAAAAATCATGGAACTGTTTGCAGGCAGCAGAGATTATAAGGATGAAAGTCGGGATTCAGAACTGTACTCGCTGCTGCAGAAACGCGAATCGGAAATGAACGATTTATCACAGCTTTATTCAACTTATCTCGATAAACGCTCAGTGCTTGCAGGTCAGTTCAATATTACAGCACAGATCATGGAAGCAGTAAGGAGGAGTTCCAGAGAAAAGGTAAGAAATACGGCAGAGAAATACGATCTTGATATAGCCGTATCCCAGTGCGCAGCGGCCGGTACAATAAACGGAGACTGCTGCGGATGGAATGAGATCGGAGATGACCGCATGGCAATGGTATTGAGCGATGGCATGGGCAAGGGGAAAAAAGCGGCTGCCGAAAGTCTGATGGTGGTTAAGACCATCATGTCTCTCCTCAGATGTGGTGTGAGTACAGATCTGACTCTTAAAATGGTGAATACAATAATGATGATCAAAGATGATGACGATTCCTTCGCCACAGTAGATCTTATTATCGTCGATAAACGAACAGGTCATGCACGATTCTATAAAATAGGGGCAGCACCCACTCTCGTCAGGCACAAAGACAACGTTGAGGAAGTCAGACTGTCGGCAGTGCCTCTGGGCATAGTCAATGGTCTTAAAATCAGGTACGTGGAAATGAATGTCAGACGGGGAGACTGGATAATAATGATGTCGGATGGCATCACAGATGGCGGTGACGGAAAAGGTATAATGACCCGCATCAGAGACACCGCTGCAGGTATCCGTTCATCAGATCCGCAGATAATGTGTGATCTCATACTTGACCAGGCGGCAGACAGCTATATAGGCAGAGAACGTGATGATATGACGGTGATGGCAGCCAGAATTGTCTGAAACGAACAGCCTGAAGCATCTGCGGTATAGCCTGAATTCATGTGGTATGGTATAATAGACGCAATACGAAGTTTATGTGTGCCATATGCGCAGGAAAAAGATGGAGAATCAGCAATGCCGGCAGAAAAAGTCAGGAAAACAATAGAAGAATATAATTTAATACAGAATAATCAGCACATCGTGATAGGACTGTCAGGAGGTCCCGATTCGATGTGCCTTTTTCATATACTGCTGCGTTTCAGGGAAGAATATAACCTGACACTGCATCCGGTTCATGTGAATCACAAATTCAGACCGGGTGCAGCAGAACGGGATCAGCAGTTTGTAGAGCAGTTCTGTGCACAGAAAGGGATACCGTGCCGGACATTTGTGGTGGACTGTGGCCGGATGGCGGAGCAGCTCGGCATGACAAGCGAGGAAGCCGGACGCAAAGCCAGATATGATGCGTTTTACCAGGTAGCAGGGGAAATAGCGAAGGAAAGACCGGAAGCGCAGGTGAAAATCGCTGTGGCGCAGAATGCCAACGATCAGGCGGAGACCATTCTTTTCAGACTCCTGAGGGGGACAGGTACCGACGGACTTGCAGGCATCGCCTATGAACGTCAGGAACGTGGTTTCAGTGTGATACGGCCGCTGCTGGATGTCTGCAGAGATGAAATAGAGGAATACTGCAGAAAGAATAAACTGAATCCGGTAACCGATCATACGAACAATGAAGCAATATATGCCAGAAACAGAATCAGACTGGAACTGCTGCCGCATCTTGAGAAAAAATATAATGAGAATATGAAGGAAAGCCTGGTAAGACTCGGCAGGATAGCAGCAGCAGATAAGGATTATATCTGGCAGCAGGTGGAGCGGGAGTACAAAGTTCTTGCCAATCGACAATATACGATATCAGACGACGGCATTTCCTCAGGCGGGAACATATCGGAGCCGGAAGGCGGAATTCCGAAAGCGGTGATCATGGACAGAGAGAAACTGAACAGCATTCACCCGGCGGTGAGACATCGTCTGATTCTCAAAGCTTTCGGAGAAATAGGTCTGGATAAGGATATATCGGAGGAACGTATCAAAGCTGCTGATCAGATTATAGGCAGGAAGCAGGGCCCTAAAACAGTCCAGTTCCCCAGAGGGTACAGACTTACAGTGGCAAAAGGAAAAGTGATTTTTTCAATCGGTGAAGTTTCTGTGAAGTAGACCAAAAAAATCGGGCAACTATTGAATTTTATTAGTTTGCATGCTAAAATTATGTATTAATTTGTTTCAATCAACAAAGAATACCGTCGATTGGGAATCTGACATAAATATATTGACAGATCAGGAGGAAAGAGAACTTGAAGAAAGCAAGAAATATCAGCATATATGTCATAATATTTGCACTCGTCCTGGGTATGGTGTGGTTTTACAACAGTGATTCGGGTGAAGCCGAGAAGGAGATTAAAACTTCAACTCTTGTAAGTTACCTGAAGCAGCATGAGGTGGAGAGCATCAACGTGACTGAGACCAAGCTCACTGCCAGGCTTAAGAGTGATGAGAAGGTATATGCATATGTCAACAGTGCAGTGGACATGAGCTATATTTATGAAATGTATATCATGCCTCAGGTGGATGAAGGAACCCTGAAGCTGGACAGTGATGCGCCGAAGAAGAATTCAGTTATACTGAATCTGCTGCCTACTATTATAATGATAGGCATAATGATTTTCTTCTTCATGATGATAATGAATCAGAGCGGCGGCGGAGGCAAGGCAATGTCCTTCGGCAAGAGCAGAGCCAAGCTGCAGAAGGACGGAGGCGGCAAGAAGATAACCTTCAAGGATGTTGCGGGACTCAAGGAGGAGAAGGAAGAGCTTGAGGAAATAGTTGACTTCCTGAGAAACCCTGCCAAATACAACAGTCTCGGTGCCAGAATTCCTAAGGGAATACTGCTGGTAGGCCCTCCGGGAACAGGTAAGACCTATATTTCGCGTGCGACAGCAGGTGAAGCCGGCGTGCCGTTTTTCACCATAAGCGGATCAGACTTCGTGGAAATGTTCGTAGGTGTCGGTGCGTCAAGAGTCAGAGATCTGTTTGAGCAGGCCAAGAAAAATGCTCCTTGTATCGTTTTTATCGATGAGATCGATGCAGTAGGACGTAAGAGAGGTGCCGGCATCGGCGGCGGTCATGACGAAAGAGAACAGACTCTCAATCAGCTGCTGGTTGAGATGGACGGATTCGCTGAGAATGCAGGTATAATCATTCTGGCAGCTACAAACAGACCGGACGTTCTGGATCCTGCACTCCTCAGACCGGGCAGATTTGACAGACAGATAGTTATAGGCATTCCTGATATCACAGGAAGAGAAGAGATCTTCAAGGTGCATTCCAGAAACAAGCCTCTGGCAGAAGGCGTTGATCCTAAGGTACTTGCCAGAAGGACACCGGGATTTTCACCTGCTGATATTGAGAATATGCTTAACGAAGCAGCTCTTCTGGCGGCAAGAAGAAACGGCATGAAGATCAGGATGGAGGAAATTGAAGAGGCTATCACCAAAGTGATTGCAGGTCCTGAGAAGAAGAGCAGAGTCATCAGCGAAGAAGAGAGGAAGCTTACTGCATACCATGAAGCAGGACATGCAGTTGTGGCACATGTTCTTCCTAAGACCGACCCTGTTCATCAGATTACTATAATACCTAGAGGAAGAGCCGGCGGATTTACCATGATCCTGCCTAAGGAAGATAAATATTACGGAACAAAGGAAACCATGCGTGAGCAGATCATACATCTGCTGGGAGGACGTGTGGCTGAAATGCTGACCCTTGACGATATAAGCACAGGCGCGAGCAATGATATACAGCGTGCAACCGATATAGCCAGAGAAATGGTTACGAAGTACGGTTTCAGCGATAAGCTGGGTCCTGTGAATTACAGTGCATCAGAGGAAGTATTCCTCGGCAACGATTTTTCGTCAAAGAAGAATTATTCAGAGGAAACAGCAGCTGAAATCGATGAAGAAGTCAAGGCCATCGTGGAAGAAGCTTTCGAAGCTGCGAAGAAGATACTCACAGATCATATGCAGCAGCTTACGAATGTTGCAGAAGGTCTTCTTGAAGTGGAAACTCTTGATAACGCACAGTTTGTGCAGCTGTTTGACGGTGATAAGACTCCTGAACAGCTTGCAGAGGATCTGCAGGCAGAAATGGAAGCCAGGAAAGAAAAGGATAAGGCTGAAGCGGCGGAATCTGCCAAGATCCGCAAGCGTGAAGCGGAGCTGGAGAAGAAACGTATTGAAGAGGCTGCCAAGCTTCTGGAATCTCAGGGTAAACGCGGTAAATTCAAACCTACGATAATGACATACAATGATCTGACGAAAAAGGCGGAGCCGCTGGACCTGGGAAAGCTTGCGACAGATGATGAGGATGATGAAAAGCCACCTCAGACAGAAGGCGATGACCAGATTATAGAAGAAGATGACGACATGCCTTCCGAAGAAGAACTTGCGGTTTATGATACAGACTATCTCAATGCTGACGATGACGAAGGATCTGAAGCAGAAGAAACTTCAGAAGAAGTGGCAGATGACGACAGTTCCGTTGATGGAGAAGAAAAGAGGAATGAATAATGAAGGTTACAGTAGCTGACTGCCTGGAACTCAATGCTTTCAGAAATGCGGAGTTTGCTGCCGGCAGGGTTAATGCAGATAACGAAGTGAAATCGATATCAGTTCTAGATATCTGCAGTACTGATGATTTCTGGCTGAAAAAAAGTGATCGTACTGAAATACTTCTGACAGGTTTTCTCGGATGCAGGAAAGATGTTGAAACACAGTGCTCAATCGTCAGACAGGCGGCTGAAAAGGGGTGTGCTGCACTTGTAGTGTATTATACAGGTAAGGCAAACAGGAACCTTGACCGCAGAGTGATAAACACTGCGGAGAGTGAACAGCTTCCCCTTATTATTATGGATCCGTCGGCAGACTATTCACAGGCGATAACAGAAGTGATGGACCGGGTGCTTTATGGTGACAATTTCAGAAACAGCCTTATAAGCAATACCGTCTTTCATCTGCTTAATTTCGAGAAACACAGCAATTTCCAGTCGGCAGTCAGGGAGGCTGCTATCAACAATGATTTTCAGCTGATCATTCTCAGTGAGGATTTTAACCCTATCCTGACAGTGGAAACGAGGCACAAAGCGACTATAGCCGATGCGATAAGACTCGGAAAAGAGCGGAATGTTGAAGGCGATTCCAAAGTGTATACCATGATTGATGTCAACGGAGTTCTCACATACTGGGGGCCGGTGACTATCAATAATGATAAATACTATATGTTCATAGTGGATAACGAGGATTCATACACTGCAGGAGAGATTACCAAACTTGCTGAGATTATAGAACTTGCTATGGGAATGTGGAAATACACTCCCGAGCGTGATGCGAAGGCTGAATTCATCAAGGCACTTATCAGGGGCAACAAGAGTCTTGCTTATACATTGAAGGATGAAGCCAGAATAAACGGCGACGAAATACTCAGCGTATTTTTTACAAAAGGAATAGGGCAGGAAGCAGAAAGCCAGATCTTTGCTGAATTTGAAAAAACAGAGGATCTTAATATAATGAAAATCACTGAAGGTGATGAAACCTACGGTATGATACTGACATATGAGGAAGAAGGCAGCACTCCTGAATACAGGAACAGCTGCATGCAGCTGTTTGACAGACTTAAAAGCAATAAGAAAGCACGCATTTTCCATGTGACAGGTCTTAACGGGATAGAGGGCGCAGGAGATGCGTACAGGCTCATAAGCGAGAGCTGGTCCTTCGTGCAGAATGTATTTCCGTACAAGAGGGTTTTTACCAAGTATGAGCTTACGCTGGTGAGCAACTGCATCAATATTCAGATTCAGGGCGGTTTTGTAAAAAAGAATTATATCGAGCTACTGGAGCCTTTCAAGGCTGCCGGAGAAAATAAAGGAAGGCAGCTGCTGGAGACTCTTGAAACTTTTGTTCTGGATGCCGGAATGAACAGCGGTAAGACAGCAGAATTCATGGGAATACATACGAATACCGTACAGTACAGACTCAAGAAGATAAATGAGATGCTGGGAGTAGAAATAACTGGCAACCGTGTTATCCCGGGACTGACCATGGCACTTGCGCTTAAGCGGCTCGAACGGGTTGTGAGCTGATAATAATGATAACTGGAAAAGGAGAAGATAAATGTATTTCAATTACCTAGAAAAAGCAGATCCGGAAATTACTGCGGCAATTAAACGTGAAATAGGAAGGCAGGAGTCCAAGATTGAGATGATTGCTTCAGAGAATTTCGTGAATTATGAGATTATGGAAGCGGCGGGAAGTGCTCTGACTAACAAGTATGCAGAAGGGTACCCGGGAAAAAGATATTATGGAGGATGTGAGTTCGTAGATGAAGTTGAAACGCTGGCTATCGAACGTGCAAAAAAGATTTTTGGTGCAGATCATGCCAACGTGCAGCCGCACTGCGGAGCGAATGCCAATACAGCAGTCTATCAGGCTGTTCTTGATTACGGAGACACAGTGCTCGGAATGGATCTCTCCAACGGCGGACATCTGTCTCACGGATCCCCTGTTAATATCTCAGGTAAATCCTATAATTTCGTTTCATACGGACTTGATCCAGAGACAGAAACCATCGACTTCGATAATGTGAGAGAACTTGCTCTCAAGCACAGACCGAAGCTTATTGTAGCAGGAGCATCAGCTTATCCGAGGACAATACATACAGATAAATTCAGGGAGATAGCTGATGAGGTGGGTGCGATTCTGATGGTGGATATGGCCCATATTGCAGGTATCGTGGCAGCAGGACTTCATCCTAATCCGGTGGAATATGCGGACATCGTTACCAGCACGACTCATAAGACTCTCAGAGGTCCCAGAGGCGGTCTGATTTTATGCAGAGAAAAATATGCCAAGGCAATAGATAAGGCTATATTCCCTGGAACTCAGGGTGGCCCTCTGATGCATATAATTGCGGCAAAAGCGGTATGCTTCAAAGAAGCTATGGAGCCGGAATTTATAACTTATCAGGAGCAGACTCTCAAAAATGCCCAGGCACTGGCAGGTGCCCTCAATGAGAAGGGATTTGATCTGGTTTCTGGAGGAACAGATAACCATCTGGTTCTTGTTAAACTGGTAAACAAGGGAATTACAGGCAAGCTTGCAGAAAAGCTGCTGGATGATGCCAATATAACAACAAACAAGAATGCTATTCCTGACGACCCTGAAAGTCCGTTTGTAACCAGCGGCCTGAGAATGGGAACTCCTGCAATGACAAGCAGAGGCTTCAAGGAAGAAGATGTGATAAAAACTGTAGAAGCTATAGCACTGGTTATTGATAATCCTGAAAGTGCGGAAGCTATGCAGCAGGCCAGAGCAATAGTGAAGGAGCTTACAGATAAATATCCTCTCCACAGGAATTTCAGATATTAATTTCCCGCAGGGAGATATAACAGAATAATGAGTAATATAAAACTCCTGCATCTGTGTGAAATACACAGATGCAGGAGTTTTCAGCTATCGGATGATTTCAGTCCACAACTTCCTGAAGGACCTTGTTTGCCACAGCGCCGGCCGCCTCTGAGCCGTAGCCGCCGTTTTCAACCAGAACCACGAAAGCATACGGAGTCTCATCATCGTTGAGGAAACCGGTAAACCATGCGTTCGGCTGATTGCCGTTGCCTACCTCGGCAGTACCTGACTTGGCGCATATATCAAGTCCGGGGAAATTAGAGGAACCGTAATTATTCTCAACATTGTTAGCCATCATTTCCTGAAGCGATGATGCGGTGGTCGATTCAATCATATCTCTGGTTTTGGTTCCTACTTTAGGGATCTTTTTGAAATAATCGGTTACGAGGGATGACGGCTCGATAATATACGGCATCACTGCAGTTCCGTCATTGGCGATAGCCCCCATGAATACCATCATTGAGCACGGATTGACCATGTCATGGTACTGACCTATTCCCGTCCATGCCAGATTGACACCCTCGTCCGGGAAATCAAATGTGCCTTTGGCAGTGTCTATTCCATTGATGTCAACCGCTTTGGTAAGGCCGGCTTTTTTAGTGTAGTCTTCCAGAACTCCAGGGCCCAGCTTTTCGGCAAGCTGACCGAAATAACAGTTGCATGATACTTCAAGTGCTTTTTTCAGATCAACTGTACCGTGAACCGCCAGGTCGGTGACTTTATCCCCGTGACCGTAATCAACAGAGCCTGTACAGTTTACTTCCCAGCTGTATGCATCATCCAGCGTCTCAATAGATGCAGCTGCAGTTACAAGCTTGAAAATGGAGCCCGGTACAAAAGTGGCTGAAGTGAAACGATTGATGTAGACCCCTGAGTACTGATCTTCATTGTATTCATTTATTACAGGAGGGTCAGCAGGATCATATGAAGGGCAGCTGACCAGACAGATGATCTCTCCGGTTTTGTAATTATAAACTCCTACTGTACCTTTCCTGCCGTTCATTGCATCATAGGCTGCAGCGCATACATCGGCATCCAGAGTCAGGGTGATATCGCGGCCTTCATTATTCAGCGTGTATATGCCGTTGATAAAATCATAGCCGACCATCTCGTCGATAAATGCTCTGTTGGCACCGGTGGTGATGTTGTTGTCCCTGTCGCCGGTTATATGCATCAGAGAGCATCGTACCGAATAATTATCATTATATATCATACCTTCTGAAGAGTTTTTCATCAGAAGCTGGTTGTTCCTGTCAAATAAGGTCCCTTTGGCCAGGTCTCCTTCAGCGTAAAGATCCCGGTTGCCTTCGTATATGGCCCATTCATCGCCATGTACGAAATAGCGGTAGGTGAATACTCCCACACCTACGAAAAGAACACAGGCCAGCAGGAGACACATTATTGCACGTTTTTCTATTTTTTTCATTTCTTATCGCCTCCGAAAATATCATCTAAAGTCAGCGGCTGGTAATCCTCTTCTCTCTGTCGGGGTCTGCTGCTTTTGCCTGCGGACCTTTGGGCCTGAGATCTGGATGATGTTCCTGAAGATCTGGAAGCAGACGTTCCTGACGGAGATTTCGGTCTGTCAGTAGGGCCGTTTCGGAGGGTATCCAGTATATCATCATTGTTTCTGTTTCTGGATGGTGCTGATTGCTCAAGCTTGCTGAAGAAATCATCATCCGAAAGGTCCTTGTACTGTATCTGCCGTTTCTTTGATGAAACCTGAGTTTTCATTATCGTAGGCTTATCGTTGTGATAAGTGTAATCCATCTGATTGAAGGTGTTCTGTCTCGGTTTGCCGCCCTTTACTTCGCGTATGATTTCTTCAGGGTTATCAGGACCCTCGCTTTCCATCTCGTTATCGAAATCTCCTTTGCGGTCAAGGCGTATTGCTATGCTGGCATTCTGCCGTGTATCAGCCGCTTTGAGAAAAGCGAGCATGCCCCATGAGGCAATCATACTGGTACCTCCCGAGGATACAAACGGGAAGGTTACGCCGGTAAGAGGAAGCAGATCCACTGAGCCGAATACATTGAGTATGGTCTGGAAGATAAACAGTGAAGTTGCGGCACAGGCAGCAATGCTGTAGTATGTTGATCTGCCTGCAATTATTGAGCGGACAGCGAAAACACCTAAGGTTATGATGCACAGTACGGCCAGAATTGCTATTATAAGACCCCATTCTTCAGCCAGAAGTCCGAAAACCAGGTCCGTATTGGCAGCAGCTACATCACTGAGGTTGCCTTCTCCGGCTCCCAGACCGACAATGCCGCCGCTGGCGGCTGAAGTCATGGTCTGTACCTGCTGGAAACCTCCGCCGGTCGGATCATCCCACACATGTCCCCATGTGTCGAAACGGGTTGCTATATAAGGCTTGAATCGCAGTACCATCATTCCCATCAGACCTGCAGCTCCGATGATCAGAATAAGCTTGGAGAAATCGCCGCTTCGCAGGAATGATATGATGAGGAATGTCACGAAAAAGATCATGGCAGTACCGAAGTCCCCCATAAGCGCCAGGCACCCCAGACAGAAAACAGAGAATCCCATGAATATCGTCAGGTTCTTTTTCTTCTGAAGATCATCCAGAGTAGCGGCACCCACGAAGATGAATACTATTTTTACAAGCTCCGAAGGCTGGATCGTGAAGCCTCCGATGGATATCCAGTTCTGAGCTCCGAATTTCGCTGTACCGAAGGCAAGATTGATTATAAGCAGGAAAACGCTTATTCCCATCAGTATGTACATTATTCTCTTGATTCTGTTAAGATCTCTCAGGAACCAGCACAGCCCGAAGAACAGTACGACTCCCAGGAACACACATATGACCTGCTTGAATGCTGAACCTGGATATGCGGATGTCGTTACCGAGAGACTTAAGGTGGAAAGGAAGAACGCTATCATTTCCATTTCGAAGCCAACACGTCTGAAAAGCCGCAGCACTATGACATAAGCCCACATAAGTGCACACAGCAGAGCAAAAGCCAGTGGCAGCTGTGGAGGGAAATCATCTCCCAGAGAAATGCTGAACTGAATGACGGTAAGCAGCTGAAACAGTGTGAGAGCCACAAGGGACGGCCACGGTGAAACCGGTGTTGTCTTGCGTTTTCTTTTCTCGATATTGGACATCCTCTCTTCAAGACTTATCGGATACAGAGTGAAATCCGCACCTCCGATGGTCAGAACGTCGCCTGCTTTGAGGACAGTAGGCTCCTTGACGCGGACGCCGTTGATGGCAGAACCGTTCTTGGAGTTGAGATCGTTGTACTTCCATACACCTTCAGAATCACGCATCAGTGTGGCATGGCTTCTTGAAACGCTGTTCAGATTAAGTATGATATCGCAGCCCCGGCCTCTGCCGATCAGGTTTTCCCAGTGGGTGAGGGGTACACTGCTTCCGTCCGGGCACCCCAGATAAGCCCAGATCTCCGAAGGGTTCTTTGCCCGCAGGAGAGAGCGTATCTGTCTTGCCAGAATGAACAGTGCCAGAATCATGAAAATCCATCGTGCTGCAGTTGTGAAGTATAATCCTGCAAGCTCCAGCAGAGTGTCAAAATCCATATTAAACTCCTTTACAAAGTAAGCATCTAGGTTATATATTCTGTAAAAGTACTGCAAACAGCGGTATCGTGAAAATACACATGAGGGTCGTCAGAAGAACACCCTTTGTAGCAAAGGAAACATCTGCCTTGTACTGCTCCGAGAAAATCACCGAGCACATGGCTACAGGCATGGCGGCCTGAATAACGATGACCGTTGACAGCAGCGAACCTGTCCCGATGATGAGCCTGACGAGGACAAGGGCGATGGCCGGTGCAACAATAAGCTTCAGCAGACATACCAGATAACTGTATTTATTGGTGAACAGTTCTCTGAATCTGATGTCCGCAAGATGCGAGCCGACTATTATCATAGCCAGCGGGCTGGTGACAGATCCGATGGATTTCACCGGTCCGCCGATAATATCAGGAAGGGTCGTTCCCGATATATAGAGAATAAGCCCTATGATAACACCGAAAAAGCACGGGTTTATAAGACCCTTCAGTGTTTCGGACATTCTACGTTTCGATTCCTCGGCAGCAGAGCTCTGAATCAGTGAGATGCCTACTGTGAACATGAACAGATCATAGGATGCATCGCACAGAGCTCCGTAGAATACCGCCTCCGAACCGAAAAGCCCGTTGAGAACAGGCAGTCCGATAAATCCGGTATTGCCGAATACCAGCATGAAAGCCAGCATGCCGGAACGGGATGCCGGGAGCTTCAGGATTCTGGTAATTAGCTTCGAAAGCAGCATTGCTATCACGATAACGCACATGAATATCAGTACTACGTATTTACAGTTGTCAAGCACCCGCATCGAGAACTCCATCTGCATTGCGCTTATTACAAGGCAGGGATATGTGATACAGGTGATCAGTGATGACATGCCCTGAGTGTATTCTCTGGTAAGTATACCCATTTTTTTCAGAACAAAGCCAGGTAATATTATAATAAAAGTTTTTGTTAAAGCTGTGATGATTTCAAGCGTTCCCATATAATCACGGGTCCTTTCGGGAAAAAATATTACAGTTAAATTATACTAAAAAACTCTTTGACGGGCAATAGTTAAAGAATTCTGTATAATTTGCGGTGTAAGTCAGTTAAATATTGCACAGTAAAAATCAAAGTGATATTATAATGTAAAAGTCAAGAGATATTTCAAGGAGGTACGAAATGTTAAAATTTGCTTATATCATCAATATGCCCGGACAGACTCCCGATACATATTCAGCCGTTTATGAGAATGCTGAAAGCTACAATAAAATTGTAGGAGTCGATGGTGTGGAATCAGCTAAGGATTATGTGAAATCACTGGCGGATGATGGATATACACTCTTTAATCTGTGCGGCGATTTTGATGATGAGATTACTGCAGATATACAGGCGGCAGCAGGTGAGGATGTCAAGATCAGACATGCTGATTATCTGCCTGAGGAAATGGAGAAAATGGGCAGACTGGAGGATCTTTCAACATATGGTATCGTGATAGTTATGCGCGGTGTTGAAACCCCTCAGCAGGTTGAACTCAAATGTGATGACTGTGATACTACAGCTATTTTTGTCAAGGATCTGGAGCAGGCTCAGGAAGCGGCAAAGACGCTGACAGACGGTGGAATCGCGTTTATCGAACTCTGCAGCTGGTTTGACAAGGAAAAGACCGAGGCAGTTATTGATGCAGTAGGTGGAGCAGTTCCTGTAGGATCATGCGGAGAACTCTAACGGAACCGGAATACTGGAACAAAATACCCGGGCTGAATCTCAGCCCGGGTATTTTTTGGGGATTTTTAGGTAAGTAAATTACTTATTACATATTGTCTTATGTCAGTTTTATTTATAATGCAGAAGTCTGTGAGCATTATCGCCCTTGAGAAGATCCTTGTAGAGTGCTTCTGCAATAGGGTTGCTCTGTGACGTACGAACATTTGACATTCTGTCAGCCTCGTACATACCTTCTGATCTCTCCACTCTTGCTCTGTCTTCTACGAACGGCTGACCTGCACCTGCGATACATCCGCCTTTGCATGCCATAACTTCGATGAAGTCATAATAAGCCTCGCCCTTCTGGATGGCCTGAATCAGATTTTCTGCATTTCTGAGCCCGCTTACGATAGCGATGGAGATTTCTCTGTCTTCACCGTAAGGCAGTTTAACTTCTTTGACGCCTTCAAGCCCTCGTACTCCTGTGAAAGCGATTTCAGCCAGAGTGTTTCTGTCTTCAGGGTCTACAACGTGTCTGATAACAGCCTCTGTTACACCTCCGGTAACACCGAAAATGATTCCGGCACCGCTGGCGATGCCGAACGGCATATCTATAGGTTCTGGCTGAAGCTCTTCGAAGTTGAGTCCTGTTTCTCTGATCATGTCAGCCAGTTCCTGAGTTGTTATTGAAAGGTCAACAGCCTGTTCGCCTTCGAACATTCCTCTTTCCTGATGTATCTCATGCTTCTTTGCAGTACAAGGCATGATGGCAACGACTTTAGTCTTTTTCTTTGATTTTGTTGCTTCTGCCTGTCTGTTTGCTTTTTCCTTAAGAATAGAACCGAACATTTCCATCGGTGACTTACAGCTGGAAAGGTTGTCCAGCAGCTCAGGATGGTAGTTTTCGGCGTATTTGAACCATGCCGGGCAGCATGAAGTGAAGAGCGGGAGGTTTTCGCCGCTTTCAAGCTTGGCAACGAACTCTCTTGCTTCCTCTATAACTGTGAAGTCAGCACCTGTTGCTGTATCATACACATCATCAAATCCGATTTTTCTGAGGGCTGCGACGATTTTTCCCATTACGTTTTCGCCTTTTTCGAAGTTGAACTCGTCACCGAGAGCTACTCTTACTGCAGGAGCGATCTGTGCCTGAACGATAGTGTTGTCGTCAGCAAGCATTTCCCACAGTTCTGCAACGTTGCTCCTGATAGTGATAGCTGCAGTTGGACATACTGCCGCACACTGTCCGCAGTTTACACATTTTGTTTCTGCAATCGGCATATTGAATGCAGGCTGCACTTCCATCCTGGAACCTCTGTTCACAAAGTCGATGGCGCCTACTCTCTGGATTTCATCACACACACGTACGCAGTCTCCGCAGAGGATACACTTGTCAGGGTGACGGATGATGGCAGGAGATGAAGAGTCCTTTGTGCCATCCATGCTGTATGTTTCAAAACGTACGTCATCGATTCCGAAACGTTCAGCCAGCTCCTTGAGCTGACAGTTCTGTCTCTTCTCGCATGTTGTACAGTCCCTGTTGTGGTCGGCCAGCATCAGCTCGAGAATCATTTTTCTGTATTCTCTGAGTCTAGGTGTGTTTGTCTTGATTTCCATACCTGCTCTTGGAGGTGTGGAACATGAAGCCATGATGTCGCCTCTTTTATCTTCAACGATACACATTCTGCATGCACCATATGTTGAAAGCTTTGAATAGTAGCACAGCGTAGGCATGTCGAAGCCTGCTTTTCTGATGATTTCCAGCAGGTTCTTTTCGCCTTCGATAGGTACAGGCATTCCGTTTACGGTCATAGTTCTTTTATTATTAATCGTATTCATCATTAGTCCTCCTTAATGGCGTTGAACTTGCATTTTTCGATACATGCACCGCACTTGATGCACTTGCTCGCGTCGATCACGAACGGTTCCTTTACCTTTCCTGAAATAGCGCCTACAGGACATACTCTTGAGCAGAGAGAACATCCTTTGCAGCTTTCAGCATCAATGAAAATGGACTTGAGTGCCTGACAGTTCTTGGTTCTGCATTTCTTATCAACAATGTGCTCTACATATTCGTCTCTGAAGTACTTGAGTGTTGAAACTACAGGGTTTGCTGCAGTTTTTCCGAGACCGCACAGAGCTGTGGAAGTGATTGTGTCGGCCAGTTTTTCAAGAGTGTCAAGGTCGGACATTTCTCCATTGCCTGCAACGATCTTTTCGAGGATATCCAGCATTCTTCTTGTACCTTCTCTGCAAGGTACGCACTTACCGCATGATTCGTTCTGTGTGAAGTTCATGAAGAATCTTGCAACTTCAACCATGCATGTGTCTTCATCCATAACAACCAGTCCGCCTGATCCGATCATGGCGCCGGCTTTCTTAAGGCTGTCAAAGTCGAGAGGGAGGTCAAGATGTTCTTCGGTCAGACATCCGCCGGAAGGTCCGCCGATCTGTACTGCCTTGAATTTTTTGCCGCCTCTGATGCCGCCGCCGATATCATATATAATCTGTCTTAATGTTGTTCCCATAGGAACTTCGATAAGACCTGTGTTTACAATGTTTCCTGTGAGTGCGAATGCTTTTGTTCCCGGACTCTTTTCAGGACCTATGGTCTTGTACCAGTCTGCACCCTTTTGAATGATGATTGGTACATTGGCAAATGTTTCAACATTGTTCAGGAGTGTCGGTTTGCCGAAAAGGCCCTGTTCAACTGTTCTAGGAGGCTTGACTCTAGGCATTCCTCTGAAGCCTTCGATGGAGGTTGTAAGAGCACTTCCTTCACCGCATACGAATGCGCCTGCGCCCTTTACAATATGAATATCGAAGCAGAAATCAGTTCCCAGAATGTTCTCGCCCAGAATGCCCACTTCTCTTGCCTGTGCAATAGCTTTTTCAAGTCTTTCAACTGCCAGAGGGTATTCAGCTCTTACATATATGTAGCCTTCTGTGGCTCCTGCTGCATAACCGGCAATCATCATACCTTCAAGCATCTTGTGAGGGTCGCCTTCCATGATACTTCTATCCATGAATGCACCCGGGTCTCCTTCGTCTCCGTTACATACAACGTATTTGATAGGTGATTTCTGAGCTTTTACCTGAGTCCATTTTCTTCCTGCAGGGAAACCGCCGCCTCCTCTGCCGCGCAGGTTAGAGTCATAGATAGTCTTTACGATTTCATCACGGTCGATGTCGAAGAGACATTTTTCCAGAGCGCTGTAGCCGCCGTAAGCAATGTATTCTCTGATTGCTTCTGCATCAATCTGTCCGCAGTCTTCCAGAACGATTCTTGTCTGATGTTTGTAGAACGGAATCTCTTCCTGTACAGGATATTTGATACCGTCTCTTGTATAGATGAGACTATCAACGATTTCGTCGTTAACAATTGATTTTTCTACGATGTCTTCGCAGTCTTCAGGCTTGACCTTGAGATAGAACAGCTTTGCTGGTTCGATTCTGAGTACAGGACCCATTTCGCAGAAGCCGTGGCATCCGCTTTTTTTCAGACCGATGCTGTCTCCACAAGCGTCGGCTTCAAGAGTAATGTCGCATCGGAGTCCTTTTTCTTCGATGAGCCTCTTTAACTCTTCGTAGATTTCCATTGAACCACCGGCAACACATCCTGTACCACCGCATACATATACCTTTTTCTTCTGTGTTTCAAGATGAGCCAGATATTCTTCTCTGCGCTTTATCAATTCATTTCTGTTATTAATTTTCATTCTGATCCTCCTATTTCAGTTCTTCGATGAGAGCTGTAGCTGATTCCGGAGTCATTGCCGGATGTACTTTGTCATTTACAGTCATTACAGGAGCCAGTCCGCATGCGCCGAGGCATGATACGGTTTCTACTGTGAAAAGTCCGTCATCAGTAGTTTTCTTGCCTTCAGTAAGACCGAGCTTGTTTCTGAGTGCGTTTAAAATAGGAATGGATTTTCTAACGTGGCAGGCAGTTCCGTCACATATTTTGATAACGTATTTGCCTTTAGGTTCAAGTGAGAAGTTTTCATAGAATGTAGCCACGCTGTAAATTTTGGCAATGCTTACGTCTACAGCATCAGACAGATACAGAAGCGCTTCCTTTGGAAGGTACCTGTATTCTTCCTGAATGTCCTGCAGAATTGCTACGATAGGCCTTTTTGGTTCGTGCTTCGCGATTATTTCGTCGATTTTCTTGCACATATCTTTGTTTTCCATCTTATCTGCCCTTTCTGATTTCTGATACGTTTTTAACAATTATCCTTATTATTTTTCGAAAGTTTACATGAATATTTTACATTAAGGCAATACCCTTGTCTAGATATTACCTTGCTTTTTGTGCTGAAATTTGGAAAAAAATCGCTGTTTTTTAGCTCGAATTGAATAAAATTTCCGGTAAACTCGCAAAAAAATACCGAAATTCTTTAAAAAAATGAAAAAAAATTCATTGATTTTCTGTGAAATTATTAACGCAACTGCAAGAAAGTACATTTTTTCGGCTAATTTTTACGTAGAAATCAGATAACTTTCATGTATAATCATGGTAAAGGAGTAGCAATATGGATAAGAATACAGTACTTGCTTTAAATAATGTAATATATCAGATATATAATACTGAAGAATTTGAGGAAATGAAAAAGAATCTGCTGATTTCTGTAAGCACACTTGTTCCCAATGCATGCGGAAGTATTCTCATGGCTGCAGATTCAGGCAGCGAAACTCTTCTCTGCGACCCGGTATGCTTTCCCGAAAGGTTTGTTGAGATGGAGAAAAGGTACATGCTGCTTGAGAAACGCGATTATGGCAGATGGATTATGCAGAGAAAGCAGACAACGATCATTACGGCTTCATCTATGATGAGCGATGAAGAACGCAGGTGTACAGAACTTTACAGAGCCTGTTTCTCACCATTCGGACTGCATTATTCAGTGGATATGACAATAGTGCATAAAGGAGAGTTTCTTGGGGTTATTGCGCTTTACAGGCGGGAAGATGAAGGGGACTTCACTGAAGATGAGATTTTTATTATGGAAAACCTGAGTGATCATCTGAATGTCAGGTTTTATAATGAACAGAAAAAGAGAGAAAACCCAGCGAATAAAAATCACATGGGTTTTCTGATTAAAAAGTATGGACTTACTGCTCGTGAAGCAGAAATACTGCGTATGGTTTTCTCGGAAAAAACCAATGGTGAAATCTGCTCGGAGCTCTATATCAGCAATAACACTCTGAAAAAACATCTTCAGAATATATACCGAAAAACGGGTGTCCCTAATCGAATAGGTCTCATGGGCATCAGCTGTCTTTGAGCGCAATGCACATGACTGCGCCTATAATAAGGGCAGCACCGGTAAACTGAAGCGGTGAAAGCACAGTGCCATATATTATGAAAGCAAGTATTATTGTCACTACAGGCAGCAGATTTTCAAAAGCAGATGCCACAGTAACTGACAGATTGCCGATAGCGTATACATAGCCCGCTTCTCCGATGATAAGACAGATGATTGTCGTTACAATGAGAATAATAATTCCCGAAGGTGTGATGCTGAAATGAGGCTGGCTGAGCAGTGCTATCGGAAGCTGAAATACTGCTCCGGATATAAATACTCCTGTTAGTATTGTCACAAGGTCGTATTTTTCGTAAAGCGGCTTCATATATGCAATCTGGAACACCCAGACTATGGCCGCCATTATGATGAACCCGAGACCTTTGAGCTTCGGACCGCTGAGATCGCCGGCAACCAGAAGATATACGCCGATAATTGAAATAATTATACAGATAACCTTTAATCCGGTTATCTTTCTTTTATATATTATTCTGTCTCCAATTATTCCGAAAACTGGCACGGTGGCCAGTATCAGAGAGCCGAAGGATGCAGAAGTGAGTGAAATTCCTATACCCTCCAGAGTGAAATAAAGCGACATTGCGGCAGCTCCGCAGATGAAAAACCGCGGCATGTCGTTCTTTTTTATATGAATGCCTCTGTTTTTTATGATACATACAGAGACAAGCACTGCACTTCCCGTCAGAAGCCTCAGCAGAGTGAAAACTCCGGAAGACATATACTGCAGCATATATTCTATGGCTATAAAATCAAAACCCCATATAAAAATTACACATGTTATTACTATCAGAGGAATAGGTCGTTGTTTAGATATTTTTCTCATTTTAATCACACTTTCGGTTTTTATGCTGCAGATTTCAGCATATTATTATCAGCCAGGTATAAACCGCAGTATACATTATATAATACAGATTGATGCAGTTAAAGGCAATTATTCTGATTACAGTGCAAAGGTGAAATTTGGATTATCTCATACTCCTTTTGTACTCCTGCTGCGTTTTTGCGGTGTGGTATGAGATTGTGAAATATGTGTTGATTAAGTAAAATTTGTGTGACGTATGTTGAACCTTTAAATATATAGTGGTACGCTGAATTCAGCATAAGCAAAGAGGGTGATTATTTGGATAAGAGTATGAAGGAAAAATGCCTGCTGATTGTTTTTGCGCTGGCGTTATTTGCAGTGTTTTATAATATTGAACTTGTATTGGAACTTCTGAAGCATGCGGGGAGCCTGATTTTTCCCATAGTGCTGGGACTCGTCCTGGCTTTTGTGCTGAATGTTCCGATGAACGGCTTCAGCAAAAAAATAATGAAGCTTGCAGCCAGGCTCGGTAGGAGTCCGAATCAGAAACTTGTCAATATGGCAAGTCTTCTGCTGACGATAATCAGCATAATACTTGTGATTTTTTTCGCTGGGTGGCTGCTGGTGCCTGAACTGATAAATTCGGTGAACAGTGCCTATGACATGTTCAGGGACAAATGGCCTGAGCTGAGCCTGATTCTACAGAAGTATGATATCAATACAGATTATATAACGTCATGGCTTGCAGGCTTTAATGCGGAGACCCTGATAAAGAATATCGTAAACGGGGCAGGCTCGGTTGCCAGTCATGTTGTTGATGTTGCCAGCACAACCGTGTCCGGTGTGGTTTCTGCCGGTGTTGCTATTGTAGTGTCCATATATGTGCTTCTCAGCAAAATAACTCTGTCGAGACATTGCAGGAAAATCTGCTACGCATATCTTAAGAAGAATACTGCAGACAGGATATATCATGTGGCAGAGCTTCTCAAGGATACATATGCCAGGTTTCTGTCGGGACAGTGTGTCGAGGCCATTATACTGGGAATGCTCATTCTTATCGCCTTTACAATCTTCAGGCTGCCTTATGCCGGGATCACGGCAATGCTTACCAGCATATGTGCGTTTATTCCATATATCGGGGCATTCTGTGCCTGCGGTATAGGCGCGCTGCTTACACTTCTGGCTGAACCGTCAAAGGTGATTGTATGTATTATCGTGTATCTGGTGGTGCAGTTTATCGAGAATCAGTTTATTTATCCCAATGTTGTGGGAAGCTCAGTAGGTCTTTCGCCTCTCTGGACGCTGGTTGCGGTATTTGTCGGAGGCAAGCTTTTCGGGCTGCTGGGCATGATACTTTTTATTCCGCTGGCTGCTGTGCTGTATGCCCTTGTGCGCGATGATGCAAACCGCAGACTTGAGCTCAAAGCCGGGGAGAGCAGATAGTGTGCATTTTACATAATAAAATAAAACGGCTCCGTGAACTGCTGATTTTCGCGGAGTCGTTCTTATTATGTTTTATTAGAAAAGGGATTATATGATGTCTGCTGTTATTTTATGTCCGGCTGATTTACAAGATAGATAATTTCTTCACGGTCAGACACGTCCAGCTTCTGGCAGATGTCATTCATGATGAGCCTGACGGTATACTGAGGTATCTTGAGTTTAACGGATATTTCAGAAACTGTCAGACCCTTGCAGATCAGGCCCAGAATTTCATGTTCATCAATGGTGAGACCGTGTGAATCTGAAATATTTTCGACTCTGCTACCGGTGCCTGGTGTTTTAAGCCTGAATAATTCTGAGAAGTCTTCATAGTGTATCAGCATCATGGTAAGCACATTTATTATGA
>JALEQY010000131.1 GCA_022763735.1 Clostridiales bacterium
GTTCTCAATAACTTCCTCAACAATCGGCCGGCTCTTCATCAGTTCAAGATAGTCAAGAGCCAGTGATGAACCCACCTGTATATCCGCAAGGGAAGTGATGGATGTTGACTGTGTCAGTATATAAAGCTTGGACGTTGACTCATAGACAGGTTCGGCCACAAAGAAGCTGTACACACCTGCTCCGCCCGCAAAAATCAGCGCCGTGAGCAGTATTACAAGGAACCGTTTCCTTATAACCTGAAATATTTCGAGTAAATCTATCTCGATCTCATCCCTGTGGTTATTCATTACTTCTTCTCCTGTATATATATATTCTATACTATTGGTTTCTCTCAAATTTAATTACCAGTGCTGCCGCAATCAGCAATATCCCGCATATCCAGAATACCGACGATGCTCCATGAAAGAATCCGTCAATAAACGAATCATACCCGGCAAGCTCTTTTGCAAATGTGAAGTCAAGCATCCTGCTCAGGAAATAGCCTGCTGCCAGATTTACAATGCCCGTGGCACATACGCTGCTGCTGATATAGAACTTCCTGCCGCTGCTGTCCTGAAGCTTTATCAGAACAACAAGTGCAATCAGTGCCAGAACCGCGCATACAGGAACCATTATTCTGATGACCCCTGCGGCACTGCTGCTGATATCCGCGAAATATGCGGCAAAAGGCAGTGTTGTATAATCACTGTACAGACTCTCCGCCTTTGCGGTTATTTCATCAGCTGCCGATTCTATATAGCTGCTGCTGCCCACACCGTTCTTTTTCAGATACTCGTCGATGGTGTTTTTCACCTGAAGAGCAAATTCCTCCGCAGGCTGGTCAGATATCTCTCTGCCTTCAGCTGCAGCCCGGATATTTGTCTCGAGAGTCTCTCTGAAACTGCCATATTCAAGCTGTCCGCTGAGAAGAGTCTCCGGCATGCTGTGGAGCTCTGCCTCCTCCTTCAGGGCGGACGCGAGAGAATCAAAATTCTTCTCCGCATAAATGCTGTCTTCAAAGCTCCCGGTAAAATGGCCGGAGCTGAATACTGTCAGTCCTGCCCCTGCAGCCACTGTTGCCAGAGAAAGGGCTGCAAAGAGGAAAAAAGCAAGGACGATACTCATTACCGTTCTCATTAGATTCTTATCTCTCATCTGCATCCTCCACCAGAACAGGTCCTGCCACTTTAGCAGCCCTGACATAATATCTCTGAGTATCATCTCCTATCAGTTGTCCGAAAGGATAGCATGTATATAAAACAAGTTCCTCTCCCTGTGCATCAAGCTTTTTCTGTGTTATATATCCTGTGTCCGAAACAAGGGTTTTCACAACTTCGTAGCTGAATACACCATAGGAGGTACTGACCTTGATGATGTCACCTTCTGTGATTTTTTCAAGCGGTGCAAAACATCCTACGTCATGTCCGCCTGCCAGAATCATTCTCCCCTCACCGGGAAGACCGCTTCCGGTATACTGGCCGGCACCATTTGCCAGTATTATTTCTGTATCTCCATAATACAATGCCGCTTCAAGACCGACAGCCTCACATGTGATCATACCGTACTGACTGCCTGCGGACGGCAGAACCACTTCGCTCTTTTTCAGTTCTCCCAAGTCCGGCTGTCTGATGCTTTCATCGTAATTATAGATCGGTGCTCCCATTTTTACCGCTGTATTAACTTCGGTTTCTGCCATACTGATAAAGCTGTGTCCTGCAGTCATAAACAAAAAAGCTGCAATGACAACAAAAATCAAAGCAAGTCCGAATGCTTTGACAGCGGAAAATCTGTTTCTAGCTTCCATTCTCATTGTGAGCGAAGAGTCCCAATCTGTATGATATTATTATTACCGCAGGCAGTATGCATATCATCACCGACAGCAGAATAAACAGTGCGTCCAGCCTGAAGCCTGTATTCTTGACAGGCAGCTGTCCTTTAAACACTTCATCCTTGCCGGAAGCTGATACAACAAACTGCGACTCGCCTTTATCGATCTCAACAGTCGCTTTGCCCGCTTTCTGTGTTATAATTCTGTCCTTTGAATTATCTGCAGTGCTGCTTCCGTCTTCCCGGGCATCCTCATCCCGGCTTTCGCCTCCCACAGGAACCAGATAACCGTCACGTACTCCGGCTTCAACATTCCCGTACATCTTTGCCGCTGCCGAAGCAGCCTGATCTGCCGTCAGATCAACGCCATCATCGCTGAGATAGCTTCGGAGTTCTCTGAGTGCAGCATCGTTGACAACGTATGTCTTGCCTTCATACTCGAAAGTACCCGATGCCTGTGCTATCAGATCCGCTTCATGGCTGTTGATATTCCCGGCAAATACACAAGAAGGTATAAAGAGCACACTTATCATCACTGCAGCAATCAAGGCGGATATTCCTATCCTTCCTGCTTTCATCTGTTTTCCCTTTTCATAGACTCCGCATGCCGTGAGGCATGCGGAGCACTGTGATCTTATTAAAAACTGTGATGTCAATTATTTGTATGCTTTAACTACTACATTGTGTGAGCTGATGTTGCCCGGGTTCATTGTAATTCT
>JALEQY010000148.1 GCA_022763735.1 Clostridiales bacterium
TTATCAGTAACGTTGACTACAAAACTCGCATAGGAAGGATCTCCGCAGTATCTGCTGTATACCTTATATGTGATATTGTATCTGCCTTCCTGCTTTGTAGTGAATTCAGAATTCACCCATCTGCTGCCGTTCCATTTTCGCACTGAATATATTTCAAGCAGCGGTGTAAGATCCTGAAAAGTATTCACATCTACAGCTCTGACATATGCCATCAGATTATATGAACTGCCGTATGCCACATAATGAGGTTTTTTTTCTGAAATCGTAATTACCGGTTTGCGGATATTGAATTCTGGATTATCAGGATCCGGATCAGTAGGATCCCATCGGCATGACCTGCCAAGCTTCACAGCTTCGGGTTTTCCCAGCGGTCCGGGATCATCGCTGCTGTAAACAGTCACTTTCGTCCCTTTGCAGCAGTTGTCATATATCCATTTGGCATCCATTGCAGTCAGACGAACACATCCTTTGGAACAGCTGGTTCCCAGCTTGTTGTACTCTTCAACGTGAAGAGTGTCCTTCCTGCCTTTCTCATCATAGTAAACAGAATGAAACAGATAATCACCCTTTATCTGCGTGACATACTGCCCCCATACATCTCCCAGCAGGTAGCACCATCTGAACTTGAGACCGACATTACTGGTCATCAAAGGTGTCTCCGAACCTGGAGCTCCTGTTGAACAGACCATAGCCTTAAATGGTACATATTCACCATTTTCATGTCTGTATACAGTAACCACATTAGCTTTTCTGTTTACTTTAAGCCAGTAAAGTTCAGGGTCTTCATCTGCCGAAGCCTGATCTGCACTGACAGCAGAAACACTTAAAAACATCACCAGGACAATTATAAATAAAAGCCCTCTCTGTTTCATGATATTACTCCTCCGGTTCATATGGGAACGAAGGCATCAGCTGAAGCTTGAACAGGTTCATCCTGTGCATTCTGTCGATCTTTTCTCTGATCTGCTGATCCTCGCATATTCCCTCTCTGATATATCTGTCCAGTACAGCATATGTGAATCCCAGATTATCTTCATCGGTGCGGCCGCACAGTCCGTCAATCGGCACCTTGTCCACAAACATTGCAGGAAGTCCGAGAGTTCTGCCAACCGCTTTCACCTCCTGAACCGTCAGATTCGACAGAGGGCTGAAATCTCCTGCACAGTCTCCGTATCTTGTGGAATATCCTACCCAGTCCTCAGAAAGATTGCATGTATTGGCAACTCTGCCGTTAACTGTCTGTGAAACCGCATAAAGCACTGACATTCTCAGTCTCGGCGGCAGATTGACTTTAGCCTGACCCTCGAATTTTCCGAAGCGCTTCATCATTTCTCCAACAACACCTTCATATGCATCTTTTATATTGATAACGGCACTTTCGATACCCAGATGTTCCACCAGTTTATGGGATACATCTATGTCAAACTGCTCACCGTTAGGCATCAGAACTCCAAATACATTGTCTCTGCCCAGCGCTTCAACACAAAGAGCCGCAACAACTGAGCTGTCCTTGCCTCCTGACAGTCCCACCACTGCTTTGCAGCCTCTGCCGTTTTCTTCAAACCATTCCTGTATCCATTTGACAATATCATTTTTTACTTTTTCTGCATTAAAGCTCATTTAAATCACCTCTATCTGTTTATTATATCTATCTGGCACATTTCCATAGCACTGAGTGCCGTTTCATGGCTCTCCGGTGTAACCCCCGCACAGCACGAGGCATCTACAGTAACCGGCACCTCCGGCAGCTGAGCTTTTGCCAGCATAGCATTTGAAATAACACATATGTCCGTACACAGACCGACAATCTCCACACTGTCAACATCGTACACCTTTTCCATATTATTAAGAACTTCCATCAGGCTGCATGAACCGAACGACGGCTTATCAATGACAAGACTGTCCAGCGTATCAATCTGCGGTACTATCTGCCATCCATATGATTCCCTGATACAATGCGGCACAGGAAGTTTTCTTCCCTCCTGCGTGTCCAGATAATTATTCCCATGTGTATCTCTGGTAAACACCACCCGGTCACCCGAGCTGCGGTACTCTGCGATTTTCCCGACAACCGCAGGCACTATTGCTTTTGCCTGCGCACTTCCCAGCACGCCGTCAACAAAATCATTCTGCATATCCACTACAATAAGTATTCTCATTGACTGTTCTCCTTAAAACTATATACAGTTATTATAAACAAAGTGTGAATTTACCGCAATTAATTTATTGAAGAAAAGCCGCTGTGGTGCTAATATTTATCTATGAGCATTATGAAAAAAGCAAAGATACCCGGACTTTACAGACTGCACCGGGCTGACAGAAACAAAGTGAATCTCACATATCTAAGTGCTTTCCGAAACTACCCTAAATTAATGACGGCCTTTCCGGGTGAAAGAGAAAGACTGTTCGCACTGGAAGCAACTTTGAGATACTATACAGCATACGATATGACATACGGGGCAGCCTTCAGCCTTGACGAAAACGTACATGAAGCTGTTATGCTGGTACATTCAGATGACATGAACTATACACTTGCCAGACATATTGCAGCAGGCAGCTACTGCAGAGAATACAGGAAAGTTATGAGGCTTCTCTCAAAAAAGGACAGAGCCCTGCGTATCGCCCTGTTCGAAGAGCTGGACAGACTGGAAGCAGGTGTTGATATCCCCCGCCCTCACATTTATCTGGACTTTCTGGGGGTCGACGAGAAGTATCAGCATCAGGGACGCGGTCGCAGGCTTATGACTGAAGTCTGCAGATATGCTGATAATAAAGAGCTTCCCATAATGCTGTTCACCAATACTAAAGATGACATCAGGTTTTATGAAAGCCTCGGATTTAAAATCATAGGAAAAACAGCTTCTCAGAAATTCGGATTTACCAACACTTATCTCTTATACGGAATCTGAAACAGACTATAGTAAAAACCGGTACTGCGCATCTCATAATACACAGTACTGGTTTTTTATACATTCATCATATTGATCTCAGAATTGCCTTGACTATAGCCCTGCAATTGACTATATACGCCTCTTTCGGCTGTTCTTCTATCATCTCGGGCTGCCAGTATTTATCAACATAACAGTCCAGTATCTCTTTTTCGGTTTTACCTGAATCCCTGAGTTCTCTGACAAAATTTATCTTCTCATGACAGAAAAATTCAAACATATCCCAGTATTTTCCGATAAAGTCCTGCGGCAGCATACCAAAATGAGGCAGGCAGACGTATTCGGCACCATAAGCCCTGCATTTTTCAAGTGAAACCCCAGCATCATTGAAGTCCTTCAGCACCGGCGTATGAAGAAAATCTTTTGAAACGAGGATTCCTGTGCTTTCACTGGTAAACAGCAGCTTCAGAGGTTCCAGTGCGAAGCTGAGTGAACAGTCGGTATGACCTTTTGTCTCCAGCACAACGATTTTCTCATTTCCCAGAGATATTTCTTCTCCGTCCTTCAGCACTCTGTCAACGGCAAGGGTTTCAACAGGAATCTCTTCAGTGCTTTCCGGTCTGTAAAGGTCACGTGCTGCAGTTCCCAGCTCTTTCATAAGTTTTCTGGCATTAGGTCTTATCAGTATGTCTCTGCATTTTCTGCTTCCGCATACGACAGCATCCGGGAAAGCTTCCCTGACGTACGGCAATGCTCCGATATGATCATAATGCGAGTGGCTGAGAATCACATAATCCAGCGTGACCCTGCCGCACTCACCGAGAATTCTTTTAAGATTATTTACCATATCCCTTCCGCAGTAAGCCATACCGCAATCAATGAGCGCAGTTTTTTCACTGCCTTCTATCAGCAGTGCTTCTCCTCCATGTCCTGCTGTCACTCTGTGTATCATACTGTCCGGGAAAGCAAATCTGTCATAGCCTTCTCCAAACACATCAAACATTTCAGCTTGTTCTTTTTCCATCAGGTCAGACTCCTTTTTTTCACCGGCTGTAAACACTGCCAGCCCTATCCATACTATAACGAATGCTGCAAACTGTACCGAATCAAATGGTTCCCTGAACAGAAACACTCCTATTATCAGTGACAGGGACGGCGATATGTATTCCAGTATTCCCAGAGTAACAAGGGGAACCTTGTTTGCCGCCTCGGCAAAGAAAATCAGCGTAAGTGCAGTTATCGGACCGCAGAGCATCAGCAGACCGTACTGATACGGCTCTCCTGCACCTACAGCTCCCTGCCCTGTCGATTCAAGGTATATTATGACTGCCAGTGCCGGCAGCATAAGAAACATGGTCTCATATAAAAGAGACAGCACCGAAGGGAGATGGAAGCTTTTCTTGAGCGCTGCGTATGTCGCGAAAGTCAGAGCGAGCCCCAGAGCAATAAGAGGGACTTCTTTAAAATGTACAAGCATTACAACCACACCTGCAGATGCCATTGCAAGCGCTGTCAGTTTGTATTTAGTAAGCTTTTCTCTGAAAAAGATTATTCCAAAAACGCTGACCATCAGAGGTTCGATATAATATCCCACACATGTCTGTATCACATGCTCGGCATTGACAGCCCAGATATAAATACTCCAGTTCGCTGTAATCAGCAGCCCGGCAGCAAAAAACTTGAGCTTCGCGCCTTTAGGCCGCAGATGCTTCCTTATTTCATCTATCCCGTACATTTTCAGCGATGTTATGATACATACAAGGCCCACCAGAAATATCCTGTAATATATTATCACTGAGGATTCTATCGGCCTCAGTGACTGCCAGTATATCGGCAGAACACCCCATAGAACCGAACATGCCAGTGCGCATACCAGACCTTTATGATAAAGAGACTTCCTGTTTTCTGATTTCATTTCCTCTCCGCAGCTTCTCCTATTCTTCATTCATCTCTTCGTCAGGTGAGAAAACAATTGTACCTTCATTCTCATCCTCTGCCTTTGCCAGATCCGCGAATGACATGGAATAGCTGTCCAGTTCATATTCAAGAGCATTCTCAAAGTCATATCTGTATTTCTCACCACCCAGCTTCTCCATTCTCGAAGCTGTCACTGCATCTCTGACATTATGGTATATCGGCCTTCCGCCATCTTCAGGTGTCAGCTCCACCTCAGATTCATGGGAATACCAGTTCCTGAACCTGTGGAACTCATCTGTGAAAAGTCTGAGATCACTGTCATCCTCGATATTGGATGACATGCCGATAAGCATGACCTTTATCTGATGCAGAAGTGAATATATTTCGCCGCTTGCATCAGGCAGCCCTTCAAGGGTGTCCTCAAAATAGTCTTCAAGAAGCTCTGTGATCATAGTCTTGTCTGCACCGTCAAAGAGCTGATACATGGCCTCCTGTTCAACGTATTCCTCACTCTCGATCAGATCTGCCATAGCTTCAAAATATTCAAACTGGGCAGCTTCATCCAGATCAAGATACTCAAGTAATTCTTCGTAATTCATATATGTCTGTCTCCATTCTCAATATCAAAATTCAGGAACTTGACTTTAGCGTCTTCGTTCTCGTCCTCAAAAATATGATCTATCATATTCACAAAATTCTCCGAAAGGTCACTGGCATAAAATATATTCTCAAAATCGGAATTCTCCGCCAGCATATCTCTTCCCTCCAGCACGTCCCGAATCTTGTTCACTATTATGCTTGACGGATTGATTATATCAAGATCAGGGTATATCCTTTCAATGTTTTTCTTGATAAGCGGATAATGTGTGCATCCGAGTATCACAGTATCAAGTCTGTTTTTGTGCACAAAATCATTCATATAGTACTTTATTGTCAGATCCATGATTTCATTATCTATTATGCCTTCTTCTATCAGAGGCACAAATGCCGGACATGCAGCCTCATATATATTCAGATTTTCATTGTAACTGCTTATCAGAGATTTGTATGTACCACTGTTGATAGTCACCTTGGTTCCGATAATTCCTATGTTGTTTTCTGATGTGCATTTGTCAGCTGCAGCTCTGGCTGCAGGATCGATTATACCGAGAATCGGTATCTGAGGGAATCTTTCCCGGAGCATATCAAGACATGTAGCGCTTACAGTGTTGCAGGCTATCACTATCATTTTGACATTGCTTCTCACCAGAAAATCAGCTATCTCCATGGAAAAGCTGCGTATCGTAGAAGTTGCCTTGGAACCGTAGGGTGTCCTGGCAGTATCTCCGAAATATATCATTTTCTCATCCGGCATTGCTTTCATCAGATATGGTATGCATGTCAGCCCGCCGAGACCAGAATCAAAAAAACCTATAGGTCTGTTATCCATTAGTTTTAATAATCCTTTCCGGTTTATAGTATGTTTGTGGTATAATATAATTTATATCGAAATTCTGCCGATATAACCTAGATATTATACAATAATATAAACATAAAGTAAATTACACGGAGGTAAAAATGAGTTCAAAAGATTTAAAGACACGAGATCAGATTGATAAAAAATACAAATGGAACATAGAAGCCATGATTTCGGACGAATC
>JALEQY010000001.1 GCA_022763735.1 Clostridiales bacterium
CGTATACTGACAGATGTTTACGGCAGCGACCACTGCCCGGTAACACTGGAGATAGAATGGTAATATATTTTAATGAGCTTAAATATATTTTCGACGTGTTTCGTATTTTATAGTAATTACACGTCGAAAATTTTTTTGATGAGCAAATCAACTGAATGCAGTTTCGACGTGTTTAACTCTATAGAGCAGTCTCACGTCGAAAATATCATTCGATTTTATTGTTATTCTGCGAAGTGGTCAAGAAATATTGAATTATCAATGAAAGTTTTCGACGTGCAGCAGTCAAATATGCTTCGACACGTCGAAAACTAATCGCTTTGCTTCAGCTGTTAAAGAATTTTTCGACGTGTCGCCTGCTTTAAAAGCTTGACACGTCGAAAATCAAAGGAACAAAAAAGAGCTTATCGCATCATAATTGTCAGAAGCGATAAGCTTTTTATTATCCAGTTCGAAATTCCTGAACGAACGCAGCTAAGTTAACCTTAAATCATCCCGATAAAATGCTGCACAACCAGCGATACCACTGCAACAACGAACCAGCAGCACAGCCCCAGACAGATAGGCTTCAGACCATTGGTCAGAAGCTTTTTTAAATTGGTGTTGAGACCGATTGCTGTCATCGCCATAACTATCATGAACTTGCCGACCATTACAAGGGTTTCAGAAACTTCAGCAGGAATCGGCAGGAATGTATTGAGTATAGCAGTCAGTACAAAGCCAAGAACAAACCACGGGAAAACCTTGGCGAAACTGAAATTATTGCCCTCTTCAGCTCCGGACGCCTTGGCACGTGCAATTTTACGCGAAGTATAGATTGCCAGTACCAGAGTAATCGGAACAATCATCAGAGTACGAGTAAGCTTAACGATAGTAGCGAAAGCCAGTGCAGTATTATTGCCGGCTGCGCTGCTCCATGAAGCTCCGGCAGCAACTACCGACGAAGTATCGTTGATAGCAGTACCTGCCCACATGCCGAAACCTGTATCAGACAGTCCGATCAGATGACCGAGAGGCGGGAAGATGAATACCGCAATGATGTTAAACAGGAAAATAGTCGAGATTGCCTGGGCAACATCCTCGTCCTTGGCTCTGATTACAGGTGCGGTGGCAGCGATGGCTGAGCCGCCGCATATAGAAGTGCCCACGCCGATAAGAGTTGTGGTATTGCCGTCGATTTTCATTGCCTTGCCGACAAAGTATGCAGTTACAAATGATGATGTCAGAGTGAACACCATAACCAGAAGTGACTGACCTCCGACCTTGATTACATTGAACAGATTCATTTCAAAGCCTAGCAGGATGATCGAGTATTGCAGGATGTACTTTGAAGTGAATTTGATACCCTTGTCAAATACAGCAGGCCTCCTGGCAAAAGCCAGTATCATACCGAACAGGATACCAAAGACAGGCCCGCCTATTATAGGAAACTGCTTGCCCAGCAGCCATGCAGGAATAGCAATTATAAAACAGGCCAAAATACCAATAAGCGTTTTTGCTTCAAAAAATTTATCTTTCATGTGACTATGCCTCCAAAAAGAATCCAAGGGATATTATATCACTTAATCGTGTTTTGTAAACAAATAAATAACATTTGTCAGAAACTTGGTCTTGACATATACCCCAATGGGGTATATTCTGAATACAGAGTGAGGAGTGAAGCTGATTCCAAAATAAGAAGAGGAGGCCAGTAAAATGACGAACAATGAAACCTGCTGCCACAAAACAAAGAAACGTTCACAGGAAGAACATAAGCGACTGGTGAACAGGCTCAGTCGTGTGGAAGGACAGATCCGCGGTATAAAGAAAATGGTAGAGGAAGATGCTTACTGCATAGATATACTTATTCAGGTAGCGGCGGCCAATGCGGCCCTGAACTCCTTTAACAAGGAGCTGCTGGCGGAGCATATAAGGACATGCGTTGCAGATGATATCAAAAATGGTAGAGAGGAGACCATCGAAGAGCTGGTGGCCACTTTGCAGAAACTGATGAAATAGGGAGTAATATATGAGACAATTTGATGTTGGAGGAATGAGCTGTGCTGCCTGCAGCAGCCGTGTCGAGAAAGCTGTATCAAAGCTTCCCGGCGTCGAAAGCTGCTCCGTCAGCCTGCTGACAAATTCCATGGGAGTTGAAGGAACAGCCTCAGCCGGAGAAATAATAGAGGCAGTGGAGAAGGCGGGGTACAGTGCAGCAGAAAGAGGTACTGCAGGAGATGCCGGCAGGTCAGAAGCAGGCGCAGCTGCTGCAGCCCCGGACACTTCGATGCTGGATGATAAGGAAACCCCTCTGATGAAACGGAGGCTTATAGCTTCGGTCATCGTCCTTGCAGTGCTCATGTACTTTTCCATGGGAGAAATGATGTGGGGATGGCCGGTACCGGAGGCAATGGAGAATAATCATGTGGCAATGGGGCTTCTGCAGATGCTTCTGACAGCTGTTATCATGGTAATAAACCAGAAATTTTTTGTCAGCGGATTCAGAGGCATTATACACAGAGCTCCAAATATGGATACCCTGGTTGCTCTTGGAGCGGGAGCAGCATTTGTATACAGCACGTATGCACTTTTCGCTATGACAGGAGCGCAGGAAGCCGGAGATCAGGAAACTGTAATGATGTATATGCATGATTTCTATTTTGAATCAGCAGGAATGATACTTACCCTGATAACTGTGGGAAAGCTGCTTGAGGCAAGATCAAAGGGCAGGACCACTGATGCTTTAAGGAGCCTCATGGAACTGACACCTCAGACAGCAGTTGTAATCAGAGATGGGCAGGAGATGGAAGTTCCGGTAGGACAGGTTAAAAAAGGCGATATTTTTGCAGTCAGACCAGGGGAGAAAATACCCGTTGACGGAATTGTGACTGAAGGTACAAGTGCAGTCAATGAGGCGGCACTTACAGGAGAGAGCATTCCGGTGGATAAAATGCCGGGAGAAAATGTTTCGGCTGCAACGGTTAACCAGTCGGGATACTTAAGATGTGAAGCTACCAGAGTAGGAGAAGACACAACCCTTTCACAGATAATCAGGATGGTCAGTGATGCAGCAGCGACGAAAGCTCCTGCCGCTAAAGCGGCGGACAAGGTTTCAGGCATATTCGTTCCAGTGGTAATAGTGATTGCACTGATCACATTCGTCGTATGGATGCTGGCAGGGCAGACTGTCGGATATGCACTGGCAAGGAGCATATCGGTTCTTGTGATAAGCTGTCCGTGTGCACTGGGGCTGGCGACGCCGGTGGCGATCATGGCAGGAAACGGCATGGGAGCCCGAAACGGAATACTGTTCAAGACGGCAGCAGCCCTTGAAGAAACAGGCAAAGCAGCCGCAGTAATCCTTGACAAAACAGGCACTGTCACAAAAGGTGAGCCGGAGGTTACCGATACCATACCGGCAGACGGAATAACCTGTGAAGAGCTGATGAAGCTTGCATATTCCCTTGAAGCGAAAAGTGAACATCCTCTGGCAAAGGCCATAGTATCTGCAGCCGGTGCTATGGGACTGAGGGCTGCAGATGTGGAGGATTTCAAAGCGCTTCCGGGAAATGGTCTTACCGCAAAGCTGGATGGATGTACATTGTCAGGAGGAAATCTGAGGTTTGCCGAGTCTCAGTTTGGGGTGACAGAAGCGATGAAAACAACAGCAGCAGAACTTGCTTCAGCAGGGAAGACGCCATTGTTTTTCGGCAGGAACAGTCAGCCGGCCGGGATCATTGCAGTCGCTGATGTAATCAAGGATGACAGCGCAGAAGCGGTCCGTGAGCTTCAGGGTATGGGCATCGATGTGGTAATGCTGACGGGAGATAATCAGCAGACAGCGGAAGCAGTGGGTAAGCAGGCAGGAATAAACAGAGTAATAGCCGACGTGCTGCCTGATGGTAAAGAAAAAGTGGTTCGTGATATTCAGAAGACCGGCAGAGTGATAATGGTGGGTGATGGTATAAATGATGCACCTGCACTGACAAGGGCAGATATAGGTATTGCCATCGGCGCAGGTACTGATGTTGCCATAGATGCTGCAGATGTTGTACTGGTAAAAAGCCGTCTTGCAGATGTTCCGGCGGCTATCAGACTCAGCAGAGCGGCCCTCAGGAATATCCATCAGAATCTGTTCTGGGCATTCTTTTATAATGTTATCGGAATACCGCTGGCGGCCGGTGTATGGATACCGCTGCTGGGATGGCAGCTGAATCCGATGTTTGCAGCTGCAGCTATGAGCCTGTCGAGCTTCTGCGTGGTGACAAACGCCCTGCGGCTGAATCTGCTTGATATCAGAAATCCTGAACATGACAGGAAAAGAATAAATAAAACAAAGATTAAGAATAAGGAGGAAAAGCAAATGAAAAAAACTATGAAGATCGAGGGTATGATGTGTGCACATTGCGAGGCAAGGGTGAAGAAAAGTCTGGAAGCTCTCCCTGAAGTTGAATCAGCTGAGGTAAGCCATGAAAAGGGTACGGCGGTTGTAAGTCTGAAGGATGATCTGACAGATGATGCACTTAAAAAGACTGTAGAGGAACAGGATTATACTGTAACTTCAATAGAATGATTCTGATTGTATACGACAGTATAATAACAGGTATAACAGATCACCGCTCCGAATAGATTATCTGGGGTGGTGATTTTTTATGATTATTATGATAAGAAAAAAAGGACTTGTCAGGCTTGCCGGAGTTGCAGCTGCCGTTGTGATAGCAGGCAGTGCGCTATTTACAGGAGCAAAGGTTGCGGAGGACCTTGCCATAGATACATCTGCAGACGGCAACTGGGGATTGAGTTTCCAGCAGGAGGGCCAGGCTCCTGTGACTAATGTAACGGCTGAATTTCTGTCACAGTATGATGGGTATTATATGGGGGATTCATCCGAAAAGAATCTGTATCTGACTTTTGATGCGGGTTATGAGAACGGTTATACGGCAGGTATTCTTGATGTCCTTAAAAAGCATGATGTGAAGGCTGCGTTTTTCCTCGTGGGAAATTATCTCAAAACAAGCCCGGAGCTTGTAAAGAGAATGGTGTCGGAAGGCCATACTGTCGGTAATCATACCTACAGTCATCCTGACATGTCGGCAATATCAACAGAGGATGCTTTTCGCGAAGAACTGTCGAAGCTGGAGGAAGAATACAAGAGTGTGACCGGCAAGGAAATGCTGAAGTATTACAGACCTCCTCAGGGAAAGTACAGTGAGGCGAATCTGAAGATGGCTAAAGACCTGGGGTACAGGACAATTTTCTGGAGTCTGGCGTATGTGGACTGGTATGAGTCGGATCAGCCGACTAAGGAAGAGGCTTTTAACAAGCTGATACCTCGGGTGCATCCGGGAGCGATAGTGCTGCTTCACAGTACGTCAAAGACTAATGCAGAGATCCTCGATGAGCTGCTGATAAAGTGGGAGAATATGGGATATAAATTTAAATCTATCACAGAGCTTCCTGAGGCAGCCGCAAATTAAAGCTGAATATATGTAACATAATCAGCATTCCTTTCATAGTATGAAGTATACAAAAGATATGAAAGATATGAAAGGTACAAATGAAAGGAGACAAAGAATATGTCGAATTGTAATTGCCAGAACAGAAGATCTGGATTGAATATAAGATTTACTGATGGATGCGGCTGCGGCTGCAACGATTCATTCACAGTTTTCACTGGAAACAACAGATCAGGCTTCGGTTGTGGATGCGGAAACAGAACATGGTCATCCGGACGCTGCGGATGCGGCTGCGGAACATCATGGACATCAAACAGATGCTGGAACAGATGCAGAGACTGCGACTGTGACTGCGATAACTGCTGGTAGATAAAAGTATGGAAATATTTAACCAGATGTGAATAAAAAAATGCCGTATCAACGTTTATGTTGATACGGCATTTTATCAGTTCTTCAGACTCTGCATCGGTGCAGGAATTCTGCCGCCGCGGTTTATCATGATATCTGAGGACTTGGAATTGATCTTCATTATCGGCCCGCTTCCCAGAAGTCCGCCGAAGTCCAGCATATCTCCTTCTTTGTATCCGATTGCAGGAATTACTCTCACTGCTGTTGTTTTGGAATTTACCATACCGATAGCAGCTTCGTCTGCAATAATTGCAGAAATCGTAGTGGAAGGAGTATCACCAGGCAGAACTATCATATCCAGACCTACTGAACATACAGCTGTCATAGCTTCCAGTTTTTCCAGTGAAAGGGTTCCTGCCAATGCTGCGTCGATCATGCCGGCATCCTCGGAAACAGGAATGAATGCTCCGGAAAGCCCCCCCACATTTGATGAGGCCATGACACCGCCTTTTTTTACGGCATCGTTAAGCATAGCAAGTGCTGCGGTTGTTCCGTGTGTTCCGCACTGTTCAAGGCCTATTTCCTCCAGAATGTGGGCAACAGAGTCGCCTACAGCCGGTGTCGGAGCCAGTGAAAGGTCTATGATACCGAACGGTACTCCCAGCATCTGTGATGCTTCGCTTCCTACAAGCTGACCCATCCTGGTGATTTTGAACGCAGTTTTCTTGATTTTGTCCGCGATTTCGGCAAGGGATGCATCTTTAGGCATTTTAGCCAGAGCTGATCGTACAACTCCTGGACCGGACACCCCTACGTTGATTACGCAGTCAGGTTCTCCGACTCCGTGGAATGCGCCCGCCATAAAAGGATTGTCTTCGGGAGCATTGCAGAATACAACCAGTTTGGCAGCTCCTATGCACTGTCTGTCCCTGGTCAGTTCGGCAGTTTCTCTGACAACCTCACCCATTATTTTAACAGCATCCATATTGATACCGGCTTTTGTTGAGCCGATGTTTACTGATGAACATACGAAATCAGTTTCGGCCAGAGCACGAGGAATCGATTCGATAAGTTCTCTGTCACCTGCAGAGAAACCCTTGTGGACAAGTGCGGAATAACCGCCGATAAAGTTTACTCCTACGTCTCTGGCAACTCTGTCGAGAGTTTTAGCATATTTTACAGGATCGCCGCCTGAAGCAGCAACCAGCATTGCGACAGGTGTAACCGATATTCTCTTATTGACGATAGGGATGCCGTATTTCTTTTCTATAGTTTCACCTGTTTTAACAAGATCTTTTGTGAGTCTGTATATTTTGTTGTAGATTTTTTCGCATGATCTGTCGATATCGCTGTCACAGCAGTCGAGAAGTGAAATTCCCATTGTGATGGTTCTGATATCCAGATGCTCATCCTGTATCATGGTGATGGTTTCCATGATATCCTTCATATTAATCATTGTACGAAACCTCCCCTGAAATTAGATTCTGTGCATTGAATTGAAAATATCTTCGTGCATTACATGAACAGTCATTGAAGGGACGCTTTCTTTGATTCCTCTCTGCAGCTCTTCCAGAGAGCATGAAAGGTTATCGATATTTACAAGCATTATCATAGCGAAATACTCGTCAAGCACTGACTGAGTCACCTCTGCAACATTGGCGTTTGCTTCGGCACATGCTGTGCTCACCTTCGCCAGGATACCAACCATATCTTTTCCTATTACTGTAATAACTGCGCGCATATTGTCCTCCTGATAATCTGATTTACTAATTCTTTATTTTACCACAGTATAACAGCCGTCTTCAAGGGAAGAATCTGTCTTATACCGTATTTTGAGGTCAGGGTATTTCCCGGCAAAATACAGTTTGTTGGATTTGGCATTTCCTATCATATTGGAAAAAGATGTGCCTTTCGATGTAAAGGTGACACTGCCTGTATCCGGAGATTCCGTCAGTATAATCTGCAGCTGCGCTTCCAGCTGTTCCCTAGCGATGGCTCCCTCCACCAGCTGTCTGAATGCGGGATGAAATGTGTGCCCCTGGATTTCTCCGCCATCAGCGATAAGGTCGGTGCTTTTCAGTCCTACCCGGATTATGCTGATACCTGCAGAATCAAGAATCTTGTACATTTCCTTAGTGATCTGTACCGCAGTATCAGTGCTCAGGGGTTCATATTCACCTCGCCGGTACATTTCATAGAGCTCTGTATCATTGAGAACTATTGTCGGGTACAGTCTGGCAATGGATGGTCCGATTCTGACAGCTTCCCGGGCTGAGAAAATGCATTTTTCCATTGAATCACCCGGAAGGCCTATCATAAGCTGGATTCCCAGTTCGAAGCCGTATTCTTTAATAAGCCGGCATGCTTCGTATACATCATCTGCAGTGTGACCACGGTCTGATGCTTTCAATACGTCGGGGTCAAAGGACTGGACACCCAGCTCTATAGTGTCGGCATCATAGCTTCTGAGGTTGTCCAGGATACACCTGTCAATATAGTCAGGTCTTGTGGACATGTGGATTTTATCGATAAGTCCGGCATCCTTGTATTCCCTCGCGACAGCAAGAAATGCAGACTGCTCATCCAGCGGGATTCCCGTAAAGCTGCCTCCGAAAAAAGCGACTTCGATGGTTTCGAGGTTTCTTCCCTGCAGTGTAGGCAGATAAGTTTCAATTGTTCTTCTGGCATCTTCAGGTGTCACATCGGCGGTTCTGGCAGTGATTGCCTTCTGGTTGCAGAACACGCAGTCATTGGGACAGCCTCTGTGGGGTATGAAGATGGGTATTATTGCATGTGTTTTCATAGTTAGTATTTTACCATAAAAGAGCTGTGTGGTATAATCAATTTGCTGAAAGAAGGGTGGATGACATGAAAATTTACAAAATAGCGATTGCAGCATTAGCCGTAGTTATAATGGGGATAGCGTTATTCACAACTGTATATTATACGATGCAGCTGTTTCTGTCACTGAACGGACCGGATGAAATGACCATAGGGCTTAACGGATTGTATGAAGAAAAAGGAGCCAAGGCATGTGTCGGCGGCAGGGATGCATCTGACAGAGTTCAGATAACAGGAAGTGTTGATACATCAACTCCCGGTACATATACATTAAAATATGAAATCGAAACTCTTACTGTAGAGCGTAAAGTGACTGTCACAGATAAGATGAAGCCTGAGCTGATACTGGAAGGCGATGATACGATGGAACTGATGCTGGGGGAAACATTTGAAGAACCGGGTTACAGAGCTGTTGATGAAAACGGCAGGGATATCACAGGCGATGTGAAGGTGACCGGCACAGAACTAACCAGAGCTGGAGAAAATCAGATAAAATATACGGTGAGCGACAGCCGCGGCAATACAACACAGCTCATGAGAAGTGTCAATGTGCTGCCTAATACAGAATACGATGCGGCAGGCCTTCCTGTATGCATGTATCATTATGTATATGATGAAAATGATCCGCCGGAGGATCTTTATAACAGATTCGGCAATTACATATCACAGCAGGAGCTTGAAAAAGAACTGAACTGGCTTAATGAAGAGGGTTATTATTTCCCGACGTGGAAAGAAGTACGAGAGTATATCGACGGGGAGCTGATGCTGCCGGACAAAAGTATAGTTATTACATTTGATGACGGATCGAGAAGCTTTCTTGATTATGGAATTCCGGTTCTGGAGAAATGTCGTGTTCCGTCAACAAGCTTTGTAATAACCTCAAATGATGGTGAAAAGAAGATAGCTGGATATCAGAGCGATTATGTAACGTATCAGTCCCATTCCGACAATATGCACAGACCTGGAGGCAATATCGGTCACGGAGGTATATTCACCGCACTGTCCTATGATGAAGCTCTGGCAGATCTGCAGAAATCCATAGAAATATGCGGCAGCAGTGATGCCTTCGCATATCCATACGGAGATTACAATGATAGCTGCAGGCAGGTTGTAGAGGATGCAGGTTTCCTGTGTGCTGTGACCACGCAGGCCGGCAAAGCTTATCCCGGCGATAATCCTATGCTGCTTCCGAGAGTCAGAATGTCACTGGGGCAGAGCCTTGACCAGTTTATCAGCATGGTTCAGCCTCCGCTGTAATGGGAGTGCCGGTAAGGATGCTCCCGATATCTTCGAGAGGATAACTGTCAAAATAAATGATTTCAACTTCGCGGTCTCTGATGAAGGCCGCGATTTTTCTGTAATCCGGATGACTGCTCAGATCTCCGTTGAAAATTATCGTGCGTTTTCCGTCAATGCTGAAATGCCCTGCACAACCGCCGATAAAACCATAATCGAAGCCGGGAAGAAGAATGTGACCTTTCTGTATGAAAAGAACGTGTGCATTACAGGCAGAGAGCGCTTTTGCTATACCTGCATCGGAGGTTATGAACGAATTATCGTCAACAGGCAGACAGCAGCAGCGCGAATAACCTTGAGGTACATGAACTTTCTGCCTGGAGGTTTTCATAGCCTGGCTGAGGAGTGCAGCGTCGGTGTATCTGAGATTATGGATAAAGAATCCGGAGGTGCATACGGCATTGTATATTATATTTTCAGGGTAAGATTTACCCAGCTTTTCAGTATGTCCCATAAAAAGCCTTGCCTTGTCCCACAGACCCAGCTGACACATATGAATATCAGCATGAGTGGACACTTCCCGGTAGACAGGCGTATGTTCTCCGTTCATGAAATGAAGTGTGAATTCATGATAATTGAGAAATTCTATGAGCGGATCGCCCGCATTTTCTGATAAATAAACATCTTTCATATTTAAAGTATAAGTGTATCCCGGAAATGATTCAAGTATGTTTTATCCGGAAATGTGGTGTACACTGATGGAAGCGTTATCGCAGTACACTGATATTGTAGGATGGGATAGAAAATTACAAAAAAATATGTATAAATAAACAAAAAGTACTTGACTGCAGCGTGATGAGGTGAGATAATACGGGTAAATGCGATGACCGGAAAGGAGTAAGCCGGGCAAGGACCTACAGAGAGCAGCCGTTTGGTGAGAGGCGCAGGACACCGTCAGACCGAATACATTCTGAGAGCAGTCCGCTGAACAGGAGAGGTGGTACATACAGATTTCCTAATTAGGCTGGAACGGGTTCACCCGTTATAGTGAGCGAGTTTGGTAAGAACTCAGTGAGGCTGCAGTCGTGAGGCTGTGGTGAACAGAGGTGGTAACGCGGTAATATCTGCCCTCTGAACAACATAGTTCGGAGGGCAGTTTTTTTATGCCCTTCAGATAAAGCAAGGGAGGAAAAATAAACTATGTTAATCAAAATCTTACTGTTGTGTGCTTTTTTCGCACTGATGATCTGCATCGGAATCTACTGCAGAAAGCATGCAACTGACGTTAATGGATTCGTACTGGGAGGAAGATCTGTAGGTCCGTGGCTTACAGCTTTCGCTTATGGTACATCTTATTTCTCAGCCGTTATTTTTATCGGATATGCAGGTCAGTTCGGGTGGAAATACGGAATATCTGCCACATGGGTAGGTATCGGTAATGCGCTTATCGGTTCACTGCTTGCATGGGTTATCCTGGGAAGGCGCACAAGAATCATGACACAGCATCTTGATTCAGCCACAATGCCGGACTTTTTCGGTAAGAGATTAGGAAGCAAATCACTTAAAATTGCAGCATCAGTAATTATTTTCGTATTCCTGATTCCTTATACAGCATCGCTGTACAACGGCCTTTCCAGACTGTTTGCTATGGCATTTGACATCGACTATACAGTATGTATCATAATTATGGCTATCCTGACAGGTATCTATGTAACTGCCGGAGGATACATGGCAACAGCAATCAATGACTTTATTCAGGGCTGCATTATGCTGGTGGGCATTGTTGTTGTAATAGCTGCCGTACTTCAGAGCAAGGGTGGATTTATTGAAGCTCTGAACGGACTGGCTGAGGTTCAGGATTCTACAGTTTCAACAACTCCGGGAGCTTTCAATTCATTCTTCGGACCTGATCCGCTGAATCTGCTGGGCGTTGTAATCCTTACTTCACTTGGTACATGGGGTCTGCCTCAGATGGTTCAGAAATTCTATGCTATCGAAAGTGAAAAGGCAATACATAAGGGTACTATTATTTCAACTCTGTTTGCAATGGTTGTAGCAGGCGGATGCTACTTCCTCGGCGGCTTCGGAAGACTGTTCTCAGATCAGATCAATATTGAAGCTGACGGATTTGATGCAGTTGTTCCTACGATGCTTTCAACACTGCCTGATATTCTCATCGGTCTGGTTGTACTGCTGGTACTGTCCGCGTCAATGTCCACGCTGTCATCACTGGTAATTGCATCAAGCTCGACTCTGACTATCGACTTCCTGAAGGATAATTTCATCAAGAACATGACACAGAAGCAGCAGGTGCTTATCATTCGTGTACTGCTTGTAATATTTATTCTGATTTCAGTAATAATCGCTATCGTTCAGTACAAGAGCACAGTTACGTTCATCGCACAGCTTATGGGTGTATCCTGGGGTGCACTCGCAGGAGCATTCCTGGCACCGTTCCTTTACAGTCTCTACTGGAAAGGCGTTACCAAGGCAGCATGCTGGTGCAGCTATATCTGGGGCGCAGGTCTGATGATTCTGAATATGCTGTTCAGAGAATCATTCCCTCTGCTGCTGCAGTCACCTATCAACTGTGGTGCATTAGCAATGCTGGCAGGCTTCATAATCGTTCCTGTTGTAAGCTGGATAACAAAGAAACCGGATACAGAGCTGGTAGAAGGTTGCTTCGCATGCTATGACAGGACCGTACGTGTTCCTGCTAAATTCGCACTAAGCGAAGAGGATAAAATAGATTAATAACGATAGTAATATGTTTAAGATCAGCGAGACAGTTTCCACTGTCTCGCTATTTTTTTATAACGGATTTCACTGAAGTTTAACATTTGGATGCGACGATATTTAATATTTGCATTTTATAATTACACCGTAAACTAATTCAGAACCATTTCAGAATCTTTTGGGAACAAGAGATAATAATAATTTCAGGAGGAGAAAATGGTAGAAGTAAAAAAGCATAGAAGCAGTGCAGCCAGACGTTTAGCCCTGGCAACAGCAATTTTTGTGATGACATCTGCATATTCAGGTTCATTCGCGGCAACAGAACACTGGAACGATGCAT
>JALEQY010000054.1 GCA_022763735.1 Clostridiales bacterium
TGGAATAAAGGAGGTATAAATAACAATGCAGTATATAAAGCATTATGATTCTCCGATGGGGGATCTGCTTCTGGCAGCAGATGCTCAGGGGCTTACAGGTATCTGGATCAAGGATCAGAAATACTTTGGATATTATCTGGATCCGGAGCATGAGGAAGCCGATTGTTCCGTATTTGAAAAAACTGTTGAATGGCTGGACATATATTTTGAAGGCAGAGATCCGGGATTCCTGCCACCTATACATATGGTAGGAACGGATTTTCAGAAAGCTGTCTGGGAAATTCTGCTGGAAATTCCGTACGGGGAAACGACAACATACGGAAAAATTGCGCAGCAGATAGCGGCAAAGAGAGGTATAGCACGTATGTCGGCGCAGGCTGTGGGAGGCGCAGTAGGTCATAACGAAATATCTATAATTATTCCGTGCCACAGAGTGGTGGGCACAAACGGCAGCCTTACAGGGTATGCAGGAGGTATAGATAAGAAGATCAGGCTTCTTGAGCTTGAGGGAGTCGATATGAGTAAATTCTTTGTACCGAAGAAGGGAACAGCGTTGTAGAACCGCACAAAAGGGGTGCGGACAGAAATCCGGCAGATCCTGACACAAACTGGTACAAAACGGTATAAAACAACTTAAATAACTTGACAATTTACGTCTAAAGTGGTATCGTTATCCGCGGTACAGTGCTTAAGATGCTCTGTATTGCAGAAAAAAGATAATAATTGAATGATAGAGGTGCGGTTTTCAACGAGTAATCAGGTATATAGCCTCCGGACAGAGGACTGGAGAAAAGTGAGACCGCCGAAGTGCTGTGCAGGTGTCTGACGCACAGTTGCTGGGATGCTGCAGAATATGCAGTATACTGTCACTGATTAGTGGAGCGCTATCTGATAACCGGGAAAAGCCCGGGTTTTATTGCGGGAAAATATCAGTAACAATACCAGGCAGGTCAGACAATCAGCTGCAGAGCAATTACATGCTCTGCAGTTTTTTTTGAGGACCTGCAGCAGGGAGGAAAAATGTTAAACGAAAGAATCACAAGACTCAAGGAAAAATACTTCAATACTATTCCGCAGATAACAGCGGAGAGGCTGGTGCTGGCTACAGAAGCCTATAAACAGTTCGCCGGTGACGCTGTTCCTATCTTCAGAGCCAAAGTGGTCAATCACATCATGGAAAACATGACAACCCTCATCATGGATGATGAGCTCATCGTAGGAACAGAGACAAATGCATACAAGGGAGCAAACCTTCATCCGGAATTCCAGTCAAGCTCGTGGTATGTCAGCGACATAGACGAATTCGCGTCAAGAGAAAAGGATCCGTATTACATTACCCCTGAAGACAGAGAAACGATCCTCGAAACCCTCAAATACTGGGAAGGCAAGTCAATGGAGGATCTGTCCGAGACGGCCATGCCGGCCAAAATCAAGGAACTGGAAAAGGACGATATCATATGTGTCGGTCTTGAGAACGGAGTTTCCGGAGAAACCACCTGCAATCACGAAAAGATACTGACAGTAGGACTCAGAGGATACATAGAAGAATGTCAGAGAAACATCGACAACCTGATTCCTCAGACCATGGAGGAGCAGGCCAAGGTTGATTTCTGGAAAGCATGTATCATTCAGAGTGAAGGCCTGATTACATATGCCTACAGAATGGCAGATGAAGCCGAAAGACAGGCAGCGGTATGCACCGATGAAAAGAGAAAGCAGGAACTTCTGACAATAGCAGCCAACTGCAGAGTTGTTCCGGAAAATCCGCCACAGACATTCCACCAGGCACTGCAGGCGATATGGTTCGTGCACGTGTACTTTTACATAGAGGTCTGCACTACAGCATGCGGCTTCGGCAGATTCGACCAGTACATGTGGCCGTTTTATAAAAAGGATGTAATCGACGAGAAGAATATCACCAGGGAAGAAGCTCTGGAACTGCTGGAATGCTTTTACCTCAAGACCTGTGAGGTGTACGAGGTCAGAGACAACTGGTATGCTACAGCCTTTGCGGGATATCCGATGTGGCAGACGCTTGTTGTAGGCGGACAGACGAGAAACGGAGAAGATGCCACCAACGACCTGTCATACCTTTGCCTTGAAGCGGCAGATGCGCTGCAGGTAAAGCAGCCTGTAATGGCAGTGAGAGTCTGGGAAAAGACACCTGAGAAGCTGATAAAATTCGGATGCAAAATGATCCAGGAGGGACAGGCGAACCCGGGATTTTTCAGTGATGAAGCGGCAATAAAGATCTGCCTCGAAAAGGGCAGAGGAAGCACGATAGAAGAAGCGAGAGACTGGACTATCGTAGGCTGTACACAGCCGGCTCCGGGAGGCGGCAAGGCGGACGGTTCCCCTGACGCAGGCTACGTGAACATGGGCAAGATGATAGAGTTCGTTCTGCATAATGGAGTGGACCCGGCAACGGGCAAGCTTATGGGACTTGAAACGGGAGATCCGAGAGAATTCAAAAATATAGAGGAATTCAAGGATGCCCTCAAGAAGCAGATAATACATCATTACAGCCTCATAAGAACAGGTTATAACCTGATGCAGAGCATACATATGAACAGATACCCCGTGATTTTCGCATCCATGGTGACAAAGGGCTGCGTTGAAAGCGGCAGGTCCGTGCAGCA
>JALEQY010000085.1 GCA_022763735.1 Clostridiales bacterium
TCTCATGTCACATGAACAGTATAGATCCCCGACTGCAATTATTACAGCATACCGGACTTGAACTTTCGCAAAAGGAATTCAAGCGATGCTTGAATTACATTAAAGCACCGTTTTCATTGCGTTCCATCTCAAGTTCCGAAAGATGAGAATATAATCACAGCATCTTTATATCATTTAAAACGATATTTCCCTTTCCCTTGTCCGGTTACAGGAATAATCACTTCTTTCCTGTATGGTCATAAATTCCAGCGAACAGTTTTTTATGAATTGAGATATATTCGTTAGGAGTAAAACTGAATGCTTTTTCTGATAATATCCCGGCGATTCTGGCAGCAACTTTGTCTGCCTCTTCGGTACTCTCTTCTTTATCCGATTGTGGATTTTCCTCGTAGTAAGTATTTAGAATTTCCTGTGCTTCCTCCATGGAAATATCGCCTTCAATATTTTTTATTGCGGTGTCAATCAGATATTCGGATGTCTTTAATCCATCAACAGCCCGAAGGCCAATCGCGGTATGCCAGTCATACCCTTTTTCCCTCTTGTCCGGTTCTGACTGTTTTATATATTCCTTAAAAGAGTCGTTGTACATTGGCGGTGGAATCTGCTTTTGCAGAATCCACATGCATGCCAGTATCGACCTTATTACATAGAAATACTTCCTGGCCCGGCCATGTCCTTCTTCAGATATTCTCTGAAGTTACCCTTCGCCATACTAAGATAATGGTATACCTCGCGTTTTGAAACAAAGTATTTGTCTTTGATTTCATCAAACTGCTTCCTGAAGTCAGTATCGATATATCTAATCAGCACTGTGCAGTTCGGCACAAATCGAACGATATCCATTCAAGTGTAAATGCCAGTTCCTGAGATGAAGCCTCATCTGATAGATACAATTCTACAGCATTAAGCTTAAGTTCAAAAGAGTAAAAATTATTCTGACGAGAACATCACAAATCATCAATACCATATTTCCCCATAAAAATAGGCAATACTGCAATCTAGGGACTGTGGCTGTTTTCCAAAGTCCCATGTAATTTCAATACGCTTTACTTCTCTTCTTTAAGCTTATCGATATCTTCCCTGAATTTTGTTATCTCCTCATTAACCTTGTCCGTATCACCGTCCAGCAGATCACTGCTCACATCAGACCAGAAATCGTAAATGTCTGAAAGTGCATCTGACCATTCATCATATATATCAGAAAGACTGTCTGACCATATTTTATATGCTTCGGATGATGTGTCCGACCACTCTTTGTATGGAGCATAGTCGTAGCCGCCTTCTACCACTCCATCATAAATCGCATCATACATATCTCCCATAAGGTCATCATAGATGCCGTCATAGATATCACCACACGCATCATCATAGATGCAGTCGTAAAGGTCTTCAATAGCATCATACTTGTCACTGTTTGAGCTGCCGGATTTAAGTACAAGTTCCGTATAGGTGATGCTGTATTCCCTCATTCTGATACTGATGGCTCTGTTTTCTTCATTGATTCTGTCATAAAACTCATTAACTTTTGCAATGTTCTCAACATATTTGTCATATGTATCAATCTCTGCTATGAGCTGATCGTATTCAGCCCTCAGGCCATCTACGGTATCAGTTACGTCCTTTTCAACGGTTTCCTCCAGTTCTTCAATAGTGTTTACAGATACTTTTTTCTCTCCGTTTGAGACAGTCTCCCCTCCGCAGGATGCCAGACTGAAAAGCATTACTGCTGCCAGTACAAATACAATTACCTTTTTCATGTTCTTTCACTCCTCGCTCAATTCATCCTTCCCCGCATGATTTTATGCGGAGCCAACTTTTTCTCATTTACTCAGATTGTAGGCTATCACGCATACGTGACAGCAATACTGAAATTTCCGTCTTATAATCTTTCAGAAAATATTCCTGCCATTTCTGCCATTGTCATGCCGTCAGCGCTGAATTCTTCAGCATTCATATCCGGCAGTCCATAAGCAGTAACCTTTTCAATGAAATCAAGAATCCTTTGAAGCTCTGATATTTCCTGCTCAATAGAATCCGCTCTTGTCTTCAGCAAAGCTTTCATATCGCTTTCATCTGAGTTCAGAAGTTTTCTGATCTCATTCAGCTGAAATCCCATCTCTTTATACAGGATTATTTTCCAGAGCCGCTCGAGATCCTCGTCACCATAGAGTCTGTAGTTTTCCGCCGTTCTGCTGTTATCCATGAGTCCTGTATCATCGTAATACTGAAGAGTTCTCCTTGATAATCCCGATAGCTCCATCACTTCTTTAATCTTTATCATCGTCTGTCTCCTTCCATAAAGAATTGCAATAATCTCTATAGAAGGGCTTGTATTTTTCGCGAAGCTGCTGTGCAGCATGTATCAGACGAACGAATAGCCGTCTTTGAACGCATATTAGGGTTCCACGCAGGCATATCTTCTAACAACAAAAATCTTACGAAATGCATTGAAGTAAGATGCAACTGTTTCATTGCTAGTTGAAAAAAACCCAGCACCGTATTGTGCTGGGTATGTATATCTGTTATTCATAGTCGCCGGGAGACTTCCATATTGTCTTTTAATTCAGGAAAAATTCATCAATATCTTCGCTGCTTTTCAGTATCTGTCTATCTTCTACTCCTGCCTTCTGCGCAAGTAGTACTGACTTGAGAAATGCATCTCTATAGTTCGCAGCAAAGGCATTCTTCAGTATACTTTACTTCGTCAATTGAATCGTTATGAAACATTTCCTCATTTGACTTAAGTTCATCTGCCAGTCCGACCAGTGTGTCATGTGCTTCCTGAGATGCATAAGCACGAATGTTTTTGGCGGAAGAACGAATGAATCTTTCATACATGCTGAAGATAAATACACTATATTCATCATCAGGCATCAGTAATACATATTCGGAAATGCCGGTAATAACATCTTTCCAGTCAGAATCATCAAATTGAGAAAGAACCTTTCCTGCCTGAATTTTTTTAATTATAGCAAACACAGCTATGGTAGGTGCCTTAATAGCGTTTAATTCTTTCTCATCTGATTTTGCCTCTGCAGCTGCTAAGAATATTTGAATTTTTTCAATTCCTGCGATTGCGCTATCCAGTTTTTCGCCGATTGGAGACTTAAGCAGCATTTTTATCGCAATGTCATTTATCATCTTCTTATTAATTATCATTGCTTATTCTCCAACTGTAACGCAGAACATGGCAGCAGTTGGCGCCATAAAAGCTACCGATGCCCCTGCCGCGAGACCCGCACCTGCACCTGCCGCTGCCTTTCTGGCATTCATCAGTTCCCGTTCTGCGAAATCACACGCTTCGGTAAATTGCTTTCTATTTGACATGATTTCTTCAAAATCTGCAGCAAATGCTTTTGGCTTGTTCGCGATACTGTTTACGAAGCCTTCTACGAAAGAAATGCTATCGACAGCTCTGCTTCTTTCAACAAAGAGTTTTACGCCTTTATCGTTCATAAGTGTATATGTATCGTTGTATTCCGTAACAGAGTCCTCAAGCATACGATCAAGTTCAGTCAGCTTGTCCGTTATATTGTCCTTAACATCTATTACCGTATCCTTGGCGTCAACCGCCTTTACCTTCAGCTTCTCCGCAGCATCCTCTGCCTTCAAACAAGCTCCTCCCTGTTCATATTCTGTGCCGACATCAACTTCTTGATTCTAATATGTAAACATTATTTTATTTGAATTCAATCTCAAGTGAGTATCCCGGCGATACTTTTGCAATCATAGGGTAGAAAGTTTCCCAGACTACTGTTTGAGCGAATTTGTCCGCCTTCTCTGCCTCATTCTCGTCCTCAAGCTTTTTGAGCATTTTTTTTTCAACTTCCTTATCAACCTTATCACTGTCTTCAGCACTGAGTTTAATCTTCCCGAAAGCAAGTGTCCCTTTCTTCACCTCAGCAATTTCGACCTTCTTTACATTCAGATCCTTAAGCTCTGCGTGAGGAATTTTCATTGTAACAACGTGCTCTCTCTCATCAACGGAAAAGCTGTTTTTACCCAAATAACTCATATCAACTACATAAGTAGCAACTCCGCTGTACTTAATATCCTGGCTCTTAGAAAATAGCTTAATCTTCAGAAGCCCGGCATTGGTAATCGTCGCAACATCCGTAACCTCTCTCTCATAAACCTCAATCTTCTTGAGCTTGCTGGCATCACCCAGCACAACTTCGGCAAAATCAGCAGCGGTATATCCAAATATCCCGTTATTATCGATGGTCAGGTCATATCCGCTGACATTCTTATCGAATCCAAGTTCCTGCTTTACCTTGTACAGAACATTAATTTTAGGAAAAAGTGCCATCGCAACAGCAATAACCAGCAGCACAACCAATATCCTGCTTGCCAGCTTGCCGCCTGCCTTTGCCACGATGGAGGTCTTTCTTCCTTCTTTCGCCCCCGCCTTTGCCCCCTCAAAAGCTGCTTTTTCGACACTTTCCAGGAGGTTCTTCTCATTAATTGGTTCCATTGTTATTACTCCTTGCATTATTATTTATTATTTCAGATTCCATCATTAATTCATTTCAATAAAATTGTGTCCTTTATCACATTATATCCTATAATATGATATTTGTGACAATAAACGCACACCGTCTTCCAATTTAAGCAAATTTATTTTCACCTCTTCTTTTCAATTTCTCTTATCAACTCATTTGCCATATGAATCAGCTTCCTATTTCTTTCAATACTCTCTTCGAGCTTCTTAATCTGTATCTCCAGCACAGGTTTCAGAACTTCATCCGAAGCATCTATCACCGCCGAAATTTCTTTGAGTGATAGTCCCATGTCCTGAAATAGTTTTATTCGCTTTATCCTTTCCTCTTCCAGCTCATCATACAGCAAATGTCCATACTTGTTCTTTGCCGTTGCCCTGACAAGCCCGGCATTTTCATATCCCTGGACAGCTCGCCGGGAGACTCCGGCTTCCCGGCATA
>JALEQY010000135.1 GCA_022763735.1 Clostridiales bacterium
GATTATGGATGAGGATACGCAGGGCCTTATCATCAATGCTCTTTTGAACCTGCGTGATGAAAAACTGAAGGAGGGCATGGATGTGGGATGGATAGGTGATGTGATAATCGAAATATGCAATGCTCCGAAAAAGAAAGAACGGTTCATGGGTGACTGCCATGAAAGGTAAGGAACTTATGATATATGCAGCAGCAGGATTAGTGCCGGTCATCTGGCTGGCACTTCTTGCGGCTCCCTGCATTGATGGAGGGCTTGTGACGCTGATGGAGAAATTTCCGGATGCCATTGCAAGTCCTTTTTCAATAAGGATATGTAAAGACAGCATGAAGATAGTTCTGATTGCGATTGCAGCATATGCCATGGGTATCGGAATCTATGTGAGCACAAAGCGAAACTACAGGAGAGGTGAGGAGATGGGTTCAGCCAAATGGGGAGATGCCTTTAAGCTTAATAAGAAGTATGAATCCCACGCTGAGACCGGAAACAAGATACTGACTCAGAATGTAAAGATAGGACTTGATGGCAGGGAGCACAGAAGGAACCTCAACGTACTTGTGTGCGGAGGCTCAGGAGCTGGGAAGACCCGATTTTTTTGCAAACCCAACATCATGCAGGCTGAAACTTCCATGATGATTCTAGATCCAAAGGGCGAAAACTTGAAGAGTTGTGGCGGGCTTCTGGAGGAAAAAGGGTACGTTGTCCGGGTTCTGGATCTCATAAATATGAGTAAGAGTCATTGCTATAATCCTTTCGTTTATCTTCGTGATGATAACGATGTTCAGAGGCTTGTGACAAATCTCTTTAAGAGCACAACTCCAAAGGGCTCGTCAAGTTCAGATCCATTCTGGGATACTGCAGCACAGATGCTTCTGCTTGCACTGATATTCTATCTAAAGTATGAAGCTCCAGAAGATGAACAGAACTTTGCCACTGTCATGGAAATGCTGAGAGCAGGTGAGATACAGGATGAAAACGGAGGTGATTACAGTCCTCTTGACAGGCTCTTTAATAACCTAGGGAGTAAGCAGCCTGATCATATCGCCTACAAGTATTACAAGGACTATCATTCGGGTTCAGCCAAAACACTTAAGTCCATTCAGATTACTCTGGCAGCAAGGCTAGAAAAATTCAATCTGGAAAGTCTGGCGTCACTCACCATGACAGATGAGCTTGAGCTTAACAAAATGGGCGAGAGGAAGACTGCGCTGTTCGCAATCATACCGGATAATGATACGTCATTTAATTTCCTGGTTTCAGTTTTGTACACTCAGCTTTTTCAGCAGCTCTTTTATGTTGCAGATCATAAGTACGGAGGACGGCTCCCTGTGCATGTTCACTTCATCTGCGATGAATTTGCCAACGTTTCACTCCCTGACGACTTTGATAAGATTCTAGCGGTAATGAGATCAAGAGAGGTATCGGTATCAATTATTCTGCAGAACATGGCGCAGCTTAAGGCACTCTTTGAAAAGCAACACGAATCAATCTCAGGCAATTGTGATGAGTTTCTTTACCTTGGTGGTAATGAAGCTTCAACTCACAAGTACGTTTCGGAGATGCTTGGAAAAGAAACAATCGACACAAATAATTACAACAGGTCATACGGTAGGAACGGCAATTACTCAACCGGCTATCAGCTCAGCGGCAGGGAGCTTCTTGATGCAGCTGAAGTAAGAATGCTTGACAACAGGTATGCGCTCCTTTTCATAAGAGGCGAACGGGCTGTAAAGGATTTGAAGTATGACATCATGCAGCATCCCAATATCGGACTTACAGAAGACGGAGGTGCACCACCATATATTCATGGAGAGGTACGAGGTGATATTGCAGATATCACGATTGATGAAATCTGGGAGGAAAAGAAAAAAGCGGAAGATGATGCAGAAAGTATTCCTGAAAGTGGATATGAACTTCTCTCTGAAGCTGATGTGCTGGAGAGGATAAAAAAGAAGGAGGAAGAAAGCGATGATGAGAAAAAAAGATAGAAATCCGGATATGGTGAAATGCGGGCGAAGGGCAGAGATGTTCTTCGCTTTTTATATTGCAGTAGTGCTGATGATGACAGTATTTACTGCAGCTTGCTTTGCAGCGAATGACCCGCTGGCAGTTGTAAACAATCTGTCCAGCTTTATTTTCAGTCTTATAAGAGCTATAGGACTGATACTGCTTGGATTTGGAATCATGCAGGTGGGTCTGTCGCTGAAGAGCCATGATCCGTCGCAGCGAGCCAACGGCTTTCTGACGCTGGCAGGCGGAATTATTATAACGTTTACTAAAGAAATATTAAATATGATTACAGGGTAGGTGAAAAATATATGAAAAGTGTAGATGGACTGTTAAGAGATCTTAGCAGAATTTGCGGCTGCATGGAAATCTCAGACTTACGGTTTGAACCGTACAGAACAAGAGCAAAGGCTGTGCTTGAATACGACAGCAGCTTTTCCCTGAGGTATTCCCCGGAGCAGCTGATGGAAGCTAAAGAATATGTTTGTAGTTAATATGAAAGGGAGGAATGCGTGAAATGAGCAGAGAAGATATTAATAAGGATTTGAATCAGATACTGCTTGAGAAAATGAGCAAAGAATATGATGACTTCATAGAAAAACTTTCAATGCAAAGCCCTGATGAAATAATCAGAGCTTCATATGAAAAGGTATTCAAGGAAGACATCTTAGCAGTAGTTAAGAGCAGAGAACTGGAACCGAAATATGTGAAGGCACTCCTAAGAGAGAACTATCCTCTTGAAGGATGTTACCAGAGGTGGCTTGAAGAAGATGTAACTTATATGGAAGATCTGAGAATTTGTATTGAGGATCATGCAAAAGGGTTTATGAGGTATAAGGATATGGAAAGAGAACGTTAAAGAAATTTGTGGCAGCTGATATGCTGCCGATACATGCAGAAGTTTGTTTTGCAAACTCTCGGATTCGATGAGAAACCCTTGGATGATCCCAAGGGTTTCGTTTATATGTGCGCTTTAGCTGGATTTAATCCCCTGGTTCTACCAGGGGTAAGTAAAAATACTTTAGTTTGAGCTACAACTAATAAAAAACCCCTGCTACAATAGTGACGGTTTGGCAGCCGCATCACTATCAAAAAGTAACAGGAGGTTTTATTCAAATGAAAAATGAAATAAAGAACTTAGCTCATTCATCGTATAGATGTCAATACCATATAGTCTTTGCTCCAAAGTATAGACGAAAAGTTATCTATGGAAAACTAAGAAAAGAAATTGGTGAGATCATCAGGAAACTCTGCAATGAGAAAAAGGTTGAACTACTAGAAGCAGAGGCGTGTCCTGATCATATCCACATTTTGGTGAGCATTCCACCGTATTTAAGTGTAGCACAGTTCATGGGTTATCTCAAGAGTAAGAGTGCCTTGATGATTTTTGATAGACATGCAGAGTTGAAATACAGATATGGAAAAAGAAATTTCTGGGCGAGGGGATACTTTGTAGATACTGTTGGGAAGAATGAAAGGGCGATTCGAGATTACATTCGAAATCAACTTGAGGAAGACTATATGCATGATCAAATAAGTATGAAAGAATATATCGATCCATTCACAGGAGAAAAGCAAGAATAAAAAGAAGCCGCTTATAGCGGCTCCCTAGTGATAGTGATGCGATGTCAACTTTCAGTGCCTCCTTCAAGGGGGCTAGCAAGTAATGCCCCTTCTAGGGGCTGTTCAAACCACTAGTTTACTAGTGGTTATGATT
>JALEQY010000149.1 GCA_022763735.1 Clostridiales bacterium
AATCAGCTGCATCTCAGCTTCATTCAGCGGCTTGCTTTCGGCATAAGTACTGATATTTGCCTTAAGCTGCTCCATGTCAGACATACCTGATAGAGTGACAGTTACACTCGGAATTGTCTGAAGGAATCTGAAAGCCCATGCCGGAGTATCCTCGTCAGGTCTTGCCTGTTTCAGCTTGTCAGCTGCCTCTGGTGAAAGCGCGGCAAGCTGACCGCCTCTTACCGGCTCCATTACCCACACGGGAATATTCCACTCGTCAAGCAGCTGTACCTTGCCCTTTGCATTCTGGAACCTGTAATCAAAATAGTTAAGCTCAAGCTGACCGAATTCCATATGCTCACCGTATGCCTCAAGAAATCTTGTTATACAGTCTATATCTCCGTGGGTAGAGAATCCGAGGTGCCTGATTCTGCCGTTTTGTTTCTGATCCATCAGGTAATTGAAGATCCCATATTCCGGATTCAGATACTCATCAATATTCATCTCACATACATTGTGGAATAAATAGAAATCAAAATAATCCACCTGACATTTCTTAAGCTGTTCCTCAAATATCTCTTCAACCTTCGACATGTTGGAAAGGTCGTATCCCGGAAACTTGGATACCAGATAGAAACTGCTTCTGTCATAGTTCTTCAGCAGCTGCCCAACAACAAGTTCTGAATTGCCGCCGTGATAGCCATAAGCAGTATCATAGTAATTGATGCCCGATTTCATGCAGAAGGCTATCATTTCCTTTGCGGCATCAGCATCAATGTTGTTATCATTTCCATCCAGAACAGGAAGCCTCATGTTTCCCATGCCGAGGGCTGACAGCTTCAGTCCTTGAAAATCGTTGTAAATCATATATTAATCCTCCCGATGCATTTTTAAATTTCTTCAATCAGTTTCTGAATATCCTCAGCCGTTGCCCTGTTAAGGATTCTGCCTTCAGCAATCTGTGCACCCGGTGCAGAAGGCTTGAGCTCCCGAAGTGTAGTACCGAATCCGCTGCCGCCTGATGTTGCGAACAGAATTATCTTTTTTCCGGAGAAATCAAAGCTTTCCAGGAATGTATTGACTATTGTAGGTGCGACATACCACTAGATAGGGAATCCAAGTAAAATACTCTCATATTGTGACAGATTCAATTCTTTCTTTACCATTGCAGGACGGAAATCCTTGTCATTCATCTCAATACTGCTGCGAGACTTCTTATCCATCCAGTTGAGATCCGCACTTGTATATGCAACCTCCGGTTCTATTTCGAACAAATCTCCATTAACTGCAGAAGCTATCCCTTCAGCTACCTTCTTTGTTACGCCACTTGCACTAAAGTACGCGACCAGTACTTTTCTCATTTACAACACCATCCTTTATTATTAATTCACTTTACATTTCTAAGACTATCTGTTAATCTGATTATATCCTATCACCTGAAGTTAACTTTAGGTCAAGCACTTTTTTATGGAGGGGTGGTGAAAGAATGTACACTATTGGCCAGGTTTCAGAAATGTTCGGCATTCCGGTTTCTACCCTGAGATATTATGATAAGGAAGGCCTGTTTCCGCATCTTGAAAGGAAAGGTAATATAAGATACTTTAGCGACAATGAGCTTGAAGCTCTTCGTATAATCGACTGCCTTAAGAGATCAGGCCTTGAGATTAAAGATATCAAACAGTTCTTTGTGTGGGTAACCGAAGGAGCAGATAGCTATAGCAAAAGAAAAGAACTTTTTGAAGCGAGAAAATCAGCCGTCGAAGCTGAGATAAAATCCCTTCAAAAAACACTTGCCCTTCTTAAGTTCAAATGCTGGTATTACGATACTGCCATTGCCGATGGAGGCGAAGAAGGTATAAATGCCATGCTCCCAGACAAGCTCCCGGAGGATATCCAGAAGCTTTATGTCGAAAGCCACAAATAGATTCATGAAGTGAAATATGCCCGAGGCAGAGACTTCGACTGCCCCGGGCTTTTGTGTGTGCCAGGCATGGCACACACAAAAAGACCCAGGTCATCGTCTTCCGATGTCACTGAGCCTCGTCCTGCTTTATTAATTATTAGTATTAACATATATC
>JALEQY010000153.1 GCA_022763735.1 Clostridiales bacterium
GGCAACTGCCAACCCGTCATCGACTGGCGGCTTATTTTGCTGGACACGATCAATTACGGTGTAGACTGGTCATATACGAATGCTGTCCTGGAAAACGGTATCGTCAGACCTGTTCTGGAAGAAATGCCTGTTCCGGAAACAGAAATCGTTCTAGATACCAGCTGGTCAGTAGACGAAGAACTGCTGAGAAATTTTTTGAGAGAGTGCAAGAACATCCTGACCTTCTCCAAACTGAAAGCCGGATGCTTCGATACTGTATTCTACGGCTTCCACGATATCAGAACCGTACAGGATATCGAAAACATGCCTTTTCAGGGCGGCGGCGGCACAGACTTCAATGTTGCAGCTGAAGCCTTCACCCTTCGTGTCGATAACCGGATCATATTCACTGATGGCCAGGCTCCGATGCCTGACAAGTTTCTCAAAGCCATCTGGGTAGTGTACGGCGATGAGACAATAGAGCCTGCCGGAGGAACAGTAATTCATATCAAACCGGAGCAGTTAAAAAAACACGCTTAAAAAATGTTAAATTCATTTAAATCAGGAGGTTAATTATGGGTAAAGAAATCAGAGGAGTACTCCTGCTGCTCCTGACGACAATGCTATGGGGCTGTTCTTTTGTAGCACAGCGGCAAAGTGTAGATACAGTGGACGCATTTACATTCAACACCGGACGTATGGTTTCGGCATTCCTCACACTGCTTATTGTTGTTCTCATTCGGCAGGCTTATATAAAAAGAACATGCTCTGAACTTGCCGGTTGCAGTCAGAATGCCGCCAGCAGCCGCAGAACCCTGATTATCGGCGGACTCCTGTGCGGCCTTGCACTTTTCGGAGGCGTTGCCTGTATGCAGCTTGGCATCATGACAACAAGCGCCGGCAAAACAGGCTTTATTACCGCACTTTATATAATTGAAGTACCATTATTTTATGTCGTTATCGGACATAAGCCGCGTAAAGTCCTCTGGCTGTGTGTCGCTCTGGCTATAGTTGGACTGTGGCTTCTGGCAGTTCAGCCGGGAACCTCGTTTGCCCTTCAGAAGGGAGAAGTCATTCTTCTTATCGGCTCTGTGTTCTTCGCTTTGCAGATAATGCTCATCGACCACTTTGTCTCAAAAACTGACCCCCTGCTTCTGACCCTTATTGAATTCGCAGTCGGCGCCGTGCTTTTTCCAATATGTATGTTCATTTTTGAAGAACCGACATGGAGTGCATTCATATCAGAAATCATCCCAATTCTATATGCCGGAGTTCTCTCAAGTGCTGCAGGCTTCACACTCCAGACCATTGCTCAGAAAGACGTCGATCCGACTGTAGCAAGCCTTATTATGTCACTTGAAGGGGTTTTCGCAGTTATCGGAGCCTGGATTATTCTGCGAGAACACATGGCTGCCAGAGAACTTCTGGGATGCGCACTGATGTTTGCCGCCATAATCATAACCCAGCTTCCGGAATCAGGACATCAGCAATGACTTCGTCTGCTCTGGGCCCAATATCAGTTTCCCTGTAATAGGTTACTGTCTACATCCTGTTTCCAAAAAGTTAGTGAGAAGCTATAATACTTATTTCTCATAAAAACGTGTGAATTTTAGAGATATTGAACTCTTTTTGCACATTTTTTGTACGATATTAAATCTATCTGCATGCCTCTCAAGTACTTTTTACAGAAAACTCACGTTCAGTCGTTTTATTTGCTGTTATTTTTCGATCTATTTTAATTAACTTGCTGTTGTCAAGCCGTTTGTAATTCAGCACACAATAAAAAAATGTGTAAATAACAATCAGATTTGCACTAAATGGAAAACTATTCCAGATTCCTCGAAGGCTTATCCGTATTGCAGAACACTTTTACTGACCTGTTTCCCACACTATAGCATCATCAATATTACCTTCATTATAAGCATTACTGTCATAAATTTTATCAAAGTCTTCAGACCACACACACGTGATTCTGTTATATCCCCTATCATTAAACAAATCTGCATTTGAACGCCACACTTCCAGAGTTAAAGCACCATTTTCCCCTGAATCAATAAACCACCCGCTCATTTTATAATCTGAAGTTACAACTATTTCATATTCGTCAATAGTTCCGTCATCTCTGGTTATCTTTTTAACCACAACATCATAATCATCCGGGTTCAGTGGATGGACAGTGTTTCCAATAACATATAACCCTGCAACAATTAATACAAGGCATAGCACAACCATAGATAGTCTTAATATGAAATTTCGCCCATGCTTCTGCTCCCTTGTTATCTTCCTGACCATTTCTTTGTCTCCTTTCAGCATCGCATCCAAAGAAACATTGAAATCTTCACTCATTGAAACCAGTGTTTCAAGGTCAGGGCTGCTTTTGCCATTTTCCCAGTTTGATATAGTCTGCCTTGTTACGTGATAACGTTCAGCAAATTCCTCCTGTGTCAATCCATGCTGTTTTCGGATTTCAATTATTCTCTTTCCAAGCTCCATTGAATGCTCCTTAAGTTTAAAATATAGTGGTCAGTATAGATTTATTGTAGCGCAAAGTCTAGCAAAATGCATTTGCATTTTCCCGTTTGGCGGAGCAAAAAATATTTGCCCTGTTTGTAAACCTATAACTGGCTGCCAAACAGGGCAAATATGTTATTTCAATATGTCAATTCTATCAGAAATCAATTGTTTCATCTGTTCAATATACTCTGAAGACAAATACGATTCATCGCAGGCACTGAAGAATTTATCTTTAAGGGAGCATAGCTTCGATATCATCTTTTCTGCAGCTTTTTCTGATATTTCACAGCTTGCTGCAAAAGCAATAAAATCTTTCTTTTTTAACCTGCTCTTTTTACCGTTCAGAGTGAGTGCCATCTGCTCATTATCTTCTGGTAAAATAATATTGACCGGAAGTATATCATATGCAGCAGACATACAATACTTCCTCTTACCGGCTTCAATTTCCCTGAGAGAAAAGTTTTTCAAATGCATATCAGAATTTCCTATTACAAAAGAAAATACCACTCGCATAAACAATTCCGCCATATCAATTCCCGGTCTGTTGGAATATTCTTTAATGATTCTGCCACATTTTTCATAAGAACCTTTATACTTATCTACTGTCAATCGCCCTGCCAGCTGACAGAAATCTTCCATAGCATACATTTGCATCTGTTTTCCATCAGTTATATTCCTGTCAATTCGTTTTGTAATATATGCATACTGTCCATTGTTTTTAATCAGTGCATTTGGAACTGTCTTTATCCCTGCTATTTCAGCCATATTCATAGCAAGATTTTCAAATTCCGGCAGACTTTCATATTCTTCTGTCTGCGGTTTAAGAATATATCCGGTCGGATAATCCACAATCGTCAGTCTTGAATCGATATCTGAAGATAAATGAAGCGACAGTTTCTTTTGTACACCAGGAACAGTCAACCCCTTTTTTATAGTTTCGTTAGCCAGTTCTTCCAGTTTTTCCTCTGAAATATCAAGTTTCGGCATTTCAGCTGTGCCAAAAAAAGCTTTAATACATCGTGAATGCCAGCCATTGATTTTTTCATGATCGGAAGCCGTGTCTTTTATCTCCTTTCCACAGCATAAACATCTCATACATTACCCTCACTTTTTACGTATACATCCCCTATACAATCTCTGCATACTGCAAGCAGTAATCCAAACCTATCCTGAGGATCTATTTTCCAGTTACGGTTTACAATTCCCAAAAGCCACCCTTCCGGAATCAACCCATCAAAAAAAGGAAACAACACCGTCGATTCATAAGCATCTTTCTGCAACGGCATTGTTAAACTTACAGGTAAAGCATCTTTCTTCCCCAAATACTCAGAAGTATATGTAAAAACATATCCTTCATCTGTTTCTTCAATAATTCCCGCAATACAATTCTGGACAAAAACATGACCTCTGCGATATCCCTGTGCCATGTATTATTCCTCCTTTTTCCCCGGAACTGCCACCATTCCGAACATTGCAAGCGCCTGATTTACTTTGTCAAGGCGAACAGTCTCCTTACCCTGCTCTAATTCCCTTACAAACCGCAGCCCTAATCCCGAGCGCAGTGCAAATTCTTCCTGTGTCAGCCCCGCCTTTTTCCGTTCTTCTTTTATATATTTTCCAATTATATTCATATTACAATTATAATCCCTATCGGGTATAATTTCAACTCATTTCAAAACATTTACACCCTGACGGGTATATTTAATCATTTTACTTACTATATTATACTCAATCGGGTATAATTTTATTCAGTTTCAATCAGTGCAAGACATCAGCAATGACTTCGTCTGCTCTGGATTCAATATCAGCTTCCCCATAATAAGTTACTGTCTCCATCCTGTTTCCGCTGCGCACCAGCAGATGCTGATACCCATCTTGATCAAAAATTAAGTATCCCTGATCAACCCCACTATATTCGTCTCTGAACTCCTCAATTCTTGCACCCTCATAATCTCCGTTCTGCTGCAGTTCTTCCTCCATGAACTTCTTTGCAATCCGTTTGCTTCTTGCCTCATAATATATTGCATAAAAATATCTGTACTCATCAGTTTCAGTCAGCGTACTGCTCTCTGAAGGCTCAATACTCGCATATGCTTCCTTTACAACCGAGAACAGTCCATTAGAATATTGTTCTGCGCAACAATCTATATCTTCAGGCCATTCCTCATCCTCCAAAGCAGTATTTACCTTGTTATAGAATGGCCCATCCAATTTCTCAAGGCTCAATGGGTGATTATCCGATAGTCCCGGATAAGTAGTCTTTCCCAGAATGACATGACCCGAAAATTCTCCGACAGACAACGCAACAACACAAATACACACAGCTGCTGCAGCCACCTTGTTCATCCGATATCGTATGCGAAAGGGCAGTTTCACCCTGTGTATTCCTCTCTTAAGTCTGGCAGCCAACATCCCGTATCGCACTGCAATTGTAATGCTCAGGCAAATTGCCAGTATTCCTATCATCCAGAAGGAAATAAAATAAATCAGACCCACTTCATTAATAAGATGCAATATCCCGCCACATTCTGTCATAAGTTCTCTGTAGTTGTCAAAATTAGACCACCCCAAATATGCGAATGCCGCTACACCAATAATACACCAGATCATAAAGCTGCGTGTACGTTGTGAATAGCTTCTGTAATCGGTAAACAATTCTTCTGCATCCGGGTCGCTGCTGCAGAACACACTTAACCCTCTGCTGGCAGCAACAAAATCCCATCCACACGCTTCATAAAATCCCGTTTCTTCATCACCTGTTTTTCCTGCAGGCTGTGGAATTATACGGTATCGGAGATTCTGAGCATCAGTTTTTTCGAAGATTGCAAAACAAAGAGACATACTTACCAGCCTGAAGCCCTTTGCTGCCATATCCTCCAGCCAGCTTTCCATATATTCATAGTCACAAACACCAAATGGAACATACTTTGTCTTTTTTTCCATATTGCCACCTCGTACTCTATCATGCAAAGACAGGGGTCAGTGCAGCTGCTTCTGTTGTTTCCCTGTTTTCTGACGGTTCAAACTCACGCTCCGCATCTTCAAGGCACTTCTTAAGTCTGGCTATCTCTTCTGCGAACAGAAGCTCCCCTTTTTCTGTAATTCTATATGGTATACGGCGTCCCTCTGCGTCCATTTTCTCAATCAGCCCTTCTTCCTGAAAGGTTGAAAGAATTGAATATAAGGTTCCCGGCCCCAGGCGGACGCGTTCATCTGTCAGATTTCGTACATAGTCTGAGATTTCTGTTCCGCACATTGCTTTTTTATGAAAACACAGAAGCACATAAAACATAGGCTCTGTCATTGGTTCTAATGCTTTTTTTGCCATAATTCCCCCCACAATATCGTTTATCGATATTTTTGCCTATATTTTATTATCGTTTATCGATATTGTCAACACCAATTCTGTTATGTTATAATTCAGACAAATATGGTATTTATAATGTAAAATGCACGCTATGCTGCTTATTGGGTAAATTCAGGAGGGCAGAACATGAGAAGAATTATAGATTTGACACACGACATCGTTACAGGAATGCCTGTTTATCCGGGCGACCCGGAGGTTGAAATATCTCCTTTTATGATTCATGAGAAGGATTACTGCCACGTTGACAGCATGCATATCGGATCACACACAGGAACTCATATAGATGCACCATTCCATTTCCTTGATGCCGGCAAACGAATCACCGATTTCCCGGTGTCATATTTCATCGGTTCAGGGGTCATCATTGATCTCCGCACAAAGGAAGAAAACACTCCAATCACCATTTCCGATCTGTCTGCTTATACAGACCTTATGAACAAAGCAGATTTCTGCATTCTCATGACCGGCTGGGATCGCTGCTGGGGCTCCGCCGCTTATGAACGTCACCCTTACCTCGACCCTCAAGCCGCCCGGCTGCTGGTAGATTGCGGAATCCGAATAGTTGCAACAGACGGGCTTAATATCGATTCAACCGTAACAGAGGAGTTTGATTCTCACCCGATTCTGCTTGGTGCAGAGACACTCATCGTTGAGAATCTGACCAATGCTGAAGCACTATGGGACGAAAATGCCTCTGGTGCCATGCTCATGCCCGGAACCTTCAGCTTCGTGCCACTGAAGCTTGACTCATCAGATGGCTCTCCGATTCGAGCATACTATTATGAATAGCGAGCTTCCTCACTCTGCTTAATTACAGATGCCGGCAATTATAAATCGCCTTTAACAAGTTTACCGTGGTATTTACTGATACCTCCGATATTTGTAATGTTTACATAACCCATTGTTTTTAATGCTGCTGTGGCATTTTTACTTCTTGCGCCGCTTTGACAGTATACAAACAGCGGTGTGTTTTTATCTGCTATTTTCTCAGCCGCCGCATCAATACTCTGTAATGGTATATTCATACTGTGTTCAATATGCCCCGCTTCATATTCTTCTTTTGTCCGTACATCAAGCAGTACAGCATTATCTGTATTCAGAAATTCCTCCACACCTGTATTCGTATCCATTTGCTTAAAAAGATTTATAATACTCACGATAATATAACTTTCCTTTCCCGATTTCATAGCTGATAAATCATTTCCATTATATCACATATGTCACAATGAAATTGTGGTAACCTATACTTTCATAATTTCTGATGTGCATAAACTTATGCGCCGGCATCGTCACAAAATAAGTCTTTACGTTTTCAATAGATTCTGCCATACCTGTACCTCCAATTCCTAATAAATAACAGTCAAACGGCCTGAGGGCGGTTCGCAGCACGACAGGAACAGGATTCCTGCGATACTCGCTCGGTGTAATTCCATAAGCCGACCTGAATAAACAACACCCGCCCTGCAAGGCAGACCATGTCTGACCGGACAGAGGCGGGTGATTTATTTCAGTCTATAAATTCTATCTGAAATCAACAGAATACCTTTAACACATTATACTTCCAGATTCTTGAATGCTTCCGGAACTTCCTTGTATCCTTTTGACTTGATAGCACCGATGATAAGTCCTATGATAAGCCATACGATACCTACTATGTAAGTCATCTTATCAAAGCCTGTGAATACATAAACTAAGATGAGGATTCCAAGCCAAGGGCAGATCAGGTACTTTACATATTCTCCAAATGTATTTCTCTTTTTCTCTCTTACGAAGAAGAAAAGGAATACTGCGAAGTTCAGAAGAACGAATGATGCCAGTGCTCCGAAGTTAACCAGTCTTACCAGCTGTGACATTGACAGGATAAGAGGGATAAACAGAGATGCGCCGCCAACGATTAAAGCAGCTACATACGGTGTCTTGTATTTAGGATGAACCTTACCGAAAATCTTAGGAATAACACCGTCACGACCCATTCCGTAGAGCATTCTGGCAGTTGCTGTCTGTGCATTCATGATGTTTGCCACACCGATTGCGATAATATTAACAACGAGTAATATCTTTCTGAAAATTTCACCGCCTGCGGCTTCAGCTGCATCAAAGAAACCTGTCGCCAGATCAGTGTTCTGCCAGTCAGGTAAAATAAGAGCAGCCACATAAGTCTGCAGTACAAATACTACAACGATAGCGCACAGCGCAATCATGATACCTTTACCTATATTCTTTTCAGGGTGAACTGTTTCTTCTGCCAGTGTACTCATTCCGTCAAAACCTAAGAATGACAGACATGCAATTGAACATGCGGATGCGATAAAGTGAGCATCAACTTTACCTGGCTGATAAATAGGATCAGGTGCAACATAGCCGTATCCGCCGCCACCTATTACATATTTGAATCCCAGATAAATGAATGCAATCAGGGCAAGAATCTCGATAACGAACATTACCCAGTCAACACCCTTTGTCATCTCCATGCCACGTACGTTAACGACCGTATTGAAAATAACGAATACGAGTATCCATAACCACCATGGAGTTCCCGGGATGAGTTCAACGCCCCAGTTGGCCACCATTGTGTACAGAAGTGAAGGAACAAATAAATAGTCAAGCAGTATAAGCCAACCGCCGATAAATCCCACATGAGGATTGATTCCTCTCTGAACATATGCATATACAGAACCTGCAATCGGGAACCTGTTACTCATACGCAGATAACTCAGAGCCGTAAAACTGATGGCAACAAAACCTACAATGTACACGAGCGGTGTCATACCTCCGCTGGCCTGCTGGATTTCGCCAAAAATAGATTGCGGTGCAATGATTACCATAAACAATACACCATACAGGATAACATCTTTCAGTCCCAAAGCTCTCTTCAGTTCCTGTTTATATCCGAACTGTTCAATGTTACCCGCATTCTGCTGCTGGTCTTTCATGATTTTTCTCTCCTTAAAAAATAATAATAATCTATTAAATCACTTATGAATATGTCCATGTGAAAAGAACACATGCCTATCCGATAAGTGGTTTAAACTGCGGTAATTTCGGTGTGCCGAATCTGAGAATCATTGCAACCTCACAAGGAACGCACGCCTGATTGATTCCCACATCACTCTGTACCGACATATACATATACGCATCTGTTTCATCCCAGCCTGTAGCATTCATGATAAGACGCTGCATCTCCAGCGATGCATTTCTGATAGCTTCATCAAAGTTATGAGCACATGCATTCACATACCAGTGGTCAGCAGTCTCTGTAACAGGCCAGTTCAGTTTGAAATTCTTTATCAGTGATACTTTCACCTGAATAGTTGCCGGTATTTCGATACCTGTTCCGCAAAGCTCGGCATCCCCCATTGTCGCATGCACATCTCCCATCTGCAGCAGTGCACCGTCGACTCTTACAGGGAAGTAGACTCTTGCTCCTTTTTTAATAAGCTTGCTGTCCATATTCCCGCCATGGTTTCCGGGATATCCGTCTATAACATCTTCCGTATCAGGAGCCGTTCCTATAACACCGATCATCGGATCGACAGGAAATCTGACACCGTTGAAATCTGCAAAGCCGTTTTCAATCTTTATCTTCTTCGTTCTTATTTCTGAATGATCGAACAACGGTCCGCATACACCATCAGTAGTGATTGTTCCTTCATCCGCAACCTGAACATCAAGAATATCAACCACCAGAACATCACCAGGCTCAGCTCCGTTAATATATACAGGACCCGTTGCCGGATTTGCCACATCATAACTGTATGAAAGCTCTGTAATAAGATTATCTTCAGTCCTGAGCCTGTTGGAAAAACAATCCAGCGTCTCAAACTGCAGTATCTCTCCCGGTTCTGCCGTAGCTACCGGTTTATTGTTTTTTGAAAAATTGTATACATAATCTCTGATAATCTGCATGAAAATCTATCTCCTTTTCTGTCTGCTGCTCGAAACAGCACCCATTTAATTTATCTAAAACTCCGCTCTGCCCATATAAGCCTTAGGAAATACAAACCGTACCGTTTTTTCAGGATCCACCACCTGACAAATCTGCAGATTTCCGGCAAGGCTCATAAGCATTACCACATCCGTATCCGGCAGATCACTTCTTTCTGTCAGGAAATCGTGCATCAGTTCTGTAGCCCTGATGACAGCCTCATCAACTGTAGGCTTGGATACAATCACGCTGAAGCTTTCATTGTTTTCCAGAACTGGATATTCATACTGCCTGCCTTTGATCAGCTCGATGGTCAGACTGACTTCAGCAGGAATTTCCAGCCCGCTGACCCCTATCTCACCATCACCCATCACTGCATGAACATCGCCCAGAGCCAGCAGTGCACCTTCCTTTGCAACAGGAAAATATAACACTGCCCCTTCTGTTATCATTGTATTATCCATATTTCCGCCATGACGTCCCGGTGTTCCTGCATTAACCGGATCACCTTCAGGCGCCACTCCGATTACTCCGATCATCGTATTTACCGGAATATCAATACCAGTGGCGAAATGCGCAATGCCATCTTCAACCTGGATAATCTTCGTATGACTGCCATTGATTCTGTGCCCAAGCACACCTTCGCCTTCCAGACAGCAGGCAACACCCTGCTGCGCAAGTTTTATCTTATTAACAGTAACTTTCAATGTGTCTCCGGCTTCTGCTCCATTTACATAGATAGGACCTGTAGCCGGATTGGTTTTATCCCAGTCAAGCTGTTCCATCCTGTCCTCCGGTGAACACAGCTGATTTGAAAAACAATCCTTTGTCTCGACCTCCACCTCTGCCGGTACATCTACATAAACCGCCGGGTCATTGCTTCTACTGAAGCTGAAAACCACTGAATCATTTAATAATTTCATTTTGTTCCCCTCTCTGGCAAATCATAATACCAAAAAATTTTTATACCATTATTTTTAACTTGTATAGAAAAAAACGGAACTGCATACAATGTATACACTCCGCCTTATAATCCTGCAGATATTGTCCCTCTTAAAAAATTCTGTTCAGTTCTGCTCTCAGAATACTGTTCCACTGTCCTCTTTCTTTAATTATTCTGGATGTTACTCCCATATACTTTTTAAATTCTCTGTTCATGTGAGACTGATCCGAGAATCCGTATTTTATAGCAATATCACTCAGTTTCTGATCCGGATTGTCCAGAAGGCACTGCAGTGTTTTCTGCATACGTATCATATTAGCCAGTTCCTTGCTGGAATGTCCGATATAATCAGTGAAAAGCTGTCTCAGATATCTTGTTCCATATCCCACTTCCTTCGCCAGTCTTTCTATTGAAATCACACCATTGGTTTCAATTAAAAGCCTTACCGCACATGATAATATGTTTTCAGTATTATTTTTTGGAGTTATTCTGTCTCGCAGGTAGTCCTCTATGATCTCATGCCTGCGCACAAACGATATTGATGATTTAAGTTCATCATCAAGACTGTCAAAATCCGGCAGCAGTTCTCTGACTTCTATAGGATGCGTTTTGCTTACCGGTATCCGCTCGCGCAGCAGTGAACAGTCTGCTCCGGGATAAAAACGCACACCGAAAATCCATTCCGCCTTCTGAAAGTGGAAATTGGTAGATTTAGTTACCGAGGGTGAGTACCAGCTATTAATTTGTCCTCCATCGCAGCTTATCAGAATATCATTACAGCCGTCTGGAATAACACGGATCTGATGCTCCTTCGGCCTTGTCACCTCAAACATCTGGCATACAATTCTCCCCAGTCTGCAATCCTCACTGTAGTTCAGTTCCTGATATTTCTCTCCCGCCTGATAATATCCTGGCTGGCATGGGTGGTATGAAAAACTGTTCATGACCATCCTCCTCAACATAATTTAGTATCGTATATTTTTATGCATGTAATATAGAATAAATCGGAATTACTTGTTTTATCAGCTTATTTCCCCTACACTTCTGCATAAAGACAAAGGCAGACCCCGAAATCACAAAAATTCAGAGCCTGCCGTCTGCCGTTTAATTAATATTCATTTATATATTCCGGAGAGGCAGCAGCTGCCGCACGCAGATTTATTCATCTCCCTCTGCCATTGCTTTATCGAACAGAGCAGTGACATCCTCATACGGTTCCTTATCAAGTATAGTTACAACAACCGCACAGATAAATCCTGCGATAAATCCAGGGAACAGTTCATAGATTCCCGTTGATGCTGACAGCAGGTTGTACCATAAAACGTCTACGATAGCGCCGCCAAGCACACCGGCAATAGCACCTTTGTATGTGAATCTCCTCCAGAACAGCGACAGAAGTATTACAGGCCCGAACGACGAACCGAAGCCTGCCCATGCGTTTTCCACCAGATTCATGATGGCCTGAGCTCCCGCTCCCTTGCTGTTGGCAATGAAGAACGCGATGATTGCTACTATTACCACTACAATTCTTCCTACCCAGAGAATTTCCTTCTCGCTTGCTTCCTTCCTGATTATCGGTTTGTAGATATCAGATGTAAATGAACTTGATGCTACCAGCAGCTGTGAATCTGCAGTGGACATTGACGCTGCAATAATCGCTGCCATCAGTATGCCTGCCAGGAATGTCGGGAACAGCTGTCTCGCAAATACTATGAATACCATTTTCTGTGAACCGTCTGTCAGCAGTTCTTCTGCTATGAGCATTCTTCCGAAATATGCGATCAGGCAAGCACATCCGAGAGTTATAACAACCCAGATGATTGCCATTGTGGCACTTTTCTTCACCATCGATGGTTTTTCAATCGACATGAATCTTACGAGAATATGAGGCATTCCGAAATATCCAAGTCCCCATGCCAGACCTGAGATAACATCCTGCCACGAAGCATCAAATATACCTGTACCGAAAGCGCATTCAATAGTTTCACCGCTGACCGCGTCCTGATATGAATATATTGCAGAAAGTGCACTCGTATCCAGTTCCTGGGTTGCCACTATTATGATCGGAACAGCTAGCAGTGCACAGAACATCAGCAGGCCCTGGAAAAAGTCTGTCCAGCATACTGCCTTGAATCCACCAAAAAAAGTGATGGCCAGCATTGCCAGTGCGAAAATTATCATCGCTGTTTTAGTTTCGAGTGCAGGGAAAATAGTTGTAAATACAGAAGCCCCCGCCACGTATGCCGATGCTACATAAATTGTAAAGCATACGAAGAAGATAACTGCACAGATTACCTGAAGCGTATTGCTCTTTGCCAGGAATCTGTTTCCCAGATACTGCGGAACCGTAATTGCATCTCCTGCTGCATGAGAAAACTGTCTCAGCCTCTTTGCTACGAAAATCCAGTTGGCGGCTGTACCAAGGGCCAGACCTATACCTATCCACATCTGCCCGAATCCGAAAGCAAGAATACTCCCAGGCAGACCCATCAGAAGCCATGCTGACATGTCAGATGCCTGTGCAGACATGGCGGTTACCCATGGACCCATTTTTCTGCCGCCCAGGAAGAAGTTCGCCTGTGTAGCGTCCTTTCTTTCCTTAAAGAAAAAGAATATTCCTACGAATACTATTGCGACAAAGTATAAGGCAAATGCTAAAACCTCACCATTTATCATTTTATTTTTCTCCTTTGTAAAATAATGTTGCTATGATTTCCGCTGCCGTATTATTTACCAGAAACCACCTCGGCAGCTTTCACAGTATATCACATTCGAAACAAGAACGAAATACAGAATGAATTCTATATATTATTCTGTATAAATTAGAGTTATATAGGCATAAACTATTGAAATTTCAAAGATATTATACTAGAATGTATTCTGGTTATTACTGAATACCAAAAATAAAATAAGAAAATAAGGTCGAAAAATGAAGAAAAATTCAAGAAACACAAAAGGAAAAATCGTCTCTGCCGCCTGGAAGCTCTTTTATCAGCAGGGCTACGACGATACAACTGTAGAAGAAATCGTAGAAGTCTCAGGAACCTCCAGAGGTTCCTTCTATCATTACTTCGAGGGCAAGGACGCACTGCTCTCCTCCCTCTCGTACCTTTTTGACGATAAATACGCCGAGCTGGAAAAGGAACTGGATCCGTCGCTCACGCCTATCGATAAACTTAAGTTTCTCAATCAGGAGCTGTTCCTGCTGATCGAAAACACAGTTTCAGTGGAGCTTCTCAGCAGATTGTTCGCAACCCAGCTTACCACCAGCGGCGAACGTCATATGCTCAACACCAACAGAACCTACTATAAGCTGCTGCGCCAGATAACCATCGAAGGCAAGGAACAGGGAATCTTTAAGGACGAGCTTTCCATAAACGATATAACCCGCGCCTATGCCATGTTCGAACGCGGGTTAATGTACGAATGGTGTATTTCAAGCGGCAATTACTCCCTGTGCCAGCATGCTCAGATGATGATGCCACTGTTTCTGGAAGGGCTGTGCAGATAACATACACACCCTCATATATAAACATCCGAAAAATATCACTTGTTTACATAAACTCTGATGGCTTCCGCTGCAAAACAGGCTGTGCCTGACCCGCCGGCTACGTCTATATTATCTGTCATTTCGCCGCCGGCCGCATACATCTGCCCCAATCCTGCCAGAATCTGATCTGTGCATGTATAGTAGTTGTCCGTGATAAACGCCTGAAGCTTTCGAACAAGCTCCTGAGCTTCAGCGGAATCCGGGGATCTATCCTGAATTTTGCCGAATTCCGCAAATATTTTCATCATATCCACTGCTGTTTTCTCCATCATATCACCTGTATACCCCTCTGTTTTCTTTTCATACTCCCTGTATGCTTCTGTGTCTCCCCACATATCCTTTGCTTTACGTTCATATTCGTCTAATCTGCTTTTGTCAAATGCTCTAAAATCCATTTCTTTTACTCCTTTCTTCTGCAGCTCTAAAGCATGCTCGATCAACTGCTCCAGACGCTCTTTCCTGAGCCTCAGCAGCTCAATCTGCTGCTCCAGTGCCTTTTGCCTGTCAAAATCAGGGCTGTCTATAATTCTCCCGATATCCTTCAGTGAAAATTCCAGTTCCCGAAACATCATTATAGTCTGCAGCCGGGCAAGGGCATCATCGTCATATAGCCTGTACCCTGCTTCTGTCACCTCCGTCGGTTTCAGAAGACCGATTTCATCGTAGTAATGCAGCGTCCGTACACTGTTTCCCGTTAATTTGCTCACTTCACTTACCGTCATCATAGCTTTACCCTCCCTGAACAATTACTATGATACTCTATCACGTAACGTCAGCGTCAACCGTTTTTCTCCAATTCTCTGACGCTTTTTGTAAAGTACAAAGCAAGCGCCGATACCACCAGCAGAAATTTTTTAAATCCTTTAGTCATACTTTATCACCCCTTATTTTCCACGGAACCTGAAACCAATCACTGCCACTACGATACATCGGCCATTCTCCTCATTTTATCTGCAGTATTATTGTATAAAATGCCAATTCCACATGATAGACAGGTTTTGCAGTTAAATGTGTCAGTTCTTCAGTTGTTTGAATTAGTACCGAACGTCATTTTGTAATAGCAGTAGACGAAATATTCTGAAGATGATATACTTTTTTCATAAAGCAAATTAACCACGGTATTCTTACAATACATATGGCAGATTACAGTTCGCAAACATTACACGAACACTTGAGAGGAGTACAATATGTTCAGAGAAGTTTCTAGAGATAAAAGACAGATATTAGATAGAGCCAAATGTGACGAAATATTAAACAAAGCAACTTCCGGGGTGCTGAATGTTCTTGGCGATGATGATTATCCATATGGAGTTCCAATGAGTTTCGCTTACAGAGACAACAAACTCTTTTTCCACTGCATGCCTACCGGACATAAAGTAGACGCTATCAAAAACCATGCTAAAGTCTCTTTCACAATTATCGAAACAGACAATGTTATCCCGGAAGAATACACTTCATACTTCAGAAGTGTCATAGTTTTTGGCAAAGCCCGAATGGTTGAAGACTCCGAAGAAAAAATTAAACTCCATGAATATCTGGTTGAAAAATATTCTCCTGATCACATGGAAGGCTGCTATGAAATCTTTAAAGACCGAATTGCCTGGATGGGTGCGTTTATAGTGGAAATCGACCACGTATCCGGGAAAGAGGCCATAGAACTGGCTGTTCCCGGCTGGAAACTGGACGAACTGAAATAAGACTGGAGAAGTTAATTAGAATTGAACCATTGACTTATAAATTTCATCGTGATATCATTTAATTTGTGAAATTAACAAAACTATAATTTGGAGAGGTTATCATGGAAAGAATCAAGACACTCGATACTCGTAACTTATGTGAAAGTTCTAAAAATGGTGGCTGCGGCGAATGCCAGACTTCATGTCAGTCAGCTTGCAAGACAAGCTGCGGTGTAGCAAACCAGCCATGTGAAAAGACAGAAGAATAATCGGTTATGAGAATGCTGCCCAACGGCAGCATTTTTAATGTATAATATATGCGTCTGACCTGGAAGGGTAGCATGCCGCCCTAACTGGGCGCAGCCCAACAAACTCAATATATGCGGTGTCGCCCAAACCCGGCGCAACGCAATAAATTTCGGAGGATAATCAACAATGGTTCATCAGTATAAATTAAACGGATACAACATCGTGCTGGACACATGCTCCGGCTCCATCCACGTGGTAGACGAAGTAGCCTACGATATTATCGAAATGTTCAGTGACAAATCCGCTGACGAAATCGTATCAGAAATGCTCACAAAATATGACGGCCGCAGCGACGTGACCGAAGAGGAGCTGAGGCTCTGTCTCGAGGATGTTCAGTTCCTCATCGACGCCGGAAAGCTCTATTCAGAGGATACCTTCGCTGACGCTGCAGGCATTTTCAAGGAACGCTCAGGCAATATCATCAAGGCGCTCTGCCTCCATGTTTCCCACACCTGCAATCTCAACTGCTCCTACTGCTTCGCAAGTCAGGGAAAATACCATGGGGATCAGGCGCTCATGAGTCTTGAAGTCGGAAAACGCGCACTGGACTTCCTCATCGAGAATTCCGGCAGCCGCAGGAATCTTGAAGTGGACTTCTTTGGCGGTGAGCCCCTTATGAACTGGGATGTTGTAAAAGAGCTCGTGGCATATGCCAGAGAGCAGGAAAAGGTACACGGCAAGAATTTCAGATTTACTCTGACAACAAACGGCGTTCTCATCGATGATGATGTTATCGATTTCGCCAACCGCGAAATGAGCAATGTGGTTCTCAGCCTGGACGGCAGGAAGGAAATCCACGACCTGACCCGCGTGGACTTTGCCGGAAACGGCAGCTATGATAAAGTTGTCCCTAAATTCAAAGAGATTGTTGAGGCCCGCGGTGGCAAAAACTACTACATGCGTGGCACCTTCACACACGCCAACCCCGATTTCACCAACGACGTATTCCACATGGCAGACCTGGGGTTCAGAGAACTGAGTATGGAACCTGTCGTATGCTCGCCCGACGACCCGTCGGCATTGACACCTGAAGACATAGAAATTGTAAAAGAACAGTACGAAATACTGGCTAAAGAGATGATAAAGCGCCGCAAAGAAGGCAACCCGTTCACTTTCTATCACTATATGATCGATCTGACAAACGGACCGTGCATTTATAAGAGAATTTCCGGCTGCGGTTCCGGCACCGAGTACATGGCAGTGACCCCATGGGGTGATCTCTATCCATGCCACCAGTTTGTGGGCGAGGAAAAGTACAAGCTTGGCGATGTGTGGAACGGCGTAACCAATGACGATATCCGCGAAGAATTCCGCAGCTGCAATGCATACTCAAGACCTGACTGCAAGGACTGCTGGGCGAAGCTTTACTGCTCCGGCGGCTGTGCCGCCAATGCCTATCATGCCAGCGGCTCCATCAAAGGCATATATGAGCCCGGCTGCGAGCTTTTCAAGAAACGTATGGAATGCGCCATCATGATAAAAGCTGCTGAGGCTGAAATGTAAAACAAACATATCGGACCAGAAAAGACCTCTTTGACATCGTAATTATATGTGAAAGAGGTCTTTTATTATTTCCTGATACGTCCCTTTTCCACATTGGGCTTTATAAAGTTCTCAAGAGAGTAGTCCCAGAGCCTCTTTGAGCCTTCTGCAGTGATTTCGTTTCGTTTCAGGATTTTCTCCAGCTTCACATCACGCTCGATCCATCGTCTGCCGTCAGTTGCCGCATTAAGCATGACCGGCTGGAAGTTGTCAAGAGTATGAGCGAATTTTGACTCCGCCGTTTCTCTGGCTTCAAACTCTTCCCACATTTCTTTCATTTCTCGAGCCTGATCTTCAGGCAGAATACCGAATATCCTGTCGGCTGCACGTTTCTCACGCTCACCTTGAGTCGCCTGTGCCGCTTCATCATAAGCGTAGGCATCTCCTGCATCGATTTCAACTATGTCATGAATCAGCAGCATCGTCACCACCTTGAGAATATCGATTTCCTCACTGGCATACTCTTTCAGAATTATAGCCATCAGTGCAGCATGCCACGCATGCTCCGCATCGTTTTCCATACGGGTTGCTCCTGTTACATACGTTTCCCTCTTGATGAATTTTTCCTTATCTATTTCCCTGCAGAAATCCACCTGCCTGTCAAGACGTTCATTTTGCATAATAATCCTCCCGGTGTGCGTTTTACAAAATTATGCCTTCATGTTAAACTATTGGCAGAATTAAGTCAATGCGGCATACAGGGCTGCTGCAGTGCCGCTTCAGAAAGGAATTCAGATGGATCTTTTACTTGCATTCATTTTATTCATGGCGGTAATGCTTGCCGCCCTTATAAAAGGTTTTACTATGGTTATAGCGCTGCTTGCGGGGCTTGTGGCTTTCACTGCTGTCGGTCTGAAGCGCGGATTCGGCGTTAAAGAGCTATGTAAAATGGGTGCAGGCGGAGCTCGCGACTCTTTCATCGTCATTGAGGTCATGTGTGTCATCGGATTTCTGACTGCCGTATGGCGGGTATCCGGCACCATCACTATTTTTGTCTACTACGGCATCAGAATCATCACTCCGCCGCTGTTTCTGATAATCGCGTTCCTGCTGTCCTGTCTTCTCAGCTATGCCATCGGCACCTCCTTCGGTGTTGCCGGAACCGTGGGAGTCATCTTCATGACGCTGGCAAGAAGTGGTGGTGTCGATCCTGTGCTTACAGCCGGAGTACTGATGTCGGGAATTTATTTTGGGGACCGCTGCTCTCCGGTATCCTCCAGCGCCAACATGGTAGCTGCTGTAACCGATACAAAAATATTCGATAATGTTAAAATGATGATGCAGACAGGACTGCTGCCTCTGCTGATATGCATCGTCGTTTATTCCGTGGTCTCAGTGATGAACCCTATCACCCAGGTTGATGCAGAACTTCTCGCATCATTCAGAAGCGAATTCAATCTTTCACTGTGGTCCTTTGTGCCTGCCGTGCTGATGCTTCTGCTGCCGCTTTTTAAAGTCAGCGTTCTGATTTCCATGACAGCGAGTATAGTCAGTGGCATTCTGGTGGCCTGTCTTGTTCAGGGCGTTCCGCTTCCTGAGGTGCTGAAGATCTGCATTGTTGGATATGAATCCCACGGTGGTGACCTTGGATCCCTGCTCAATGGAGGCGGCCTTGTTTCCATGATGGAAATCGTTGCAATTCTCCTTATTTCATGTACATATTCGGGGATCTTCAACGGTACCGGAATGCTTGAAAGTCTGCAGGAGAAGATCAGCAGCGGCTGCAGCCGAATCGGGCGTTACTCGATGATTCTTCTGATGAGTATCGGGTCAGCAGCTGTATTCTGCAACCAGACTATTGCCACATTGATGTGTTCCGATCTGCTGTCAAAGCCTTATGAGGATGCCGGGGCATCCAGACAGGAGCTTGCTATTGATATGGAAAACTCCGTGATTCTGATTGCCTGCTTTATCCCCTGGAGCATAGGCTGCTCTGTGCCTCTGTCATTCTTTGGCATGGATTACCATGCACTGCCCTATGCTGTGTATATGTATGCACTGCCGATCTGCTACTGGTTCACCAAAAAAAGGTGGTATATGGAACGATAAACAGTTATCACAGAAAAATATAAACCGTGCATATTTTACTGTTCAGCAGTAAATTATGCACGGTTTTCATTTTCAAATCTTTTTCGGAACTGCTGCACAGGGAATCATCCATCTACCGGTCACTTCCCGATATCAGCCGATCCCGCCAAAGAATGCACCGGCCACCAGCGCAATCAGCGCCAGAGGAACAAACACGTATTTTCCAAGCTTTACAAACCAAGGACCTATCGGTTTGCCGGCGCCTTCATTAACTGCTTTCTCCGCATAATCCTTGCCCGCAACATAGAAAAACATTATACCTGCCAGCATTGCGCCCAGCGGACATACATAAATCGAAACCGCATCCATCCAGCCTGAAACAATTGCCTGGATAAACAGTGCAACAACGCAGCCTGCACCAGCTATTACGGCAACCGCAGGAACACGCTTCATGTGAAGTTTTTCCTGCAGAGCCGCGACAGGAACCTCGTACAGATTTATCAGGGATGTTATTCCTGCCAGCATCACGCACACATAAAATATTATACCTACCACAGTGCCGCCCGGCATTCCGTTGAATACATTTACAAGGTAAATGAACATGAGCCCCGGTCCTGCTGTATCTAGGGCTGCACCGCCCACCGCCATTGACGGAACAATAACCAGTGTCGCCAGCATCGATGCGATGGTATCAAATACAGCGATGTTTCTTGCCGACTTGATCACGTTCTCGTTTCTGCCAAGGTATGAACCATAGATCACAGTCCCGTTTCCCGCTATGGAAAGTGAGAAGAATGCCTGTCCGAAGGCAAATACCCAGAGCTCCGGCTCAAGCAGCCCTGCAGGCTCAAGTGTAAAGATGTACTTGTACCCTTCGTTTGAGCCAGGCAGTGTCATAATATATATGCCCAGGATCACAAAAAGGCAGAAAAGCGCCGGCATCATAACCTTATTTACTCTTTCGATACCTCCTGCAATTCCGAAAATCATTATCAGTCCCACAGCGGCAACAGCAATAATAAGCCACATATTGTTGCCCCATGCTGATGCTGTCTGACCGAACATTCCTCCAATAACATCCATATCCTGACCCAGATCAGCAATACCGCCCGTCAGTGCCATAAAAGTGTATTTAAAAATCCACCCTACAACTACTGTATATCCTATGGCAAGGCAAAGTGCTCCCACCACCGGAATGGCACCTATCCACTGACCGAAACGGCTTCCGGTTCTGATTTCCGTGCATTTTCCAAATGCCCCGATCGGACCTGCACCTGTGGATCGTCCCAGTGCAATTTCTTCGATAACACCTGTAGCTCCGATAAGAATTACAAATATAAAGTACGGAATCAGAAATGTAAGACCTCCCCATTCCGATACCATATACGGGAACCTCCATATGTTCCCCATACCGACAGCCGAA
>JALEQY010000015.1 GCA_022763735.1 Clostridiales bacterium
GGCATTCTCCTTCTTGTGCCTCAAAGACAGCGCTTTGAGCTGATGGCGCTGCATCAGGTCCTCAAATCCTCCTCTGATCCTCAGGGCGAACTCTCCCGTACTTTCTCCGTCCGGCGGACCTACTTTTGTCATGTCGCCTCCAATCCATGTCTGATAATCAGCCTGCTCCTTAAGCTCTTCATAGGATTTCATTTCGAAACGTCCGAAATTTATCTCTCTGAGGTCGCTGATAGCTTCATGGGGTCTATCACCATATATTATGCTCAGCGTCTGCTCAGTTCTGAGCAGACCGGTCGTATAAAAGGATGCTTGTTCGCTGTCAGGGTACAGACCCGATGCAGCCAGCTTCTCAAGTTCAACTTCACCTTCTTCAGAAAGCGGGATGTCAGAGTGTCCGTAATACAGCCTCCTCTGGTTGCCCTCTGTTATTCCATGCCTTATCAGGCATATCCTGGATTCTATCATTTTTCTCTCCTTCCGATGCCGCAGAACACACGCACAACCTGCTCTGCTTCTTCTGCCAGATAAAGCATCAGCCTGCCGTTCATCTCTCTGAATGCTCTCATCACTGCATCTACCGGAACTATACCCTGTGACACATCTGTCGATATCAGCACCTTATCCTGCCATTTTTCTCTGCTGTCCCTGAAAAAGTCTGCGGCTTCACGCCCCTGTCTGGCGCATTCAAGCACAAATCCGTCCAGTCCGTATATTATATCCTTCGTAAAATCAGGGGTCTCACCATTGCTGCAGTCGCATACAGTCTCTACATCATAATTCTTCTGAGCATATTCAAGCTTGCCCTGATATGCTCCGCCAAAAATAAGTATCATATCATTCTCCTGACTATTATAAAAATCACACGAGTCCAATCAGATCCGAAAGCAGCGCCATAAGCATGACTCCCGACATTTCTCCCAGCACAATCATGCATCCCGAAATATCGCCGTTCATTCCTCCCAGCTGCTTTCTCGCACTGCCGCCGACCCATCCGGCAACTACCTTCATCAGTGCCGCCAGCACTATTGTATAAAATAACGTGAGAACATTCACAACACTGAAGGGTTGTGAAAAATCAAAGATAAAAACCACATACATCACAGCCGATACAGCTGCCGCCGATACAACCGCTGCAGTCCCTTTTTCACGAGAATCCTCATAGACTGTACCGTTGTACTGGCTCGTGCTCATCGGTTTCTGGTTTATAACATCACGTACCGCAAAGGTTCTGGATAAGGTCAGCACAATAATGAACATAGCGCCTTCACTCATGGTGAATTCCTCTGATAGTGCCGCCATGCTTCCTGCAAACAGCATCAGCATGAAAGCAAGCGCAATTACCGCGAAGGCCCCGACATGAGAATCCTTGAGTATCCTGCGTCTTTCCTCCATCTCCGGTCGCCTTGACAATATGGCATCACTGCAGTCCATGAATCCGTCCAGATGTATGAATCCTGTCATCCAGAAGTAAAGGGCAGTAACGACAATTCCGGCAAACACCGGATTTATCCCGGCGATGGACAGTATCTCCCATACGACGACACTGATGATACCCAGCAGTGTGCCCGTGAGGGGCAGCATATTCAGCATCGCACCGCGATATTCCTCGTACCATTTATTCGAAGGACATGGTATCGATGTGAAATTTCCCCATGCCATCATAAAACCTCTGATGTATTTCATTTCCATCTCTCCTGCATTCCGTAAGTTATTTCATATACCTCGTCGCATTCTGCCGCCAGTGCCCGGTCCACACAGGCCAGACTCTTCCTGTAACACTCCGTCAGCTCATCATATCTGTCGGCATCACCGTAAATATAGTCAGATACGAATACTGTGCTGCCGGTTTCCCTTGCGAACTTCAGTACGCTCTCCCTGACATGCTCTGCTGCAGTTTCAACATAATTGCCTTCATCATCAAACATCTCGTTGCCCAGAAGCGCTGTAACGCTGTCCATCAGGAAAACGCCCGATTTATCTATCTGCGGCATATCCAGAATGTCTGCAAGGTTTTTTCCCTGCTCAATGGTAGTGAAGCCCCAGCCTGCCCTCTCTGAAATATGGCGCTTTATTCTGGCATGGTCTTCATCGTCATGAGGAATCATCGTAGCTATGTAATAAAGCGGTCTGCCTGAACTTTCAGCCATCTCCTTAGCCTTTCTCTGGGCAAAAAAGGATTTGCCGTTCTTGCATCCTCCGCTGATAAGAATATTCATCAGAAACAGTCTCCATTCCTTATTTCTTCAAGATAATCATCATTTATTTCCGCTTCTTCAAAGGTTGCCATATTTCTCATGACATCGCATGCGCCTCTAATCACGTCAAAGGCAATAGGACATCCGCTGCCCTCGCCCAGTCTCATGCCCAGAGAGAGGAATGGTTCTATCCCCAGAGTCTCTACTGCCAACATGTATCCTTTTTCAAAAGACTTGTGCGACGCAAACATATACGCTGTCGATTCCGGTGCTATCACTGCTGCCGCCAGCGCCGCCACAACAGAAATATATCCGTCTATCACTGCCGGAATCCTGCCGGCTGCTGCTCCGAGGAACACCCCTGTCATGGCACAGATATCAAAGCCTCCCATTGCGGCGAGTATATCCACCATCATGTCCGCAGCCTCATCGCGGCTTATCCTGCCGGACTTTTCCTGCTCCAGCAGACCGCCGCAGGCTCTGTAGCCTTCCGATGCCTTGTCCACGATCTCCTTTTTTCTGATATAGCCTTCATCATTCAGGCCGCCTCCCTTGCCGCAGGTGAAGCTGCTGTCCCTGCCTGTAACAGCCGAAAGGACGGCAGCGCTTGTCGTGGTATTTCCTATACCCATCTCTCCCACACCGAGAATGTCATAACCGTTCTTTTTCACAGCCTCGGCCATTTCAATCCCCGTCAGGATGCCTTTTATGGCCTCCTCTCTGGTCATGGCGGCTCCTCTGGCCAGATTACTTGTGGATCTGCGGATCCTCCTGTCTATTATCTTGTGAGTATCTCTGAGAGGAACATCATCATAAAGTTCCTCCGGAATATGATCCCTGATTCCCATATCGACGATGAGAAGCTCGCTGCCGAAGCTTTCGGCCAGTGCACCTACTCCAGTCAGCCTTCGTGTAAAATTCACAGTCTGGGCCATTGTAACACTCTGAGGAGCAGAAGCTACACCTTCCTCTACAACTCCATTATCTGCACAGAGTACCACCACGCAGCTTTTCTCTATTCTGTTCTTCACATTTCCTGTTATTCCCGCCATTTTGACAGAGATATCCTCAAGACCGCCAAGACTTCCCGGCGGTTTGGCCAGACTCTCCTGTCTGGCTCTGGCTTTTTCCATGGCATCCCTGTCCGGGGGCATTATTTTCCCTATTATTTCATACAACTTATTTTCCAGCAACTTATCCTCCTTATCGTCCCGATCACACCAGATATCCCTTTTTACCAAGCCATTCCACGGAGCCGAGTCCATCAATGGTTTCGAGAGTCACTGTCGTATCCCGGCTGCACAGTTTTATCACATCGTCGAGAAAGTCCTCCATATCGATGAGACCTTCTGTCAGGGCACTGTGATGATCATACTGACCGTCATTATTATGAATGTGCAGATGTCCCAGATACGGCGCCAGAACCCGAAGCCATTCAGATACAGGCACCTTGCTTACGCAGAGAGCATGACCCGTGTCAAAACACAACCTGATATTGGGATTGCTGATTCTTTCCATGATTTCAGCCATCATATAAGGCTCATCGTCAAGAACGTTTTCTATCATGATTATAAAATCATCGGGCTTGTCTGCCATAAATTCCTCCCAGAACTCTACGGATCTGTCTCTGTGCCATTCCTTGAAATACACAAAAGGAACATATCCCGAATGCACCACCATTCTGCTGATGCCATTCTCTGCGGCAATCTCAGCCGCTTCACTGAACCTTCTCATTGCCAGAGCTCTGGCATCAGGATCGATGGCTGCAGGGAAAAGCTCATTGAAAGGTGCATGCAGTATCATACCGCCTGCCACCGCTTTCAGTTCTGCGATTTCTCTGTCCGCTGCCTGTCTTGCCTCTCCTTTCATGCTGGCCGCCATGCAGAACTGATCAAGCTCGACGCCAATTCCCCACCTGTCCAGAATTTCTCTGTGCTGGCTGCATACAGTGGCAATATGCAGCCTTTCTCTCATATTTCTGCCGCCTTCTTTCATAATTAATTATTTTACCATAGTTCCGGCATTTATTGAATCATATAGCCTTTAATTTTTATATGAGCAGGCACACTTTCAGCTTGCAAGTCATGCTGTGCTCTAATAAAATAATAATCAGAAACCAGAGAAATTTCTTTAAGGAGTGTATTAAAAATGAGTAAAAAAATGCGCGGAAATCTGATGCTTATGCTTACTGCGTTCATATGGGGCAGTTCATTCGTAGCTCAGAAAAGCGGCATGGATCTTATCGGGCCTCTGGCATTCAATGGTATACGTACTCTTATCGGAGGCATCGTGCTTATCCCTGCCATTATGTTTCTGAAAAACTGGAAAGTGAAGAAAGCACTTCAGGCTGGCGAAACAGCTGCTGAAGTTTCAGAAGAAGACAGAAAAAAGGAAAACAGGCTTCTTATAATCGGAGGTATCTGCTGCGGAATCGCACTGCTGGTCGCCAGCAATCTCCAGCAGATAGGTATTTTCTACACCACTGCAGGCAAAGCAGGATTTATCACGGCGCTTTATGTCGTTCTCGTTCCTATCTGCGGTCTGTTTATCGGTAAAAAGGTACGTCCTGTCATCTGGCTCTGCGTGCTGGCTTCCGCAGTCGGACTATACCTGCTGTGCATGCCTGCAGAAGGAGGCTTCGGACATATCAACAAGGGAGATCTGCTGATAATGCTGTGTGCTCTCTGTTTCACAGGGCATATCCTTGTCATAGATTATTTTTCACCTAAAGTGGACGGTGTCAAGCTCTCATGCATCCAGTTCTTCGTGGCCGGAATCCTGTCCATAATACTGATGTTCCCTCTCGACCCTGCTCTGGGATTCGACCTGCCGTCCTTCAGCACGCTGATAGATTCATGGCTTCCTGTCCTTTATGCCGGTGTACTGTCCTGCGGTGTGGCGTATACACTGCAGATCGTTGCCCAGGCAGATACCGATCCTACGGTTGCCTCCATGATACTTTGCCTTGAATCAGTTTTCGCAGTTATTGCCGGTATGATTATTCTCGGAGAAAGCATGAGCTTGAGAGAAATAGCCGGATGCCTGATCATGTTCGCTGCAATTGTAGTTTCTCAGCTGCCTGCAAAGGAAGAACGTGTCAGATCATAGAACCATTGCTACATAAACCTCAGGAGGTGCATATATGTCATACATCAGTACACTTGATTCCAGATTACAGAAACTCAGAAGCATTATTCTGGATTACGGCCAGATGATCATTGCCCTCTCCGGCGGTGTCGACAGCGTATTTCTGCTTGCTTTCGCTGCTAAGGTATTTGAAGAATCCTATGGCCCCGGCAGCGACCGTATAGCTGCTCTTACTGCCTCCGGTCCTCATTTCGCGCCGGATGAAGTCGAATACGCAGTTCATCTGTGCAGCATGCTGGGTATCAGCCACAAAACAGTCAGTGCTGAGGATGTGCTGGAACTTATAGAAGACAATCCTCAGGACAGATGTTATACATGTAAAAAGTCCATTTTCTCACAGCTTAAAGAACGGGCTGATATGGTGGGCAGCGTTCTGGCCGACGGCACCAACCTTGATGATATGGATGATTACAGACCGGGATACAGGGCACTGCAGGAGCTGGGTGTCTCCAGTCCCCTTAAGGATGCCGGCCTGACCAAGTCCGAAATACGCTGTGCTCTGAAGCAGCTCGCGGCTGATGATCCTGTTCTTGAATCAGCACTGATACTTCAGGATGGTACACCTGTATGGCAGAAACCCGCTTTCGCATGCCTGGCGTCAAGAATCCCCTACGGGGAAAAAATCACTGCTGACAAGCTTGACGCCATCTACAGGGCTGAGGTTTTCATGAGATCCCTCGGCTTTTCCCAGGTCAGGGTACGCCACCACGGTGATGTGGCCAGAATAGAAGTACTGCCCGAAGACAGACACAAGCTGTACGACGATGCTCTGATGGACAGAGTCAACGAGGAAATCAGAGCCTGCGGCTTCTCTTATGCAGCTCTGGATCTCGGCGGTTACAGAATGGGAAATCTCAACAGATAATCAAGGAGTATACAAATGACAGATAAAAAATTTGATTACAACGATATGACCAGAACCTACGATTTTGACGATCTTATCGAAATCATCTCACAGCTTCGTGGTCCCGGAGGATGTCCCTGGGATATAAAACAGACTCACGATAGTCTCAAGGAGTGTCTGATGGAGGAGTCCGGCGAAGTCCTTCAGGCCATCGACAACAGGGATGATGCCAATCTCTGTGAAGAGCTTGGGGACCTGCTGCTGCAGGTTGTTATGCATGCACAGATAGCATCCGAAGAAAACAGATTTACCATGGCGGATGTCATACAGGGTGTATCTGAGAAAATGATACGCCGCCACCCTCACGTATTCGGAGACGAAAAGGTTTCCAATGCGGACGAAAGCCTCGACCTGTGGAACAAGATAAAGAAACGTGAAAAAGAGAACTCAATATAAGACAAAACTGTCAGCCTTATCAGATCTGAAATCAGGCTGACAGTTTTATTTACTTACGCTTCACATCTCCACATTCCACAGCCGTTCTTCATCGATGCCTATATCTGCAACGATGGTTTCACCGCAGTATGCAGCCGCAAATTTCTGGAGGTGCACAGGCTTCCTGGCATGAAAGGTGATAGTGTAATCCGCTCTGACGCTGTTCACCTCAAGATCTTTCTCATTTGTCAGATCACCGCCCAGACCTGATGGAATATCAAGGGCAGCCACTTCCGTTCCCTTTTCAGCGTGCTGCTTATTGATACATATCGCCGCTTTCAGCCCGCTTCCTGCAAGTCTGCCCCGGAAACCTGTCCCGTATATGGCATCAACGATGACATCCGGATCCTGTCTTATCTGCATAAGCGCCCGCTCATCGTCATTCATATCCACAATTTCAAGTCGGTCTCTGATAAGGCCGAAATTAGTGATGCTGTCTTCTGTTACCGGTTCGCCGTCAACAAGTATAACTGTCACACTGTATCCGGCTTCCATCATCCTGCGAGCAGCTACGAACCCGTCTCCGCCGTTGTTCCCTTTGCCGCAGAACATCAGGGCTGACCTGCCTGCCTCATGAGAAGCAGACAATTCTCCTCCGCGAAAATTATCTTCTGCCACCTCAAGTCTGCTTTTCATATCAAAATCATATTCTCCAGAGCAGCTGCCGCTTATCCTCTCCATTATAATCTCTGCCGCCCTGGTACCGGCATTTTCCATCATGCGATAATAAGACAGTCCGTCGGCATCCGCTCTCTGCTCAAGAATCTTCATCTGGCCGCAAGTCACAAAATGTTCTCTCATTGTTTTCACCGTTCTCCGCTTTCCGGTATACATGTTAAAGCACTGATAAATCAAGTTCGTCGTAATCAGCAAGGAATCCGCTCATTATTTTCCTGATATCCTCACAGCCTCCCGGCATATCCGATGCCATATTCATCGGCAGTATCGGATCGTGCAGCGATTTTCTCAGCAGGCACCATCCATCCGGGAAATTAATCCTGACACCTTCGTAATTCGGTTCTTCCAGCGAAAGGTCTTCTGAATTCTTCACGAATTCCTCCAGATCCTCAAGCACTCTGTCTCCATAAGGTCCGAAATCGCTGCAGAGAATCGGTATTCTGACCTCTTTCTCATCTGCAGGATTCTCAAGCTTCTCCAGAATGCTGTCCAGAGTTCTGCCCTCCTTCGCCAGTCTGGCTGCTTTGATCACTATTTTTGTGGCAAGATACGCTCCATCATCCAGGAAATAATTCTCTTTGAGGGCCGCATGCCCGGAAGTTTCTATCGCCAGCTGGCAGTCGGTTCCTGATTCATTGAGCTCCTGAGCCTTGTTTATCACGTTTTTGTAGCCCCTCCTGAACCTGAGATGTTTCAGTCCAAGTTCGTCTTCAATAAAGGCTGTAAGCTGTCTGCTGGTTATGCTGTCGGTTACAACAGTGGTTCCCGGGTGTTCCTCAGCCACCAGAGCTGCCGCCATGGCAACTATACCATTTCTGGCAATTTCTCTTCCTCTGCTGTCCACTGCAGCTGACCGGTCCACGTCGGTATCAAATATAATGCCCAGATCCGCACCTCTGGAAATCACCTGTGTGCATATGGAGGCCATAGCTTCTTTATCTTCAGGGTTAGGTGCATGATTCTCAAACATTCCGTCAGGTTCCAGGAACTGGCTGTCTCTGACATCTGCCCCCAGCGGAGCCAGTACCTTTTTCGCATAGAATCCGCCGCCGCCGTTTCCTGCATCCACAACTATCTTCATACCTTCGAGAGGTCTGTCGCCGTTATCCGCGCCATCTATAATGAGCTGTTTCAGATGTTCGCAGTACGGTGTCATCAGATCTGCTTTTTCTGCAGGATATATCTGTTTGCCGAGCCTTCGGGTGAGCCTGTCTGTGAACCCCGGAGCTCCCAGGTGCTCTTCGCACGCATTACCGTCTGCCGCATACTTGAGTATCTGTGTTATGTCAGCCTTATTGAGGCCTCCTTCTCTGGTGAAAAACTTAAATCCGTTTCTATTGTACGGCAGATGACTGGCGGTTATCATTATGCTTCCGTCACATTCAAATCCAGGAAATACAGTACTCATGAACATTGCCGGTGTTGAAGCAAGTCCACAGTCATATACAGTAGGGCCATACGGACCGAATCCGTTCATGAGGCCGTCCATCAGATACTGGCCGGAAACTCTGGGGTCTCTTCCTATAGCTATCTTCAGTGTTTCAGGCTTCCTGCCCAGCTTCTCGCTCAGCCATATCAGATATCCTCCTGCAATATCAGCAGCTTCATCCGGCGTCAGGTTGGGCAGCTCTCCCGGCACTCCGGTAATGGCGATTCCTCTGATATCGCTTCCGTTCTGCAGTTTTTTATAGTTTTTCATCTTGTTCTCCCTCGCGATTTTCATAGTTATATCAATAGTATACCATGCCTTTTATTTAAAAAACACAGTTCATTTTATTTATTTGAAAAGCCGCTGATCATATATGACCCTCCCCGTATATCCGTCACAAAAAAGCTGCCCGGCCGGAGCTGAGCAGCTTTAACGAACTGTAAATCAAAACTTAGAACGGAGCAATTGTTCCGTTAGCAAGCAGGACGATTGCTAGAACGAACATTACGATAAGAATAACGGCAACTACCTTGTCGTAAATCTTAGGGAATATCGGTCCGTCATTTTCTTCTTTACGTCTGATGATGTAAAGAATGATGCCAGGAGCATAAAGCAGTGCACATACCAGTACATACGCGATACTTGACGCATACAGCATCCATACTCCGTATATCGATCCGATGATGGCAAAAATCCATTCCCACGTTTTTCTTCCTGCCGAGAGTCCCTGCAGTGTTTCTCCGTTGGCACAGCACTTGAGTGCATAGAACGCAGAAAGCATATAAGGGATCATGATCGAAATCGTCGACAGGTAGTAGCAGTTCTGGAATGCAGCATCGCTTATCATTGCCAGAATCAGGAATACTTCAACGATCAGAGCACTGAAAATTATTGAATATGTCGGTGCGTTGTTCTTGTTTTTCCTGCTGAAAATGCTCGGGAAGCAGCCCTTGTCTGCAGGTCCGAAAGCACTGTCAGTGCACAGAATGACATATGTGAACAATGCTCCGCCTATGGAAATGAATACAGCTACATTAACCAGGATTCCTCCCCAAGGTCCTACGATTGCAGTCATTACTCCTGCCATTGAAGGCCATCCCAGAGCAGCCAGCTCATCATGCGGCATAACTCCCATTGAAAGCGCTGATATGATGAAATACAGCAGGAACAGTGCTATGAAGGATATTACAGTTGCTCTTCCTGCAATCTTCGTATCCCTGGCTCTTTCTGAAATTACTACGGCACCTTCGATACCTATGAAGATCCATACTGTAGTGAATATCGTTGCTTTAACCTGTTCAAAGAGCGACATATCAGAGCCTGCTCCAGTGAAATTGTCAACAAAGATATCCCAGTGGAATGATCCTGCGAAAATCGCAGCGATTACCATGAACACAATCGGAATCGCCTTGGCAATCACCACGAATGCATTTATCACGGTTGCCTGATTCACACCCTTCATCAGAAGGAGCACAAACAGCCACAGAATCACAGATGCACAGATTATTGACACTAATGTGGTACCGCTTCCGAAAACCGGGAAGATTCCTCCCAGGTTACCAAAGAACGCTACGAAGAAAGATACAAGTGCCAGTATCGCACTCATCCAGTAGCCCCATGCGGAGTTGAACCCTATATAGGAGCCGAATCCCGCTCTGGCATAGCTGTAAATGCCTGATGTCAGGTCAGGCTTGGAAATACTCAGTCTGTAGTAGCACATTGTCAGCGCTATCATACCGATAAATGTTATACCCCAGCCTATTATTGTTGCCAGTGTATATGCTCCCGCTGCCGCGAAGTCTCCAGACAGTGTGAACACTCCGCTCGCCAGCATGCAGCCTATTGCAAAGAACACCAGCGGGAACAGGCCTAATTTTTTTTCACCGATTTTACTCATTTTTTTCACCCCGTATCCGGTTCAGTTCAATATAAGTTTACGCCCAGAATCTCAATGAGAGACAGCTGAGTCCGCCATCGATCTTCCTGAATTCAGAAGTATCCACGACCAGTGTTTCATATCCTGCATCCTGTACAGCCTTGAGAACTGCAGGATATCCTTCAGGTACGATAACTGTGCCGTTCACCCATATGCAGTTTGCAGCATATGCTTCCTCTTCAGGAATAACTATCTTATTGTACTTGGCAAATTCAGGTTTATCGATGAATTCGCCTGATACAAGCATGTTATTGTTTTCGAGGTAGTTTACACCTGTCTTCAGGTGAAGAACCTTTTCCAGAGGAACCTGAACGCATTCCAGACCGTATTTGTTCAGGATCTCTCCCAGCTGCCTGATTCCTTCTGCATTTGTTCTTGCCGAAAGACCTACATAGAAAGTGTCTCCTACCATCATAACATCTCCGCCCTCAAGAGTTCCGGGATCTTTGATGTACTCGATCTTGTCTTCAGGGAAGAACTTTCTGACAGCTCCTATGATCTCATCCTTTTCTCCGTTTCTTGACGCAGCTCCCGGATTGGTTATAATAGCACACTTGCGTGTGATAAGAGCAGGGTCCTCAACGAAGCATGAATCAGGATATCTTTCATCGGCTTCAAGAACAGTAACTTCAACGCCGCATTTTTTTAATGCTTCGATATACTTTTCATGCTGGGCGAGAGCCTTCTCATAAATCGGCTGTCCAAGCTCCGGAGCAGAAGTAATACCGTCACATACAGCTTTACATGGTTTTCTTACAATTACATTATTAAACTTTGTCATATCTTCTCTCCTTTTCAAATATATTGTATATAATATACTGAATAGTATATATTAAATTATTAAAATAGTCAATCAAGTTGCACTTTTTAAATAATAATTGCCAATATATGCAGTATTTATGTATAATATTCACTATCTTACTTAATCTTTCTGCAAGTGGAACAAAGGAGTAAATTATGCCAAAATTCAAAACCCTCAAAGACCACGTATATGACTACATAGCCGAACAGATCATGGAAGGCAGGCTCAGACCATCAGAAAAAATCAGCGAAGCAGCCATCTGTGAAGAGCTCTCAATAAGCAGAACACCTGTAAGAGAAGCACTGATACAGCTCGCCGGTGAAGAGATTCTGGAAAATGTACCGCGAAAAGGGTTTATCATCAGACATGTGGATCTCAAGGAAGCCCGGGAACTATACGAAGTCATCGGACAGCTTGACGGACTTGCAGCATACAATGCATGTGCCGGTCTGACAGAGCAGGATTTCAAAGATATGGATTTTTATATTGAAAGTATGGATCTCGCTATCAGGTCGGAGAATTTTGCCATGTACTACCGTCAGCAGCTTGAGTTTCATCAGGTATACATATCGAAATGCAGCAATCAGACTCTTATCAGCGAAATCGAAAGGCTCAGGAACAAGTTTATCAAAAAAAGCTACACCACCGATCCTAAAGGAGAAATCATCCGGATTCTCCTGGCCACCAACGCAGAACACAGAGAAATATACACTCTGCTGAAGGACAGAAAGAAAGAACAGGTGGCCGACTACATAGCTCATACTCACTGGTCCCCTGAAAGAAGCAGATTTGATCTCATGGGAGATGAGGCATAACATATCAGTTTCAATTAACAAAAAAACGGCATACAGTTCTGAACTATCCATACTGTATGCCGTTTTACTATCATTCATACGCTGCCTGTCGGCAGCAGAAATAACACCGTGATTATTTCCAGAAATCTGTTTCTTCCTTGATTCCGATATCGCTGGCGATGAAATGAGGATCCTTTCCTTCTTTTCGCTGCTTTGTATAGTCATTGAGACACTTGATAGCTGTTCCTCCGAGAATGAGAATTGACGGAACGTTAACAACTACGATAAGTCCCTGCAGCATGTCCGCTGTATCCCATACAAATCCCGCACTTGCGATAGCTCCTACAAATACCAGTACTGTCGCTATCATTCTGAATACCAGAAGTTCTCCTTTTTTAGGTGCTCTTCTGATTATGAATTCCAAACATCCTTCGCAGTATGAGTAGTTACCGATCAGAGTTGTGAATGCGAACAGTGACATTGCAACTGCCAGGAAAACAGGACCGAAGCTTCCCAGAGCTGATCCCATTGAAGCCTGAACATAACCTGCAGCATCAGCAGCTCCGTCCACTACATATGCTGACGGATCTGTCATAGTGCTCAGGCACATGAAAGCTGTAGCTGAGCAGATCAGCAGTGTGTCAATAAATACTGAAAGCATCTGGACAAGACCCTGCTTTACCGGATGTGAAACGTCAGCCTTGGCAGCTGCGTTCGGAGCAGAACCCATACCGGCTTCGTTGGAGTACAGACCTCTCTTGATACCCCACATTATACATGAACCTGCAAATCCGCCGAATATAGCGCTGAAGTCAAATGCACTTCTGAAAATACCGGCGATCATAGCCGGAATATTGGTGATGTTAAGTATAAGCACCAGAATAGAAACGGCAACATAGATAACACCCATGATCGGAACCATAACGCCTGTAACCTTGATCAGACGCTTTGCTCCGCCTATTACAATGATACCGAACAGAATTGCCAGTATAATTCCTATGATCTTCGGAGTAACTGATGCATCATAGAAAGAGAACGCTGCGAATGTAGACTGCAGGTTGAAGGCAGCCAGCATGTTGTATCCTACTGCATAGATCAGTATGATGAGAACTGAGAAGATAACTCCGAGCCATCTCTGCTTAAGCGCTGTCTGCATGTAGAATGCAGGACCGCCGTAGCTTGTCCCGTCCACATCTCTCTTCTTGTATATCTGAGCCAGTGTTGACTCGATAAATGCTGTAGCACCGCCGATAAATGCAGTTACCCACATCCAGAAAATCGCTCCTGCACCACCGAGGCATATTGCAGTTGCAACTCCTATGATGTTTCCTGTTCCGACACGGGATGCTGTTGAAACCATCAGTGCACCGAATGATGAAATTCCGTTTTCATCCGAAGGCTTCTCCATGATTACTTTGAATGATTCCTTGAAAAGACGAACCTGCATGAATTTACATCTGAATGTGAAATACAGTCCGCCTACAACCAGCAGGAGCGGTACGAACCACGGCTGGTACAGCACGTTGCTCACTGCCAGAATCCCTGAATGAATTGCTTCAAACATAACTGATTTTCCTCCTAAAAAAACATTAATGACTATTGCATTAGTATGCCCCCACATATAAAGGCACACTAATTAAGTATATCAGAGTTTGTACGGATGTTCAATCGGATTTTAATTTTACAAATATACTATAGCATTAACTGATGCAAAATAGCGTAATATACTTCCCTAGCTTCTGCATATACTTACTACATTATCAGCATCAGCGTATTTCCGGATATATATACCAGTTCCCTCCTGTCTTATACATCGTAGGAATATAGCCATAATCAGCACTTCCCTCGTCATTAACATACTCAAACTCAACCCAGTCATATGCCTCTGTTATATCAACATCTATGTTTAAGCGATCATATAATTTCTGTTCCATATTTTCAATGCTGCTTTCATCAACTTCATCTTTATTGGTTATCGTTATATCATTATGTACTACCGGATCATTTGATTCCATATACTTACGCTGCAATTCCCAATACTCTTCTTCTGTCATGCATGAATTATCAAGAGATTTTTCTATTTCATTTTTAGGTAGCATTGAATAAGTGTACTTCTGAACATCATAATTCACAATGGCATCAAAGTAGTTCTCCAGTGTCCCCTCCATAGTACCCGCTCCTGAAGAGCATGCTGTTGTGCTGATTGCAACTATTATACAAATAACAGCTATTATTCTTTGTTTTTTTATGCAGTTCATTTTTTATCCTCTCTTTTGACTTATAAAAAATATCTCTCTATAATTTATTCTTTATATTTATCCTTCTTAACAATATTCCAATCAAAATTAGTTACTACAAATACACTCAGCTTTACCTTATTTTTATTATAAATTCTTGTCATCAATATAATAATATGACTTACTAATTATCATCAAAACAGCAATTATCCATAAATAGATAATTGCTGTTTTATTCTATAATATTTCCGTTTTTTTATTCAAATGAATATATACTGAAATATAAGCTAAAACACCTAACATTAATCACTTATTTTTTGACCCAAACAGGTGTTAATACTATATACGAACCAGCGAAAGTCGAAGTATAATAGTATTTTATGTTTGCGCCAACTTTAATTTTATACTTTGTATAACCACTAGTACCTGATTTTACCCATGCAGTTTTACCTGTACTATCATTCACACTAAAATAATAATTTGTAAATGTATTGGTGCTTTTATTATAATCCTGCCTATAAATATATAAATATGAATAGGTATATCCCTTTCTAGAGTATTTTTTCGTACTCGTTGCTGTATATACTCCGAATGTCGCTTTCTTTGGAGGATTGATTTTCATGTCTTCTGAATTTGATGTGCTTTTTAATCCATCACTGTAATATATTTCATACCAATTTGCTCTTGGAACATAATAATATACATTACTTGGTTTTCTAATCACCACTTTAGTTTTATCATTTGAAACAGATCCATCATTACCATAAGCGGCCTTTGTTGATGAAATCATAATTCCAATATGCCTATTACGTCCCTCTACAACAATATCACCTGCCTTGGGTGTATAATTATTATACTTTTTTGTTGTTCCATTATATTTTGCAAAATTATTTGCTAGTGTATCAACAGTAACACTTTTTGATATTACCTTTCCACCAGGATAGTTTCCTAAATAAGCACAATTTGCACAATTTGATAAATACCATGCACACCAGTCCCTATTGTAATCCATTTTCCAACCATTATAGCCTTGTTTTCTTATACCATCTTTTACACCCCTTAACGTTTTATTAACATAATAAGATGACTTCGCCTGGTTAATAAGGTACTGAGTTGATCCTCTAACCGCTGCATCTGCTTCCTCGCCAACTGCAGAAAATATAACAACACACATACAAAAAATCACTGCAATTGATAATAATCTTTTCTTCATTCTGTCCTCCATAAATAATAACAAATTCATTTAATATATCTCTTGCATTTCCCCATCTTCAGTAACTGTCCATCTGCCTAATGTAGTCACATGGTCCCCCATATCACTATAGCACCATATATGATATTCATAACCATCATAACCTTCACATACAAAATGTACATTTTCAAAGTCACCCGTATCATCTTCAAATAAATTCTCACGTTCCATAACATACTGAATCGCTTCCTCTTCACTTGTTATTATCACGGAATTATTCGAACCAGTACTCTCTGATGAATCTTTTTCAACTTTACTTCTATGATTTGCCAAAAGTTTTATATTCGCCTGTTCATAGGTGTTAAACCATGCGTCAGTAAACTCTTCACTGCTATAATATGGAGTATACCATTCACATGCTCTAAAATGGCTGGCATAAGGCTCATCAATAAAAATTCTGCCATGCCTTGCATATATCTCATTGATTGCCATTTGTGTTTCAGTTCGAGTAAGATATTCCACTTCATACTCATCTATGTATCTTTGATCACTCTCTGGGAAAACAAAATCAGATTCACACCCTTCATATAATTCCGGATTATATATGACATCCTCATCAATAGAATTCATCACATTCTCCCCATCACAATCCAGATATTCATCTTCTTTATCATTAGCAATTGAAATTATGCCTATTAAGATTGCCAGGACAATTAAAATGCCCACTCCAATCAACAGATATTTTATCCATGTTCTATTTGGAGGTTCCTTAAGATAAGCTCTTCGTTCCTTATCAGTCATTCTACTGATCTTTTCCTGCTGCTCAGTAAGGTATATAGCAACCTCCTGCTTTTTTTCTTCATCAGCATTGGGCAAAGTCAAATATTTTTGTGCGGCACTCATACTTTCTCTATATTCTTCAGCCCTGTCGGCAAGAATATATTTGCAATAATATGCCATTGGTAAGAGTTCTTCATCATTCAATCTTATTAACTCCTCGACATACTTTCGTGCCTTTATATTATCTATTCCAGCATAATCTCCTAGTGTATAATGCTCTGCCAATATTTCTATTGCATTTATATTTCCAAGTTCAGCAGCACATTCAAAATAATACATAGCAATCTCTAGGTTTTCTTCTACACCCCTCCCATGCATGTACATTGAGGCTAAACGAAAAGCTGCATCTTCCGCATATTCTGAGGGCTGCTGTGCATCCACTATTGATTTATACAGAGAAGCTGCTTTTTCATCATCTTTATATTTGGCAATAGCGTTTGTGTCTATTGTCAATGATTGATCATACAGCTGTGCCAGAACCATAGCTGAATAGTCATGCCCCTGATATGCATACTTCTGTGCAATTTCTGCTGTCTTGTCATAATCAATTGCAATTCCCTCAACAGTGCCCATAGAAAAAATATCCAAAAGTGTTGCTGCAGCCCATGTTTGTCCTGAATCTGCTAAATTTGTCAAGTATTGTACAGCAATCTCTTTGTATTCGCTATCATAATCATTGTTACTAAATAAATACTCATCAGCAATAATACTTTGGCTCCTCAGTTCTCCATTTGCTGCTGCTTTCTCAAACCACTGCAAAGCAATTTCCTGGTTTATCTCAACCCCTCGTCCTTCTGCATACGACATACCTAGCACATACTGTGCAATTGGATTATCCTGCTCTGCCTGCGCTTTTATTTTCCCGATAATACCTCTAGTATCTGCTGCACCAATAGCAAAATCTCCTACCCCTAAGGCATCCTGATAAAACTCCATTTCACGTTCCCATGATGCCTGATCTCGAAGCAATGCCCTTACCCCTTTAGCGGCAAGTTTAAAACCTCCTTTTAATGCCATGGTTGTTGCAGCAGTAAGTCCGGCAGAAACTCCGGCAGCGATACCATTTGCCCCAAATCTCATTGCCATAGATTTGCCTCTGTTTTTTGCATATTGGAAAGAATGCCATGCACAAACCGCTTTATTGTACAGTTTTTCAAGATCTTCTGCCCTTACCTGCTCACCTTTTCCAACAATAGCTACTATAATACTATTACCATTAAAAAAATGATATACAGGCATATATGATGGATTCTTTATTATTGCGACGACAGGCATATTCTGTACATTTGTCTGCACAACTTTCAGATTCATCTCTGTAGCTTCCACTATATCAGTTAAGACATTCTTAAGATCAGACAAGGTGACATCTACATTATTCCCAAAATCCCATTCTCTTAATATTACTTCTTCCTGTTTTGCCATTATCTTCCTCCAATGATACACTATGGCAACAAAACGTTATTCAATAATTAAATGTTTCAAAGCTTTTCTCAGCAATATTGTTCTTTCAAACTTGTAACCATTTCTTTATACTTCTGATGTGCCTCCTCATTTTTGCCTTCATTAATTAACATTACACACGGCTTAATTACATTCATATACAAATTATCGTATACTTCCTCTGAGTTATCTTCTTTATTTATTTGAGCTATTATTTGAGGCGCAGTATTATAATATTCCTGTATTTCATCGTCACCTAACGGCAGCTTTCTCATATAATTGTCACGGAATTCCCTGAGAGTTGACAATTCAACACAGTCATCAGCGAGGCCTCTGCACTCGACACATGCTGTTGTAAGATAACAGCCTCCTGAGGAAGATCTGTTTTCTTTAATCGGGCAACCTTTCCCTCCATAACGACAATATTCCTTTGAAATATCAGATCCAATATAGTCATCTTTCTTTAAACAATAATCATTAGCCCATCCTCTTTGTTCATGAAATTCGCACCAAGCCATATTTTTCTCCTTTTCTGATAAAATTTTAATATATATTTTGAATTATAGCATTTGTGATAAACATCATTACATAAATGTAAAAAATGACCTGCTAGATGTAACAAAAATACAAACAAAAAAACTTCCAATATTAAAAAGTATAATTATACATTTCATACGGGAAGTTTTTTATGATGTAACACTATAAAAGAATATTAACTCTTTTTTGTTCCGTTTCATATAGTGCATATATTATTTCTTAACCCATTTTGCATAGAAGCAATAATTTGAATCAGGACATCCAGTTGTCCAAGATGAATCTATTGTATAACTTTTACCCGGTTCATATATTTTAGGAGATAATTTATTATCCGAAATATAACTGGAAGTACACCATCCATGCTTAATAACGAACCATTTGTTATCTTTTATTCGCTTAACGTTCCATCCTTTAAAAGTGTACCCTGATCTTACAGGTTTATTTGATAGCAATGTAATTTTTTGACCATCAGCTACAATTGCACTATCAAAAGAACCTGTTCCACCATTCAAACTATACGTAAACGTATGCAATGCTTTCCATTTAGCGTATAAAATAACTGTATCGTTATTCACAGAAGTTGTGGCCTTCACCCAACCTCCATCATAATATGTATTCAGATAATATCCTGACGGCTGTCCACCCTTTTTATACCAACCGCTTTTACTGCCATTAGTATATAACCATTTATTCACATTCGGTCGATATACATACCAGTTATCAAATGCATATCCATCTCTTTTGAAAGTATTCTTCCTTAGATAGGTTTTAGTTCCATATGTATGTTTAGTATCCTGCATGGTTCCATATCCACCATTGGCGTTATACTTCACTGTCCATGTATTTGCTTTCCACTGTGCATAAAAACAATAATTTGAATTTGTGCATCCTTTCGTCCAGGACTTATTCATATTATGTCTCTCGCTTGGAGCATACAGTCTAGGTGTCAATTTATTCTTGGTAATATAATCCCATGTGCACCATCCTGTCCCTGATACATGCCATTTGTTATCAGCCAACCTCTTTGAATACCAACCTCTAAATGTATACCCTGTTTTAGCTGGTTTGCTGTTAGGCAGCTTAAAATCAAACCCATTTGATACAAAAAAGCTATTGAACGTACCTGTCCCCCCATTTAAAGAAAAACTCATAGTATGCGTTACATTATTGTCATAATTTGGAGTTACAAAAGCAGTGAAACCATATGGCGAACTCAAATTATTTTTATTTCTAGTTTTATATTCCACATACTTATAATTTGAGTGTTTCCCATCCGAACAACTTGTATTTCCCTCAATTGTATATGCTATATAAGTTTTGGTTGAGTTCTTTCTGACCAGCCCGACATGGGCAAAATATTTATCGCCAAGGTCCTCGCCTTTCTGAATATATAAATCGCCTTTACGTGGAATATAATTAGGATTGTATACACAACGATTACTATTAAATCTATTCTTACAGGCATTATAAGCTGACTTATTAACAAATGTAATAACACCACCTTTGTTGTTTACTGTTTGCTCTGCTTGTGTTCCTACATAAATACTACTCCCAACTTTCTTTGAATTTCCTGAGTTCTTAGCACAATAATAAACAAAGCTTGCACACCATTCTCCTTTTAATCCCAACTGGGATTTACTCTTGCCAACACATCCATTAGCATATGATACCATGGCATCTGTATTATTGCTTGCTGCATCAACATATCCATTTTGATAAAATGTGTTTTTAACAAATGGGCACATCGTCAACATCAAACAAACAGACAACGCGATTCCCATTATCCGTTTCAAACTTTTCATATACCTCTCTCCTTACAAATTATAAATAAAATAAATAAATGTGTTTTTAATTGTATCATGTTGTCTTGCTTAACATTGTATCGATGCACCAAACAACTCTCTAGATGTAACACTTTTTCACTTCAGACATGCCTCAGCAGATATCTACATACCAACCGCCACCCAATCAGCAGTCCCAGACATATGAGAAACCATACAAAGGTAAAAAGGGGACATACCTGCCCCATGATGTTTCCCGGCTGAGTAGAATAGTCCCATACGTGCCAGCCGAATTTAACGTTTACGAGAAGGCCTACACAGAATTCATACACGGTGATTATACATGCACCGGCTGCGGCTTTTATCACCATAGGTGCCTGTCTGTGCGTTCTGACATAATAGTAAAATGCCAGCAGGCATGCGCCTCCTGTAAGTGCCATCGACCAGTGGGTATACCCTCTGAATATATATTCAATTATCGAGTAGCCTGCAGCTCCCGTCAAAAAAATAATCAGACCCATATTTTTATTATCAATAAAAATACGGGTCGTAATCGTGTCAGTTTCTGGTTAATTTCTTCGCTGTCTCAGCCGGCTTTTTACCGGTCCCTTCACAGGCACCTGCCGGCAGCAGCTGTCATATGCTCCGGATATCACAGCCTCACAGGTCTCCTTATAAGAATTATCCTGAAGCAGTCTGATGATTTTTCCTGCTGCGAAAAGCAGCACAGCATATACAAGGTATATGAGAGTCTCCGCAAACATATACTGCAGAATATACTGCCACATGCTGCTGAAGGTCATGGAATAGGCTGCAAGATATGTCCTCAGATATATCACCGCTGACACCACCATATACGCGAATACTATCAGCATTATCACACCCATCACATACATTAATTTAACAATTCCTGATGATTTCACTTTATCCATTCTTCTGGTCCTTTGTTCCTTCAACGATTTCTGTCAGCGAGCTCGCCAGTCCCGCCATGCCCTGAATCTCTGCAGGGATAATGATCTTCGTAGCCTGACCGTCGGCAGCCTTCTCGAAAGCTTCAAGGCTCTTTATTGTCAGAACCTCCTTAGTGGCATTGGCTTCGCTCAGCATTCTGATACCGTCGGCTGTAGCCTTCTGTACCATCATTATAGCTTCCGCTTCACCCTCTGCAGCCTTGATAGCTGCCTGCTTTGAAGCATCGGCTTCAAGTATCACGGCTTCTTTTTTACCTTCGGCGATCAGAATAGCGGACTTCTTCTCACCCTCAGCTCTGAGGATAGCCTCTCTACGTTCTCTTTCCGCTCTCATCTGCTTCTCCATGGCCATCTGGATATCTGCCGGCGGATTGATGTTTTTGACTTCCACTCTGTTTATTTTGATCCCCCAGGCGTCTGTTGCCTCATCGAGAACCAGTCTTATCTTGGAATTGATATGTTCCCTGCTTGTCAGAGTTCCGTCCAGCTCCAGTTCACCTATGATGTTTCTCAAGGTCGTTGCCGTCAGATTCTCTATGGCTGCCATCGGGTTCTCTACGCCGTATGCATATAGCTTGGGATCTGTAATCTGGAAATATACGACAGTGTCTATCTCGATGGTAACATTATCCTTAGTGATTACAGGCTGCGGCGGGAAATCTATAACGTGCTCCTTGAGAGATACCTTTCTGGCAACCTTATCGATGAGAGGGATCTTGAAATGAAGACCCACCTGCCATGTGCTGTGGTACGCACCCAGTCTTTCAAGCACATAGGCGTTGGCCTGCGGCACAATCCTGATATTGGTTACAACAAGACCGATCACTATGATGATCAGTAATACAGTTGATATTATTGATAACATTACTGGTTTTCCTCCTGTTTTTTCTCTTCTACTGTAAGGGTAACACCTTTTATTGATTTTATGATAACAACCGAGTTCCTGCTTATCGTTCCTTTTTCACATACTGCAGACCAGACCTTGCCGTCGGCACGAACCTGGCCTGGAGCGTATTCCGAAATATCAGTTTCCGCGATACCTTCCTGGCCTATCACTGCATCCACATTCGTCTTCTCTGTCCTGTTATTCAGTCTGTTCTTCACAAGCGGCCTGGTGAAAATAAGAAGTATTATGGAAACTATCAGAAATACTACTACCTGAATCAGTACCGATGCACCCAGCATCGCGGCGATGGCTGCACCTATGGCTCCGCCCCCGAACCATACTGTCGTGAGACCCAGAGTGAGGGCTTCTATTACAAAAAGCACGGCGGCGGCTATGAGCCACAATGTGGCTGCGCCTAGAGTTATACCCATTATGGTCATTTCTATCTCCTTTCCCCGGTTTCAATTTATTTCTCCGAGAATTTCAGTCCCTCCACCTTATGTCCCAGCAGCGTTTCAAGTCTGTCCTGCTGCTCCTTTCTAGACATCTCATATCCATACTGATAAAAGTCAAGTACATCAGCATCCTTGACGATTTCTTCGAGAGGCGTGCCGACTTCTGCTTTTTTGCTGTGGTTTTTCACGGCTACAGCTATCTGTGAGATTTCGTCATCTGAAAACAGTTCTGTTTTTCGGAGAAACTCCTGTACCGGCTGGTATCCGGCTTCCGCGTGCCCGCTCTGTTTTCCCGTGATTATTCTGCCGTAATCATGGCAGGCACATGCACAGGCTGCCAGTATCGGATCCACGCCACGTTCCTCCGCCAGCATATACCCGATCTTGGCACAGCTGGAAATGTGCACTCTCTCCCAGTCTATAAAATGATCTCTTTCGGGAATGAGCTTCTCATACTTGTCGATTTCCTTAAGCAGTGCGCTCTGAAGGCGCAGTATTTTTTTCATTGTGGTTCCTCCTGTCTTTTATCTTAAATATTATGAATGCTATTATAAAAAATACTGTAACTGCTAGTCCTGCTATGGAAACGGAGGCCAGCCCTTTAGATGCCATAGACAGCATCATTTCTTCGGCTGCCGATGAAGCTGCTATATCCATAAACAGGTCTGCTCCGATAAACTGAAGCCCGCAGAAAATGAAGGATGCCAGTGCAGTCACTGCAGCGCACCAGATAAATCCGGATTTATTCCTCCACATCAGTGCTATAATAACCGCACATACAGCTGCACATATTATCAGGGATGCTGCCTTGGCTCCTCTGCTTACCATGACCGATACCGCTTCATTATGATCAGCCGCATCCTCAATCATGTCTCCGCTGATACTGTCATAAGTGCCGATCTGCTGATTCAGCCCTGCCGTCAGATCCGGTGCCTCAGCCTGCATGGCTCTTTTTATCATTTCTCCGTCAATATCCGTAATTACCATACTGCCGGAATCATTTACCTCTTCAATTCCTTTGTTAAAAGCTGCTATAAGCTCATCGTCCGCCACCTCGGCATATTCTCCGCCGTATATTTCATGCCCAATGGCATTATCGATATAATCAGTGAAAAAATCTGTCATGGCATCGGTCTGCAGTACAGCCTTTACCATATCACCATATCTGCCTCCCATGCTGACTGTGCTTTCCTGCATAGCCTCGCTCACCATCCTGCCTGTAATATCTGTCTCCCGCACCGCTTCTTCTATGGAGCTGCGGTCAAAAGCCCTGTCTACAGAAAACAGTCCCATGGCTATGCACTCGGCAGTGAGCAGAACAACTGAAAGTATAACAGCTGCCGCAATTTTCAATGCTTTCATATATTTCTCCTTTGTCTAATCATCATCATCTATCTCCCACTGCAGTATGTTGCCGGTAGTTCCATCGATTTCGAATTCATATTCGTATCCGTTGTAATACAGACTGCCTTCATATTCCGGTCTGCCGTCATCATATTCACGCTCAAGCTCATAAATATCTGACTCCGATGCACCTGCAACCTTGCTGAGGACAATGGCTTTAACTCTCTCATAGCCTATATCCGGCGAGCCGGCGCTGTTCCCGTCTCCCTGTCCGCCTTCATCATCATCAGGGGCTTCATGTATCACAACCTCGCTGCTGCTTTCTTTATTTTCTCCGGTGTTCTGCTGTGTCTCATATGTCGTGCTGTCATCCTTCCCCTCACCGGTGCTGCCGCCGCTGCCGGTGCAGCCGGCCATCGAAGCTGCTGTCATGGCTGACAGTATAATTACAAGGATCAACGTCGCCGCTTTTTTCATTCCTGTGTCCTCCTGATAGGTATATAAACGTCAAATCTGCTGCCTTCTCCAAGGCTGCTGCTTACATCAGTATATCCCCCGTGAGCCTTGACGAGAGCCTCCACCATGGCAAGCCCGAGACCCGAGCCCTCCTCTGATCTCGATGAATCCACCCTGTAGAACCTCTCCCATATTCTCTCCAGATCCTCCTCCGGTATTCCTATTCCATCGTCTTCAACGCTGCAGCATGCGAAATCTCCTGCGGTTTTAAGGGAAAGCCGGATATGTCCGTGCTGCCTGCTGTATTTTATGGCATTGTCTGTCAGGTTGAGTATTATCCTGATCAGCATCGCATCGTCGCCTGTCACCTTGATCCCCGGCTCGATATCTGCTGTCAGTTCAATATTCTTCTGACTGGCGGCCGGCTCCTGCTGCATCGCCACCATTTCGCACATATCACTGAAATCTATTTCGTCGTTTTCGAGAACCAGTCTTCCCGAATCGCTGCGTGACAGGGTAAGAAGTCTGTTGACAAGGCCTGCCATACGCTTCGCTTCCCGGTTTATGACTTCCAGTGCCTTTTCCCTGTATTCCTCATCTGTTCTGGCATAGTCGCTCTGGGAGATGATGACCGACAGAGGTGTCCGCAGCTCGTGGGAAACGTCCGATGTGAACTGTTTTTCTTTTTCAAAGGTTTTCTCTATCCTGTCAAACATGCTGTTGAAATTCTTCGCCAGCTTGTGGATTTCGTCCTTGGCTGATGCCTCCGATGCCGTGCCTTCTGCTGTGCTATTTACTGATGCTTCCGGCACTTCTCCATCCTGCATGTCTATTCTTCTGGTCAGATCTCCATCTCTGCTGATTTCTTCTACAGTACTGAGAATATTCCTGACGGGTCTGAAAGCCCTCCTGGTGATGATATATCCTCCGAGAGCTGCAATGACCACCAGGGCAGGGCATGCTATAATTACCAGCTTAAGCATAAATGAAAATGAGCTCTGTTCCGCGAAATCCTTTACTATGCCGCGAACCCACACTGCCTGATTACCCATTTCAAAGCTGCTGTCATACACGTACCACGTCTGCCCCTGCTCATCATGCATCTTCACCACGGCTTTGTCCTTTAATGCCGGCAGATCCGGAAGCTCTACTGGTCTGCGGCCTTCCAGGAGATCGCCGTCCTCTGTGTAAATGCTGAGATATACACCGTCCTCATAAAAATCCAGGTCCTCATCTATAATGAAATTCTCACCGAAGGACTCTATTTCCTCGCTGGCATCCGCCACATGGTCCATCAGCTTGCTTCTGGCAATTTCGCTTGCTCTCACATTGCCCACATATGCCATTACACTCAGAAATCCGATTGTGATTATCACCAGAAATATAGTGTACCATATGGTGATCTTCGTTGTTATGGAAAACCTTCTCATGCTATTTCACCATGTATCCGGCGCCTTTGACCGTGATTATTTTCTTTTCGTCGAAGCCGTCGTCCACTTTGCGTCTCAGATGGTATACATACACATCTATTACATTTGATGCTCCGTCATAATCATAATTCCATATATGATTGGAAAGCTTGTCCCGTGACAGCACTCTGCCCTGATTCTGCATCAGATATTCCAGAATATCAAACTCCTTGGCCGTAAGTTTTATCTCCCTGCCGGCTCTCTCCACATGTCTTGATGCCGAGTCGAGCACAAGATCTCCGGATTCCATCACGCTGCTTGCTCTCTCGCCTCCGCGCCTTACAATGGCTCTGACTCTGGCCATCAGCTCGTCAAAATCAAAGGGCTTCACCAGATAATCGTCGGCACCTGCATCGAGTCCCGCAACCCGGTCCTCAACGGTGCCCAGGGCAGTAAGCAGAAGCACGGGAGTGCTGTTGCCGGAAGCTCTCATCTGTTTGAGAACTCCGATACCTGTGGTTCCCGGCAGCATTATATCCATTATTATTCCGTCATAATCAGCGCATCTGATATATGCCAGAGCATCGTCCCCGTCATAGCAGGCATCTACGCTGTAATGTTCATTTTTGAGCTTTCTCACTATTATATCGTTAAGATCTTTCTGATCTTCTACAACAAGTATTCTCATAGATTTCATCCTCCTCATCTTTATTTTAACAGATTCAGATTAAAAAACTATTAAAACCCCGCAACTTTTGAATGCTGCCCGGCATCATTCGATATCAGCTTTACCGCCTCTGATAAAAACAAATTCTGTATTTGTAGAAAACTTCTCGCTGAAGCTGTAACCCATTCTGTCAAAACCCTTCAGGCCTTCAGGCTCGGTCACCTGGTTTTCTGCCATAAACCTGACCATCTCACCGCGAGCCATTTTGGCATACGTTCCCTTTTGCTTCACCTTGCCGCCGTCTAGCTCACCGAAAACGCACGTGATGTACACGTCACGGCTCTGCAGATATTTTTCGATGCATCTGGAATATTCTTTTGATGCGAGATTTATTATTATTCCCGATTCATCTATCGTTTCCTCATAGAGGCTCCTGCCCCAGAATTCATAAAGATCTCCTGAGCCTCCCACTGCAGCCTTTGCCTGCATTTCCAACCTATAAGGCACAACGCCGTCCATAGGTTTCAGCACCCCATAAAATCCAGACAGTATCCTGAGATGCTGCTGGATGTATTCCAGCATCCTGTCTTCAAACACTGCCGGTGCCATATGCTGGTACTGGATTCCTTCATATGAAATCACCGCCGGGGTCAGTCTGCCTGTCAGCTCCATAGCGGTCAGTCTCTCATAGTTCAGCTGCGCCAGCCTGTCGCTGCATCCCCACAGTTTCTGTGCTTCCTTCAGGGAAAGTGACCGCAGCCATTCAAGTATCTCTTCTGTCCTGTCAAGAAAAACCGGCAGTCCCTGATAAGGCAATACATCATCAGCAACGTTCATTTTCTTCGCAGGGGAAATAATTATCCTCATAATATGCTCCTCACTGTGCAGCTGCCGGTGCCTGGTTCTGTCCTGCATCCGGATCTGTGTCCAGGTCTGCAGCCGTGTCTGTGTATTAGTCTGAAATCTGCAGCTCGTCCAGCATCTGCTGAGGGTTATCCGCTGCCTTGACTTTATCATAGGCTCTGATGATTATGCCGTTTTCGTCAATCAGATATGTTGTACGGATGACTCCCATGCTCACCTTACCGCCGCTCTTTTTTTCTTTCCAGACGTCATAGGCCTGTATCGCCTCAAGCTCCGGATCCGAAAGAAGCGTGATACTCAGGTTCTGTTTTTCTTCGAATCGTTTATGGGATGCCACCGAGTCCTTGCTTATTCCTATTATAACTGCGCCTTTTTCTGTGAACTGGGGCTGCAGCTGTGTGAATCCGCAAGCCTGTTTAGTGCATCCTGAGGTGTTGTCCTTCGGATAAAAATACAGTATCACTTTTTTCCCTGCATATTCTCCTAGTGTATGTATATCTCCGTTCTGATCCGGCAGTGAAAATTCCGGTGCCTTTGTTCCTGTTTCAAGCATTATGCTGTCCTCCCTGTTTGTTTAGTTATTCCGGCGGCTCGACATGTTGACAAAGCCGCCAATTTTAGTTTTGTCAATGGTCCCGGCTGCTTCTGCAGCCGAACACATTACTACTTTTATTATACCGAAGTATGTGATAAAGTACAAAAATTTATGTGATGCACATCTGAATTCTGTGGAATTTTTGTACTGCCCGACGTGCCTTGGGAGTCAGCATACAGTCAGTGTTCATTTTACATAAACCGTATATATTTCATCGCGGTTCAGGAGTTCCAGCAGCTTGTCTTTATCGGCTCTTGTCACGAAGCCGTAAATCGTGAGGCCGTTGTCTTTTACATATTCGACGGCGCTCTGCGGGTCGAAGCCGTTCTCGTCGGTTTTCATCATCCGGCAGAATTTTTCGTTATCACTCATGTAATTCAGCATGCTGATGAAGTGCTTTGTGGCAACATCTTCACGTTTGTAGCTTGCTTCGTCTGTATCGCTGAGAGTTCTGCGCAGCTGCGGGTATTTTTCGTCATCCCATTGGAGCGGTGCTGATGATGTCGGACTGAAAACGAATCCCAGGTTTTTCGGTCTGTATTTCTCGTCATTTGCCGGTTCATAGGTTTTGACTGCGCACCAGCCGTATCCCAGGCCGGTTTTATCAAAAAAGTTGATGAAATCTTCGTAATTCATCATTTTATTCAGCGTCACATAGGCGTAATATCCTCTGCGTTCCTCCAGCTGTTCCAGCTCTTCTCTGTTATAATCAGGTGTTATCGTGCCATGGCATATTTCTTCGTTTTCGGTAATCAAGCCTGCTTTGATTTCATCCTCGTCCTGCTGCCTCAGTGATTTGCCTGTTTCCCCGCGCTGGTACCATCCGAAAGTATTTCCTATCAATGGGTTTATCACGTTAGTATCATAAAGGGTCAGTTTATTTCTCTCGATTCTGCCGCTTACGTTTCTCGTTTCTTCGTTATCCTGCGTGACGGTCTGGATAATGTTGATATCATAGCATCCGTATCCTCTGTCCTCCACATTCACATAATCTCTAAGTGCTTCTGGAGTCATCAATTCTGTATATACTGCCATGTCAAGGCTCATTCTGTTTGTTTCATTGGAATCTTCCTTACCTGATTCGCTCACTGCTATATTCTGTCCTGGGTCATAGTAAAACAGGTCGGTAATTCTGGGCATGGCGAATAATATAAAAAGCACGATGGCGATTACGGCCGCACCTGTGATTATGCCTGCTCTAACGAAGGTTCTTCGGATTTCTCTGCGGATCGAGGCGGTAAATTCTTCATCCTGATTCCTGTTGTCCTTGCGGATTGAGGTGTCGGTTTCCTCAGTTACTGTCTCTTCAAATTTTTCATATTCAAATTCATTTATGAGCTCGAACTTTTCCAGTTCTTCCTCTACCATGCGCCGTTCCTCAGCTGTTGCCTGCCCAATCTTGTATTTTTCCATCAGTTCCCTAAAGCTCATGATAGCCCTCCTTTTCCAATATCTTCGCAAGTTCCTTTCTCCCACGGTGAGCTATAACCCGTACGTTTTGCGGTTTTATCGCCAGCACCTCGGAAATTTCTGCGGTTCTCATTCCTGTAAAGTACATCAGCACCAGAACTTCCCTTTGAAGTCCCGGTAGCCTGTCCATTGCTCTGAACAGATTTCTCTGTTTTTCGCGCCTCAACAGTTTCTGCAGTGGATCATCTTTATACTCCCGGTCGTTGTTCTCTTTATTTCTCCGGATGCTTTCTGTTATATGGTCGCCGCCGGAATCGGGCTGTTCCCTGCCGTTTCTTTTCATATAATTAATGCAGATGTTGTGTGCAACCCGATACAGCCAGGCTCTAAAATTGGTGTGATCATCTCTGAGGCTCATCAGGGCTTTAACAAAAACATCCTGCATCAGGTCTTCGGCTACAGCCGCATCTCTGCAAAGGGAATACAAGTATAGACGAAGTTCTTCTGCATATAGTGTATAGATTTTTTCGAGAAGATCTCTGTTCATATTCCCTCCTTTCCCGCGGCTTCCTATACTATATGTAAACGGTCGGCATTGTCTGGAATACGATTTTCCTGAATAGTTACTTTTTGAGTATTCTGCCCCTCGTTTTGATACTAAAATTTTCACATGACTCCATAGCTTTCAAAAAATAGTATCAAAATGAAGTGTAAAATGCAGTAAAAGTTACTAATCTCAAAACCCAGTATTCTTCAGCTGTATTATAATTATACCTTTATCAGAATAATTATAACTTGGTATCAAATCAGCTCCGCTGATTCTATCTGAAAAATAGAGTTTGTTGAAACTCCTGTCTTTCCCTCCTAAGCAAGGCAATGCCGGATCAGATATTTCCTTTATATAATAAAACAATTTTCATAGGGAAAATGTTACATATTCCAGATATTTAATCGTGAGTTTAATCGGGGAATTAGTCACGAGGTTCACGAGATTAGTCGAAACCCAGAAAACCATGAGCTTCGGACCTAAAACAAAAAGCATACATCATATTCATATGCACATTTGACCTGTTCGGACTGAACGAATCCATCTACAGCTTCGAAAACTATGATGTCAAAAATGACTTGTGGCTTAATGACGGAAGTTATACAATCATAGTAAATACAAAGAGCACCCGAGAGGATCTTCCTAAGGAGCTGAAATGCCTGTTTGACTATATCAACAATAAAGAAGTTGAGACAGAGGACAGCTTCATATCGGATCTGGACCATAGAGTCAGGCTGCTCAACACTGATGATAATGTCTGGAGGCGGGAAATAATGAGATTAGATCAGGAAATTAAGTACAGGGAAGCTCGAGCAAGAGAAGACGGGCATGCTGCTGGATTGTCTGAGGGGAGCGGGATTCAAAGGCGAAAGATATTGCAGCTAACCTTAAAGCTGCAGGTATGAATACTAAAGATATTGCAGCCAACACCGGGGTATCAGAGGAAGAAATCAGCAGGTTCTGAAAACATGCTGTAATATTTAAAAAATGAACGCAGCAGCGGCGTCGGTATTGATTTCACGAGAGTGTAAAATATTCTGTGTAAACCGGTTGGATCAACCACAGAATATTCAATTAGAATAATAAAAATTTAAGATGTATGATGTGCCTGTATTCTGGCACAGTTTAACCAGGCTGTCAAGTGGCAGCCTGGTTTTGCAT
>JALEQY010000044.1 GCA_022763735.1 Clostridiales bacterium
CGGATTGTCGGAATCGACAGGTCCGGGATGTGTACACCTTGGAGTGGAGAACATCCATAAAGTTGGCGCTATCGGTATCCCGGGTTACAGATGGGAATGCAAGATTGTTGATGAAAACAACAATGAAGTTGAGCAGGGTGGTGTAGGTGAGCTTTGCGTCAAGGGTCCAGGTGTCATGACATGCTACTATAACGATCCTGAAGCTACTGCCAACACTCTTAAGGACGGATGGCTCTACACAGGAGATATGGCTATGAAGGATGAGGACGGGTTTATTTTTCTCGTTGATAGAAAAAAGGACGTTATCGTCAGCGGCGGAGAGAATATATATCCTGTACAGATCGAAAACTTCCTCAGTGCATATGACAAGGTGAAGGATGTGGCTGTTATCGGTCTTCCGGACAAGCGTCTGGGTGAGATAACAGGTGCTATCATTTCAATCAAGGAAGGAATGGAATGTACCGAAGAAGAAATAAACGAATACTGCAATGAGCTTCCTAGATACAAGAGACCAAAGCAGATTATCTTCGCGGATGTTCCGAGAAATGCAACAGGCAAGATTGAGAAGCCGGCACTGCGTAAAAAGTACGGTGCAGACAAGCTGGTTGAGCAGCAGAACAGAGGATAGCAGACAGATTATACTGAACGATACATCAGATGAGGACTGCCACATCAGAAACATACTGATACGGCAAGTCCTTTTTTCATATCTACAAATGAATTCAATTAATACCAGTACATGATTTTATACCTGAGCAATTAAAGCAAATTAGTTGTTTTTCATACTGTTTAACGAACAAATTGATTATAAACAGCAAATAAATACACTTTATCAACAAATTAATTATTGTTGAATTTTAAACATAGTGATATCCTGTTATTGTAAATAAAAAATCATTTATAAAAACAGAAAGGACGAATACGCATCGTAACTGCGTGGTGAAATTGTGGATCATTTAAGCTTTAATCAGATTGTTGTTGATATCATGGTCTTGTTTATGATTCTGGGAGGTTTTGACAGGATAACAAAGAAGAAATTCAAACTGGGACTTGCGGATGATTTTGAAGAGGGTTTTCAGTCTCTCGGAGCACTGGCACTATCTATGCTGGGAATATTATCCTTTGCACCTGTTCTCACAAAGATACTGCTGACCGTTCTGGGACCTGTATACGAATTTCTGGGTGCAGATCCGGCCATGATGGCAGGATCATTCCTCGGAATGGATATGGGAGCCTATACAATTGCTCATGAAATGACAGCGAATTCAGATGTTGCCGATTTTTCAGGCCTGATACTTGGAGGAATGATGGGCAACACTATTGTATTCATAATACCGGTCGCGATCGCTATATTAAATAAAGATGATTACCAATACCTTGCACAGGGCATTCTCTACGGTGTGATAACGATTCCTGTCGGAGCCCTGGCAGGAGGTCTTGTTGCAGGCTATGATCTGATGATGATGATCAGAAATCTTCTTCCGATTATTCTCTTTGCCGTTCTGATAGTTGCAGGACTTGTAAAATTCCCTATGAAAATGATAAAAGGGTTTAAAATATTCGGCGATCTGATTGTTGCTATGATTACAGCTGCACTGGTGTGTGCAATAATTGAAACACTGACCGGATTTGTGATAATACCCGGTATGGCACCTCTTGATGAAGGTTTCACCGTAATAGGGCATATAGCTATAATGCTTGCGGGAGCATTTCCTATGGTATGTATGATAACGCGTAAGCTAAAGCAGCCTCTGATGAAGGTGGGCGGTCTCATCGGAATCAATGAAACTTCAACTGCGGGGCTAATCGCCAGCATGGCAAATAACATCCCGATGTGTGAAATGATGAACAGAATGAATGCCAGAGGCAAAATAATCAATTCTGCTTTCATGGTAAGCGGAACATTTGTAATCGGAGATGATCTTGCATTTGCAGCAAGCGTAAACAAAGAAATGATACTGCCTGTCATAGCAGGCAAGGCAGTCGGAGGTCTGAGCGCACTGGCTGTTGCGTGGTTTGCCACAAGAAAATACGAAGAAAACAGAACTCCATACGACAGCAGAAGCTCTGAACTTAACGCTGTGGCTGATAACTGATGTAGATAACA
>JALEQY010000049.1 GCA_022763735.1 Clostridiales bacterium
AGAATCAGGAGACTGTGCACAGCTTCATCTCCCCCACGGCACTGTCAAGGCTATCTGCATAAGCGAGAAAAAGGGCGAGCAAAAGCATGATATCGGTGAGGCCACCCTGGTTAAGGATCACGGCATTGAAGGTGATGCCCACGCAGGAAACTGGCACAGACAGGTGAGCCTTCTGGCTGCGGAAAGTATTGCCAAGACTCAGAAAGCACTGGATTATAAGCTGGCAAACGGTGACTTCGCAGAAAACATCGTGACTGTAGGTCTCGTTCTCTTTACGCTCCCTGTAGGAACGAAGCTGCAGATAGGAGAAGCAGAGGGTGTGATAACTCAGATCGGCAAGGAATGTCATAAGGGATGTGCCATCAGGGAACTGGCAGGAGACTGTGTGATGCCCCGTGAAGGGATTTTTATTAAAGTAATTAAACCGGGTAAAGTCAAGCCCGGAGATGATATCAAGGTTTTACCTTAATTTAATGGAGGAAAGAGGTTTTTAAAATGATAAGCAAAGTGACAGATTCAATTGTGTATGTAGGTGTGAACGATCATGATGTAGACCTGTTCGAGGGTCAGTATATCGTACCGAACGGTATGGCATACAACTCATATGTTGTTCTTGATGACAAGATCGCAGTTTTTGATACGATGGAAAAGACAAAGACAGCTGAATGGCTTGCTAATCTGGAAGAGGCTCTGGGAGACAGCAAGCCTGATTATCTGATCGTGCAGCATATGGAACCCGATCATTCTGCATCCATTCAGGCTTTCGCAGAGAAATATCCTGAAACAGTAATCGTAGGAAACAAGAAGACCTTCAAGATGATCGGACAGTTCTTCCCGACTCTGACTATAGGCAGCAAGCTGGAGGTGGAAAACGGTGCAGTTCTCGATCTGGGAACTCACAAGCTGAATTTCGTATTCGCTCCTATGGTTCACTGGCCTGAGGTTATGATGACTTATGAATCCACAGAGAAAATACTGTTCTCAGCTGACGGCTTCGGCAAGTTCGGAGCTCTGGACGTAGAGGAAGACTGGGCGTGTGAAGCGAGAAGATATTACATAGGAATTGTCGGCAAATACGGTGCTCAGGTACAGGCTGTACTCAAGAAGGCAGCAGAGCTTGAGATTGAGACTATCTGTCCGCTCCACGGACCGGTTCTCAAGGAGAATCTGGGATACTATATCGATCTGTATGATACTTGGTCAGGCTACAGACCTGAATCAGAGGGTGTATGCATCTGCTACACTTCAGTATATGGCAATACGAAGCAGGCAGTGGAGCTGCTGGCTGAAGAGCTGAAGGCAAGGGGTGTTGAAACTGTTGAGGTCAGTGACCTGGCCAGATGCGACATGGCTGAAGCTGTTGAGGACGCTTTCAGATACGACAGGCTGGTACTGGCGACGACCACATACAACGGAGAAATCTTCCCGTTCATGCAGCAGTTTATCGATCACCTGACAGAGAGAAATTTCCAGAATAGAGTTGTTGCTTTCATAGAGAACGGTTCATGGGCTCCGGCAGCACAGAAAATCATGAGAGCAAAGCTTGAAGGTTCAAAGAATCTTACAATTGCAGAAAACAATGTGACAATATTATCAGCTGTAAATGACGAAACTGTTAAGCAGATCAAAGCGCTGGCAGCAGAACTTGCGTGCATGAACGGAGCGTGCTGCTGCGTATGTGAAGAACCTGAGGGTACGAAACTCAACAGATATGTATGCAATATCTGCGGATTCGAATATGACTGCGAAGGAGAACTGCCTGAGGACTTCAGATGCCCTCTGTGCGGCAGAGGTCCTGCTGATTTTACAAAGCAGGCTGATGATAATGAGTGTGTATGCAGCTGTGGATGCACTCCGAAGAAAAACAAGTACGTATGCAATATATGCGGATATGAACATGAATGCGAAGGAGAGCTGCCTGCAGACTTCAAGTGCCCGCTCTGCGGTCGGGGAGCAGAAGATTTCAGCCTGGCATAATAACCTGCAGCCGATGATTTGTGGTATAATTATGGTGTAAAAGCATAAATACAGAAGGAGAAATAAAGATGCTGCACATAGGATGCCACTTATCATCAGTTAAAGGTTTTGAACATATGGGAAAAGAAGCCCTTGGCATAAAGGCTGACACGTTCCAGTTTTTTACCAGAAACCCGAGGGGCGGCAAAGCCAAGGATATTGATCCGGAGGATGTGAAGAAATTTATAACGCTGGCGGAGCAGAACCATTTCGCTAAACTGGTGGCTCATGCCCCGTATACTCTCAACCCCTGCTCGGCTGCAGAAAAAGTACGTAACTTCGCTTTCATGGCAATGGAAGATGACATGAAGAGAATGGAGTACATACCGGGGAATTATTACAACTTTCATCCGGGAAGCCATGTGGGACAGGGTGTCGAGAAAGGTATAGAGCTTATTACAGAACTGCTTAACAGAATTATAACTCCTCAGCAGTCAACTGTCATACTTCTGGAAACAATGGCCGGAAAAGGCAGTGAGATAGGAGGAAGGTTTGAGGAACTCAAGGCAATAATCGATGGAGTAGAGATCAGCGATAAGATCGGAGTCTGCATGGATACATGTCATGTAAGCGATGCGGGATATGATATCATAAATGACCTTGACGGAGTCCTTGAGGAGTTTGATCGTATAGTTGGACTGGAAAGGCTGCACGCTCTTCATATAAATGACAGTCTCAACCCTGCAGGTTCACATAAGGACAGGCATGCGAAGATCGGAGAGGGACATCTGGGGCTTGATGCCATAACAAGGTTTATAAATCACCCTGAATTAAAAGGGCTTCCATGTATTCTGGAAACCCCAAATGATCTGGATGGATATGCCCGGGAGATCGAAATGCTGCGGGCGGGATATGCAGCCGGCTAACCGGGTCATATGAATTTACAGCCGTGTATAGGCATGGTCAAATGTGATTACAACATAAAAATCATTATCGACGGATCTGGCAGCTTCAGCAGCGATTCCGGTGATTTCCTTTTCGGAAAGGCTGCAGTCGGCAGCCAGTACAACGTCAAATATTATATTTGTATGAGTAGGACCTGGAACGATCCTGAAATCGTGGATGTTATCCACCCCATCGAGGGGCAGGAGAGCATCCGCGATTATTTTTTTCATCTTTGTTATCAGAGGGTCGTCTGTTTTTACAGGATCCATGTGGACTACGAATTCTACATGCAGCTCATCTTTGATTCTTTTTTCTATATTGTCGATCATATCATGGCTTTCCATCAGGTCTCCATCGGCATCCACCTCGATATGCATAGATGCGAATATTTTGCCGGGACCGTAGTTGTGAACCATGAGATCGTGGATACCGAGAACTCCAGGCTCCTTCTTGACAATTTCAGCAATGGAATCTACAAGTTCCTGATCGGGCGCTTCCCCCAGCAGCGGGCTGGTGGTTTCTCTGACCAGCTGTATGCCGGACCATATGATAAAGAGTGCGACAAGACAGCCCATGTAACCGTCTATCTGAATTCCTGTGAACTTACCGACAATAACACTGATCAGTACTGCGGATGTTGAGATCACATCGTTTCTGCTGTCAGCAGCAGTAGCCATCAGAGTTACTGATCTGATTTTTCTGCCGATGCTTCTGTTGAACAGTGACTGCCACAGCTTGATCAGTATGGCGGCAACAAGGATTATTATGGTCAGGCAGCTGAATTCCAGCGGATCAGGGTGCAGAATCTTGTCGATGGAAGTTCTGAGAAGCTGAAGTCCGATAACGATGATTACTATGGATATAAACAGTCCGGTCAGATACTCGATACGGGCATGGCCGTAGGGATGATCCTCGTCTTCAGGCTGGGATGCCAGCTTGAAGCCTACAAGAGTGATAATTGACGATGATGCGTCGGCCAGATTGTTTATTCCGTCGGCAATGATGGCGATACTTCGGGATACGAGACCGATGAGTATTTTCATTATGCAGAGTATGAGGTTTGAAACAATTCCCACAACTCCGGCAAATTTGCCGTAGCGTTCACGTACCCTGGGATCGTCTGTATTCTCATGATCTTTAACAAAGATTCTGATAAGAAGCTTTCCCATGATACACCTGCCTATGCATGTTCCTTTTCCAGTGCGGCAGTTACAGCCCTGGCAAGCTGATCGGAGCATGATGTGCTCTTGAAACCGCATGTGATACCGGATAAGGTTTCCTTGAGCTGCTGTGCCGGCATTCCTTCCACCAGAGCGGAGATTGCTTTGAGATTGCCGTTGCAGCCTCCCTGAAAGCGAACATTCCTCACAATGTCTCCGTCAAGATCGAATTCGATGCTTGATGAGCAGGTTCCTTTTGTCGAATAATTGTATTTCATGTCAAAAAACCTCCAATTTATGTATTTTAATGTAATTTTTTTCAAAAAAATTTCCTTTTACACGAGGTCTATGGTACAATAAAACCAAAAAAAATACAATAGAAAGGGAAAGAATAATGGCAGCATCAAAACAGAAAAGAACAGGAAAAAAGAAGAGCCGGCTTCCTGTGGTTGTGATCATTGTGGCAGTCATAGCAGTAATCGGAGGAATCGGTGTTTTTGCTGTCGGAGGTGATGTGGTCGGCAGGCTGATCGGCAATGAACCGGCAGCTCAGTACGTGAATCCTCTGACAGGTCAGGTATCAGATAAAGAATTTCCGGCAAGACCGCTGGTGGTATCCATTGACAATGTGGGAGATGCGGTACCGCAGTCATGGCTGTCAAAAACCGATCTTGTCTACGAGTTCCCTGTGGAGGGGCAGCAGACAAGGCTTCAGGCAGTCTATTACGGCCAGTTTCCGGAAGAGTTCGGACCGATACGAAGCACCAGACCATATTTTGTTGATCTGACCAGAGAGTACAAAGCAGTTTTTCTTGCTCACGGCTGGAGTCCTCAGGCAAGAGAATATCTTCTCAGCGATGTGGTGCCATATATAAATGCGATGAACAGTGACTGTCAGTTCTACAGAGTGGATGACAAGACTGCCCCGCATAATTCATATATCAAATGGGAGGAAGTAAAGAACAAGATTGACCAGAGCGGCTGGTGGAGCGAGAAACAGGAAATCAGACCATTTGCTTTCCTCAGCGGCGGACAGCAGAATGAAGGAGAAGCGGCAGCAGAGATATCTTTCACGTATTCTGCTATAAGTTATTCTTTCAGATATGATTCCGAAACAAATAAGTACACACGGTTTCTTTCAGGCAGTGAACATATTGACAAAGAAACCGGAGAACCTCTGACGGCATATAACATCCTTGTTCAGAAGGTGACCAGCAGCGTACTGGATGACAAAGGACGTCTGCAGATAGATATGTGTGCCGGAGGAGATGCAGTGCTCTTTACAAATGGAACTGCTGTAAAGGGAACGTGGTCCAGAGAAGACCTGGATTCAAGGACAGTGTTTATCGACACAGAAGGCAATGAATTCAGACTTACGCCGGGGAATTCGTGGGTTGAGATTGTGGACCAGAACTGCAGTATGGAATATAAATAGAACGATACGGACAGAATTTAACCCTGCATAGACAGGAGGACTATTATGAAAGGCAGAATATGCTTTGTGCTGCTGCCGGTCATGGCGGTGTTTTCAGTACTTTTATCGGCAGCGTGTACTTTTGGATTTAACAGTAACAGACAGGACAATATAACGGTATACTTATGGGACAGCAGACTGCTGGATAATTATGCGCCATATATCCAGTCTCATTTTCCGGATGATGATATTCAGTTTGCAGTGGGTAATAATGATCTTGACTTCTATCAGTTCCTCAAGGATAACGGCAGACTTCCGGATATAATCACAAACCGAAGGTTTTCTCTGCATGATGCCAAGGGGCTGCAGGATCAGCTGATGGATCTGTCGGGAACCGAGGCTGCGGCATCGTTTTATGATACATATCTGGATGATTACAGAAACAGCGACGGAACTGTGAACTGGCTGCCTTTGTGTGGGGAAGTGGATGGAATAATAGCCAACAGAGCACTTTTTGACAGGTATGGTATCCCTCTGCCGACGGACTACGACAGTTTCGTGTCGGCGTGCCGCCAGTTTGAGAAATATGGAATACGTGGATTTATATCTGATTTCACCTATGATTATACATGCATGGAACTTCTTCAGGGAGTGTCTATTCCGGAACTGCTCTCTTTTAAAGGTAAGATGTGGAGAGCATCCTACGAGAGCCCTGATGTGACAGATAAAGATCTTGACGATAAAGTTTGGCCTGGAGTATTCAGGAATATGGAAAAGTTTATAGCGGATACAGGACTGACATATGAAGATGCACAGACCGGTTATGATGAGGTCTATGAGATGTTCCGCCAGGGAGAAGCTGCTATGATACGCGGTACCGGAGAAATTGCGATAGATTATGATGATGACAGTAATGGTGTGGACTGTGTTATGCTTCCATATTTCGGGAAGGACGGTGAAAGCTGGCTTCTGACATATCCTTCGTTTCATGTTGCTCTGAACAAGGATCTTGAGAAGGACCCTGAACGCAGGGAGCTGGCGGCATCGATACTGAAACTGATGATTTCTGAAGAGGGTCAGAATGCTCTGGCAGAAAAGCATGATGTTATTCCATATGTCAAGGATGTGGATCTTGAGCTTTCTGAAGTGCTGGATAATCTCGTTCCGTATATCAGGGCAAATCATCTGTATATAAGACTGGCTTCGAATGAATTTTTTGAAGCTTCCAGAGATGTTGTCCAGAAAATGATAACCGGGGAGTATAATGCGGGGGCGGCATACGAGGAATTCAATCGTCAGATCAGGGGCGAAGACCGGCAGGACGATACTGAAGCAGCATCTTTTGATGAGGCTTTTGAGTATGTTTTCAGTCCGCAGGGAGGAAATCCTGCTTCATCGGCGATTGCCAACTCTCTGCGTCAGATGCTTGATGCTGATGTCCTGATTTCACCATACTATAACTTTACCGGGCCTGTTATTGATACAGGATACAGTGAAAAAATGCTGGGGTATATGATAATGCCGAATGATTGCCGTTCGTATTTGGGAGAGATGACCGGCGGAGAACTCAGGAAACTTGTGAAAGCTGCAGTATCAGGATATGAGGATGGTCTGAAGCCGCTTAATAAGGCATGCCTTCCTGTATTCAGCGGAATATCTGTTAAAGTGAAGGAAACAGGAAACAGAGAGTTTGAGGCTGAAGATATTGTGACAAACCGCGGTGCTCTGAATGAGAAGGAAGTTTATACTGTTGCCTACATAGATAATCAGAAATACTATCTGCAGATGGCACACGAGGTTTTCGGAAATGATGGCACCGGAGTATTTCAACTTCAGGATGAGTATGTGAGGGATGCCTGGACAGGATATATCAGAGAGGGAAACGGAATAGAGGAGCCGTCTGGATATATCACTCTCCAGTGAATGAGGAGTTTGGCGGAAAGGGGGATTCTGCTGTGATAAACAGAAAAAACGGAATTGCTGCAGCCATATGTATCGCACTTATATTAAGTGCGTGCATGATTTACGTACACCTGGTCCAGCGGAGCATTTACAAGGAGAGCTCAGTGCATCTGCAGGAGCTGTACGGTCAGGTCAATGAAACCTTTGCAACTCTGGTATCCAGAAACTGGAATCTTCTCAGCGACTGGGATCCTTATATAAGAGAGCAGCTTGCCGGCGGCAATGAGGACAATGTGGCCGGATACATAGATAGAGGGAAAGCCAAGTGGGGATTTACAGAGTTTTATTTCCTGGATTCAGATGGCGGATGCATCAACCCGCAGGGCAGGTACGGATATCTCAATTTTGACAGCGGATTCGTGACACTGGTGAGAGACCGTAAGAATGTTGTTATCGATGCTACATTTCCTTCCCGTGAACCTTTTACGGTTTTTGCCATTCCTGTTGAGAGGGGCGAGTATAAAGGCTTCACGTATTCAGCGATAGCTGTCGGATATGAGAAAAAGCGGATGGAAGATATCATCAGCATTACCGCTTTTGATAATACTGCAAACTGTCAGATCGTATATCCCGATGGACGTGTGATTTTTTCGGTGAATTCCCAGACTGATCATCCATATAATTATTTCAGATATCTTGAAAAAAATGCCCGGTTCGAAAATACTGGAATGAGTCAGATAAAAAGTGATCTCAGCAGGGGAAAGAGCGGGACTGCCAGATACAGCCTCAAAGGCATAAAGTATTATTTAGTATATGAGCCTACAGGGTTTCAGGACTGGATTCTGCTGGGTATAACTCCTGTAAGTGAAGTGAACTACAGTATTAATCAGGTTCAGTGGTTTACTATTCTGATAATCGGCTTCATATTTGTCATGCTGATAATGGTGGCGGTATACTGTATTATGCAGCACAGCCGGAGCAAGATAAAGGAAAAGGATGAGGAACTCAGATACAGAAATCAGATGTTCAATATGCTTGTCAATAATACTTCCGAGATATTTGTGATGATATCTGCCGATGAAAACTATTCCGTCGAATATATAAGTCCGAACATGGAGAGTCTGCTGGGCATACCGGAGGATGAACTCTACAGTGACATTCACAGGCTGAACCAGGAGATTCCGGGATATGACTGGGATGAACTCAGAAAAGAACTGGAGAGTCTACCTCTCAATGAAACGCTGCATCAGTCGCATCAGCGCCTCAACATTAACACAGGAGAGGTGCGATGGTACAATGAGACATTGTATTACACGACTGTAGACGGGCAGGAAAAACTGCTGCTTGTCATGACAGATCAGACAGAAGAGTTGAGGAGCCGAAGCCAGCTGGAGCAGGCCCTTGATCTGGCAAGAAGCGCCACTCAGGCTAAAAGTGATTTTCTCGCCAATATGTCTCATGACATACGGACACCGATGAATGCTATTATCGGGTTTGCCGGACTTCTGGAAAGAAATGCTGACAATCCGTCCAAAGTGCGCGACTATATAACGAAGATAACTGCATCCGGACAGCATATGCAGAGCTTGATAAATGATATACTGGACATGAGCAGGATAGAGAACGGCAAAATGACGCTGAATGAAAATGTCTTCAGTCTGACTGAGGTGCTGGAGGAAGTGAATACGGTAATACAGCCTCAGGTAATGGCCAGGAAACAGATATTCGTTATATCATCAGATGAAATCACACAGGATATATATATAGGGGACAGCGCCAGAATAAGGCAGATTCTTCTGAATCTGCTTACGAATGCTGTCAAATACACTCCTGACGGCGGGAATATCGAGCTTAGCGTAGGTGAAACAGAGAAACTCACTGATAATTTCGCAGGACTGTGTTTCAGAGTCAGTGATACAGGCATAGGTATCAGTGAAGAATATTTAGATAAAATATTTGATCCATTTTCAAGAGAGAGAAACAGCACTGTCAGCGGCATTCAGGGAACAGGTCTGGGCATGTCTATAACAAGAAGCCTTGTTGACCTTATGGGCGGCAGCATATATGCAGAAAGCAGGCTCGGGCAGGGCTCGGTGTTTACAGTCAATCTTCATCTGAAGTGCGGACAGGATCCGGAAATCAGGCAGGAGGATAATAGCGGTAGCAGTGACTCGCTGGAGGGAATCAATATCCTTATAGCTGAAGATACACCTATGAATGTGGAAATAATACTGGACCTGCTGGAAATGTACGGAGCCCGCTGCATAACTGCAGTTAACGGCAGAGAAGCATTTGAAAAATTTGAAGCCTCATCGCCTGGAGATATACATATAATACTTATGGATATACAGATGCCTGTCATGGACGGTTATGAAGCTACCGGTAAAATAAGATCATGCGGTCACCCTGATGCTGAGATAATACCGATAATAGCAATGACGGCAAATGCTTTCGCGGATGATATCCAGAAGTGTCTGGATGCCGGAATGGATGCGCATATCGCCAAGCCTCTGAATATAAACAAGCTGAATAAAATGATCCGCGAATATGCCAATCTGTTCAGGATACGCCGTAATGATCTGGACGTGAAGATATGATCATCGGCAGGGCAAAAATAGAATGTTCGCTCTAAACCCTGAAAATAAGTCGATTCAATGGAAAGAGGGCTCGATGAATAATGTATACAAGGAAAAACAAGTTGCAAAATTCAGACATATAAGTTATAGTGAGAGTGGTATCCTGAATACTGATATTAATTTAACAATATATCCAAAATACTATAAGGAGGAAGCATAAATGAATAAGCTTGAACAACTCCGCGAAAAGAAAGAACGATTAGCGCAAGGCGGAGGACAGAAAAGAATTGATGCACAGCATGCCAAGGGCAAGCTCACTGCCAGAGAAAGACTTGAAATTCTTTTTGACAAGGACAGCTTTGTTGAAATCGATGTTTTCGTAAAACACAGATGCCAGAACTTCGGTATGAACGAAAAAGATTTACCAAGCGACGGTGTTGTAACAGGCTATGGACAGATCGACGGCAGACTCGTATTTGCTTTTGCGCAGGACTTTACTGTAAGCGGCGGTTCTCTGGGAGAATACCATGCTGAAAAGATCGTGAAGGTTCAGGGCATGGCACTCAAGATGGGTGCTCCTATCGTAGGACTGCAGGATTCCGGCGGTGCCAGAGTGGAAGAAGGCGTTGCAGCACTTTCCGGCTTTGGAAAGATATTCCACAACAATACGATATCATCAGGTGTAATCCCGCAGATATCTGTAATAATGGGACCTTGTGCAGGCGGTGCGGTTTATTCACCGGCAATCACAGACTATGTTTTCATGGTTGACAAGACAAGTCAGATGTTCATCACAGGTCCTGAAGTAATAAAAACTGTTACAGGAGAAGTGGTTACAGCTGAACAGCTGGGTGGTGCCATGACTCATAATACCATCAGCGGTGTTGCTCACTTTATAGGATCAAATGATGAAGAAACTCTGAAGATGGTCAGAGAACTGCTGAGCTACCTCCCTTCAAACAATATGGAAACAGCACCTGTATATGACTGCACAGATGATGTGAACAGACTCATTCCTGAACTCAATGACATCATTCCTGACAATCCGAATAAAGCGTATAATATGTATGATGTTATTACCAGGATTGCTGATGACGGCAGGATATTTGATGTAATGCCTCATTATGCGAAGAACATGATTACATGCTACATAAGACTTGACGGAGCGACAGTCGGTGTTATCGCCAACCAGCCGGCTGTAGGTGCAGGATGTCTCGATATAGATGCTTCCGATAAAGCAGCAAGATTCATCAGAAGATGCGATGCGTTCAATATCCCTCTTCTCACAATAGAAGACGTTCCGGGATTCCTTCCTGGCACAGGACAGGAGTACGGCGGAATAATCAGACACGGAGCAAAGATGCTTTATGCTTACTGTGAAGCCACAGTGCCTAAGGTAACGCTGATCCTGAGAAAGGCATACGGTGGCGCTTACATAGGTATGTGCAACAAGGAACTGGGTTCCGATATGGTAATGGCATGGCCATCAGCCCAGATCGCAGTGATGGGAGCTTCAGGTGCGGTAAACATCATTTCATCCGTCAAGAAAGAGATTAAAGCAGCTGATGATCCTGACGCTGTAAGAGCAGAGAAAATCGCTGAATATGAGGAAAAATTCAACAATCCATATGTTGCTGCAGAGCTCGGCTATGTAGATGACATTATCGAACCTGCCACTTCAAGACAGAGAATCATCAGCGCACTGGATATGTTAAGCACAAAGAGAGAATCATTACCTGCAAAGAAGCACGGTAACATTCCATTATAGGAGGTGGCATAATGAGCTTAATGGAGAAATTCGCAAATCCTGAATTGTTTGAATCCCTGAGCTTCGGAGATAAAATGCTAGGCTCCACCATTACGCTGATAATGGGAATGGGAATTACTGTAGTGGTTCTCGTTCTGTTATGGGGATTTGTGGCAATAATGGGCAAGGCTATGAAGATTGCTTCCGGGAAAGGAGATAAGGCGCCGGCAAAGGCAGAAGCCGCCGCCACACCCTCAGCTGCCGCAGCACCGGTAGCACCGGCTGCAGGCACTGATGATGCCGTAATAGCTGCAGTTATTGCAGCAGCTGTGGCAGCATATCAGAGCAGCGGCGGAACAGGAAACCTCGTTGTCAGGAAGATCAGCAGAATATCGGGAGAAACAACTCCGTGGTCTCTGGCAGCTAAGGAAGACTGCATCGAAAGCAGGAAATTCTAGTTTATCTGAATCGGAAAATCGAAAAACTATCGAAAGGAAATGAGAGAGATGAAAAAATATAACATTACTGTTAACGGAACAACTTATGCAGTTGAAGTTGAAGAAGTTGGCGGCGGTGCGGCAGTACCTGCAGCTCCTGCCCCTGCGGCAGCTCCAGCTCCGGCACCAGCCCCTGCGGCACCGGCACCAGCTCCAGCCCCTGCAGCACCTGCAGCAGGCGGAGCAAACACCGTAACAGCTCCAATGCCTGGAACAGTTCTTGACGTCAAGGTGACCCCGGGTCAGGCTGTAAATCAGGGAGATGTTCTCGTAATTCTCGAAGCCATGAAGATGGAAAACGAAATCATGGCACCTGCAGCAGGAACCGTTGATACTGTACCTGCAGCCAAAGGGGCTTCAGTTAATGCAGGAGATGTTCTCGTAACTCTTAAATAAATAAAAGTATTTTGGATATTGATATATTTGTGTTACAATAGAGGCGGTTTATTATAAACCGCCTTTAACATTTAAAAAAAATTGCAGAGCGGAGGCAGAACCATGCTACTGGCATTTGATGTAGGAAACACCAACATAGTACTAGGCGTATTCAGAGACGGCAAAATGATCACCAACTGGAGACTTGAAACCGATAACGGCAAAAGTGCCGATGAATACGGTATGATAATCGGGCAGCTTTTTGAGTATGAAGGACTCGATAAGGATGAGGTAAAAGATGTAATAATATCGACGGTCGTGCCGTCAGTGCTCTATACACTGCAGCACCTTTCCGTGAAATATTTCAACAAGAAGGCGATCGTGATAGGACCGGGAATAAAGACCGGGCTTGTAGTGAAGTATGATAACCCGAAGCAGGTCGGCTCAGACAGAATAGTAAACGCTGTGGCAGCCCACGCTAAATACGGCGGACCGCTCATCATCATAGATTTCGGTACAGCAACGACTTTCTGTGCCATTTCCGAGAAAGCGGAATATATCGGAGGAACCATCGCACCGGGACTGAAGATATCTTCAGAAGCGCTTTGTGAGAAAACTGCCAAACTCCCTAAAGTCGAGCTGGAGGAACCGGGACATGTTATCTGCAGAAACACCATCAACAGTATGCAGTCAGGTCTTGTGTACGGCCATATGGGAATGGTTGACTATATAGTGAGAAAGATGAAAAAAGAACTTCAGGAGTACTCAGGCAGCAATAAGGAAGTCAAAGTCATTGCCACAGGAGGCCTGGCATCCATGATCGATTCGGGCATAGATTGTATCGACCATGTTGACAAGATGCTTACTCTGGAAGGTCTCGAACTTATCTACAGAAAAAACAAGAAAGTGAAGAAACACGATTCAGATGAAAATAAGGAACATTGAGTTAAAAAACCCTTTTGTTCTCGCTCCGCTGGCAGGTATAACCGATAAATCCATGAGGACCCTCTGCGCTGAGCAGGGTGCTTCGCTAGTGTATACGGAAATGGTCAGCGGCAAGGGACTCTGGTACGGAGACAGGAAAACAGGCAGTCTGCTTGCTATAGGTGAAAATGAAGGCCCTGTGGCATTCCAGCTGTTCGGCAGCGAGCCGGAGATAATGGAGTTTGCTGCAAAGGAACTTCGGGAGCGGGAGAACGTTCTTCTGGATCTGAACGTGGGGTGTCCGGTACCAAAGATTGTAAAGAACGGTGAAGGTTCGGCTCTTCTCAAAAAGCCGGAGTTACTGTTTGACGTTGTGGCAGCCATGGTAAAGGCTGCCGGCAAACCTGTGACTGCCAAAATCAGAATGGGCTTTGCACAGGGAGAAAATCTGGCGGTGGAGACTGCCAGGGCGCTGGAGGCTGCAGGGGCAGCTGCTGTCACTGTGCATGGCCGTACCCGTGAACAGTATTATGATGGGAAAGCCGACTGGCAGGTTATTGCGGATGTTAAGAAATCTGTCAGGATTCCTGTTATCGGAAACGGCGATGTGAATACAGGCGAAGATGCTGTGGCAATGATGGAGCAGACCGGCTGCGACGGAGTGATGATAGCCCGGGGTGCTCTGGGAAATCCGTGGATTTTCAGAGATGCGCAGGCTTTATGGAAAGGTGAGGATAAACCGCCGGCTCCATCTAAGGGAGAAAGGATTCTGATGCTTATACGCCATCTTGATATGGTGGCCGAGGATAAGGGTGAGCGTATCGCCGTCAGGGAAATGCGAAAGCATGTCGGCTGGTACGTCAGAGGAATGCACGGAGCTTCCGCCATCAAACGTGAGATAAATCAGATAGATGATATCGGAATAATGCGTGAAACAATACGAAGTATAATAAAATGAAGACCATGAATCCGGCAATGTCATTAAGTTAAGATGACGAATAAAATGCTCTCTCATCAGCAATGATGAGGGGGTATTTTTTACGAAAAAGTATTGACAAGGAGATTAAATTGTGCGGCCGCTTTTACTGGCCATAGATCGGAGCCAGTAAAAGCGGCCCTTGTAATGAGGTATCAACATTCATTACAAGGAGGTGCACAATTGAAACCGAAAATCTTAAGGGAAATACTCCAGCGTGAAATCGATTCACTGGATGTTTCTGAATGTGCGAAAGATCCGAGTCGGGATTTTTCACGAACAAGAAAGTTGCCACTGAACGTGTTGGTCACTACGATGCTGCATATGGAGGGTCAATCTGTCGGGAATGAGTTGCTTTCAATATTTCCAAAATCCAAAGAAACTCCTTCGCCTGCAGCATTCGTGCAGCAGCGCAGCAAGCTGAACACAGGCGTGTTCGATGCTCTGTTCCATTCCTTTGTTCAGGCTACAGAAGCTGCACAATCACCCAAAACACTTCATGGTATGAGATTGCTGGCTATCGATGGATCAGATATACACATACCTACGGACCTGTCGAATGAGAAGACCCTATGTGTTTCTAAGGAAGGTCAGACTCCGCACAATATGATGCACTTGAACGCGATGTATGATCTTCTTCAGAGGACATATGTAGATGAGATCGTACAGAACTATCGGGAAATGAATGAAAATTCCGCTTTTGTTGAGATGGTAGACAGATCCCGAATAGACAAAGCTCTTGTTATGGCAGACAGGAATTACGAGTCGTTCAACAGCTTTGCCCATGTGATCGAAAAAGGCTGGTACTTCCTGATCAGAGTCAAGGACGTCGGCTCCAGCGGCATGCTAAGGGGCTTGGATCTGCCAGATGAGGACTGCTTCGATGTCGGGATAAATCTGAATCTTACACGAAAACAGACGAAAGCAGTGAAGGAACTTTTACATGATCGGAATCACTATCGTTTCATCCCGCCAACGGCAACGTTCGACTACCTGCCTGCTCGAAACCGTAAGGCTGAACCAACGAAGTGGTATCCATTATCCTTCAGAATTGTGAGGTTCCCAATTTCTGAAGATAGCTATGAAGCCATCATCACGAATCTGCCAGCAGATGAATTTCCTTCACCGGAAATAAAGAGCCTTTACGCGATGAGATGGGGCATTGAAACTTCGTTCCGGGCGCTGAAGTACACAATCGGCCTTCTGTATTTCCACTCAAAAAAAGCGGAGTATATCCGCCACGAGATCGCTGCAAGACTGATCATGTACAATTTCTTCGAACTGATCACCACCCATGTGATCGTTAAGACGAAGAATCGGAAATATAGCTATAAAGCCAATTTCAACAGAGCAGTACATATTTGCAGGATGTTTCTTCGAGGTGATATATCTCCACCTGATGTTGAAGCACAGATAGCCAGGAATATCGTTCCGATCCGCCCCGACCGACAACGAAACCGCGAAAGGCTATTTAGTTCTGTGATCAGCTTCGCTTACAGATTATCATAATCTGTCTTCTTTCGCATTAATCCTGAAGTGTTTTTTTGCCCTTGGGATGTAATTCGGGATAACCCCATTGTAGACGGGCTTAAAGACGCAGTAAATATACGCTAGATTTAAGCATGTATCGATTGCATGCTGTGTTTTGCGTTCGCGAAAAATCTCTTATATTAACGTCCATACGAAAATGGCACATCCGCATGATTGTTCATCATGTGAATGTGCCGTATTTCTCATTGCTGACATAACATGTCATCTTAACTTAATGACATTGATGAATCCGGTCTTCATTTTATTATCATATGTACCACTCTCATCAGATTACATTCAGCTCCATAGCCAGCAGAATATTTTTGCACTCCTGTAGGGAAGCAGCATCAGGTTTGCCGGTACCATGCAGGGCGTAATTCATATCAAGCCATCTGTATTTATCTTTTCCCAGATCGTGGTACGCCAGCAGTTCCACGGAAATATTTCTGTTGATCTGTGAAAGTTCCTGTATAAAACTACCCGTTTCTGTAATGTTGCTACGTGAGTCATTACAGTTAGGAACCAGGGGAATTCTGAAAGTCATTTTTTTGCCGAGCCTGGCAGCTTTTGCAGCATTGTCCAGTATCACGTGATTGTCTACGCCTGTCAGCTTCATATGCAATGAAGGATCCATAGCTTTCAGATCATAGAAAACCTGATCCGTATATTCAAGGATGCTGTGCAGACTTTTCCAGGTGCCGAAGCCGCAGGTTTCTACAGCTGTATTTATGTTGACCCCTTTACACTCTTTAAGTAGAGCTGAGACGAAGCCAGCCTGCATTACCGGCTCGCCTCCCCCTACTGTGACTCCTCCTCCTGAATTCTGATAGAAAATCATGTCCTTTTCGATTATATCCATGGCATCGTTGATGGATACTGTTCTTCCAGTAATTTTTTTCGCATTAGCAAAGCACGAGGCTGCACATCTTCCACAGATTCGACAGAGCTTTCTGTCAATATTAAGAGTATTACTATCGATAGCTCTGGCATCACACAAAACGGCACATTTGCCACATTTTATGCAGTTTGATTTTACATCCATGATCTGAATACCCGGATTCTGAGATTCAGGGTTGCTGCACCAGAGGCATCGGAGGGGGCAGCCTTTCATGAATATGAGCGTTCTTATGCCTATCCCGTCATGTATTGAAAACTTCTGTGTGTTAAAAATTGTGCCTGAAATAGTATTTGTGTTCATACATGTCTCCTGTGTAGTGCTTTATGCAGTGTGAATGGTCCTGTTGATTATATCATCCTGCATTTCTCTGCAGAGTTCTGTGAAGTATGCACTGTATCCTGCAACACGGACTATCAGTGATTTATATTCTTCAGGATTTTCCTGAGCGCATCTGAGGACTTCGCTGCTTACCACATTGAACTGAATGTGGTATATATTCAGATCTACAAAGGTTCTTATGATTTGAGATATCCTCTGGAGACCCAGATCGCCTTCCACGCTTGAAGGGTCGAGTCGCATATTAAGCAGAGTGCCTGAAGTGTGGACCTCGTGGTTTACCTTGGAAACTGATTTGAGTACTGCTGTAGGTCCGTCATGATCTGTGCCTCCGTTTGGAGAACAGCCGTCTGCCAGTGCTTTCCCTGCGAGTCTGCCATAAGGCAGCGCTCCTACAACAAGACCGTGAGGGACATGCGAGGAGACCGGATAGAGTCCTGAAATGAATGCCGGTCCTCTCCAGGATCTGCATGAAGATATAACTTCATGAGCAAAATCAGTCATTTCACCTGCAAGTCTGTCTACCTCTTCAATATCATTGCCGTACATTGGGGTGTTGTTCTGCAGCATGAGACGCATATCTTCAAACCCTTCAAAATTATTCATAATAGCATCTATGAGCTGGTGCATTGTGATTGACTTGTCTTCAAATATGTGTTTTCTTATTGCCGAAAGTGAATTTACCAGATCAGCAATTCCTGTACCGATAAGAGCGGGGCCGATGGTGTATTTCACACCGCCTCTAGTGAGATCTCTGCCTGTTCTGTAGGTTCCGTCAAGTAAAGTGGATACGAATGGGTAAGGCGTAAGCTCAGCACATACCTTTTCGTTCACATTTGCACATATGCTAATCGCCTTAATCATGTATTCAAGCTGTTTTTTTACTGCGTCTTTTATCTCATCAAAAGTCATATCCTCAGGATTTCCCGTTTCAAGCCCCAGAAGTTTGTTGTCGTTGATGATGCTTCGGCCGTTTGTCAGTACAAATTCCATTGCTGATGCGAAATTGTAGTGACCTCCGTCGGACCATTTTGCCATTTTTCCGCCGATGAAAGGTTCTACACATCCGACCATCTGATAGTTGCGTGCTTCCTCCATACTGCCTCCGGAAAGGAGCATCATCTTGATTGCCACTTCATCGTTATAGATCGCAGGGAATCCCGTGCCCAGTCTTGCTAGTTTAGCTACATGAATTATGAAATCCTCAGGTGACTGCTGATGTACTCTGGCGCAGACAGAAGGTCCGTGAAGCTGTACGTCCATTTTTGCAGTCAGGAA
>JALEQY010000059.1 GCA_022763735.1 Clostridiales bacterium
AGTGCCTTTTACCCTGGAGCAGCTGATATTGTAGCAGACGCAGTTGCCAAAGCGTGGGAAGAGTAGAGTCGGCAATATATAATATAGTAAGTCTATGGGGCTGTCGTACCAGGTTATTCTGATGCGATAAGCCCTTTTTTATATCATATATTAAGGGCAATAACCAGGATGTGCGGAAGAAAATTCAAATATGAAAAGGAAGATGAGATTTATATCGCTGATGTGGTGGATGATAAAGACATACTCAATTTCCTGGAATCTGCAGAAATTGAAAAGATATCGATACAGAAAAATATTTTTGCATTTGAAGCCGATGCACTCTCACAGGACAGCGGGGATTACGGGTTTTGCGGATTCTATTATTCGCTGAACAGTAAATCACAGATAGTTTTTATTATTATGAGGGGGTATTTTGTCCATGAAATCCATCATGAGAATTGAGAAAAAAGAAAAGCGACTTCATATAATCTGGATCATCCCAACACTAAATATAGTTCTTATGAATGTATTTGAATATATTGATTGTCTGAGAAACCCGGTTGGAGCGGGTAACTGGTTGATTCAATTTCTATTAATTATATTTGAACTGGCTTTTCATGGAATACATTATGCTTTAGCCATTGTAATACCTGTTTTAATATATAAACGCAAGAAAGAATTCTCCATTAAGAGCTGTCTGCTTACAGTATCCGCCATTTTAATGGCGAACGTTGTCATGCTGATTTTAGAACTGATGAATGCAGATCTCGACAGCTTCCCGAGCTATATGCTCAGACCTGTTTGTATCTCTATGGCTGCAGTAATAATTGTGTCAGCATTGATTATGTTGAAAGAATACTATGATAAGTAGTGCCGTTAACTGCAGGTTTACAATAATATCTCGAGAATTTACGAAATCGGTCATTTCAGGTGTGTATTTCGAAAATAAAAGTTTAAAAAGGCACGTAAAGAGCACACGACTCGACAAGAATGTAAAATAATGGGAGTAAATACAGGGCGTTTAGCGGCCGGCTCAGCTGAAGTAAGCTGAATCCAGTCGAAAAAAAGAGCCAAAGCACACATAGGTTGACATAATACCATGTGCCTTTACGAAATAGCATACAAAAGAGCTGGATTTCGTAAATTCTCAGCACGTCCGAAGCACACCTCCTTATATAACACTCATAATCCGCTTTCCCGGTTCAGCAGCTCGACATACCAGCTTACTCCCAGGCATAAAGCTGCCCGAAAACCCATACCATCCGTTTTAAAACTACCAAAACCCCATATCACCCATAAAGAGCAAAAAATTTTCAAAAAATATTAGCACTCACTATTGACGAGTGCTAACAAAAGCGCTATAATAAACTCATCAAAAGGAAAACAAAAGAAAGTAACCCCGGCAGACAGCCGGATATAGGGAATGGAGGTAAATGATATGTTAATGACAAACTTTTTAGGAGAAAACTTATTCGATGAATTCTTTGGAGATTTCACAAGACCAGAGAGAAGAGCAGTGAAGTGCACAAGCCCGGCAACATCAGTAATGCGTACTGACGTCAAGGAAAAAGACGAAGGCTATGAACTCCACATCGACCTTCCTGGATACAAGAAAGAAGATGTGAAAGCAGAACTCAAGGACGGCAACCTCACAATCAGCGCTTCGAGAAACGCAGAAAGTGACGAGAAGGATGACAACGGCAAATACATCAGAAGAGAAAGATTCTACGGCAACTGCAGCAGAAGCTTCTATGTAGGCGACGTCGTTGATCAGACAGACATCAAAGCTAAATTCGAAGACGGCATCCTGAAGGTCTTCGTACCGAAGAAGGAAGCGAAACCCGAAGTGGAAGAAAGTAGATACATCGCAATCGAAGGGTAAAAGGGAAAAAGAGAGAATAAAGTATTAAGGAAATGACGGGGATGCGCTGGGGAACAGACGTCCCCTTTTTCCTTTTCAGGGGGTGAGAAAATGACAAAACGAGATTGCTATGACGTTCTGGGGATAAAAAAGAACGCCACAGATAAAGAAATAAAATCAGCATACCGCAAGCTGGCCAAGAAGTATCACCCGGATGCCAACCCCGGCGATAAACGTGCCGAAGAGAAGTTCAAGGAACTGTCCGAAGCCTATGACATCCTGAAGGATCCTGAAAAAAGAAAGCTTTATGACCGATTCGGCCATGCAGCTTTCGATGAAACTATGGCAGGACAGGGCGCTTACGGCCCGCAGGGAGCTCAGCAGAGCTACGGTAGCGGCTGGTACGATTTCGGCACCACAGGAAACGGCAGCCAGTACAGAGAATACCATTTCAGCAGCGACGATCTGGGGGATATTTTCGGTGACTTTTTTGGCGGCTTTGGGAAAGGTGCACATACCGGCGGAAACAAGGGTGCCGACATAGAGACTGAGATGACCATATCCTTCGATGAAGCGGCTTTCGGATGCACGAAGAAAATATATTTCGAAGGAAACCAGAAGAAACCTCTCGAAGTGAAAATCCCGGCAGGCATTGACGAAGGACAGAGTGTGCGTCTCAGAGGCAACGGCCACCCGGGAAGCAGCGGAATGCCTTCAGGAGATATGTATATCAGAGTCCACATAACGCCGAAGCAGGGATATGAGAGAAAAGGCATGGACGTTTACACGACTGAGGAAATACCGTATACTACAGCCGTGCTGGGCGGCGATGCCATATTCGGTACACTTTACGGCAAGGTAAAATGCAGAATACCCGCAGGCACCCAGTCCGGAAGCAGGATAAGGATAAAGAACAAAGGTATACAATCCATGAAGAACCCGTCAGTTCGGGGTGACGAGTATGTGACAGTGCAGATTGCAGTGCCAAGGAATCCGACAGCTCAGGAGAAAAACAAAATCAGAGAGCTTGCGGAACTGGAACAATTTAAAAGAGTATCATAAATAACCATCAGAATCATTCATCAGCTTCGGCTCCGGAAGACTCATCAGAAGTTTCAGGAGCTTCGGAGCTGTTTTTTCTTTCTTTGCTTTCAGCCCATTTCACTACGAATACCTGGATGATTCCTGCCAGAGGAACCGCCAGCAGCATTCCGATAATACCGAAGAAATAACCGAATACACTGACCGCCAGCAGAACCATCAGAGGATGCAGCCCCGTAGAACTGCCTACTATCTTAGGATAAATGATATTGGAGTCGATCTGCTGTACAGCCACAAGAATTGCGGCAGCAATTATACCCGTCAGCAGCCCGTCGGTGCAGAGACCCATCAGAAAAGCAGGGATCATACCCATAACAGGACCGAAGTAAGGAATCACATTGCATATACCGGCGAAGACTCCGATGAAAACAGAAGCCTCAAGCCCCAGTATTGTAAGACCGATAGAAGACAATATGGCAACTATGAGAGCATCCAGCAGAGCTCCCCTGATAAATTTAGACAGTACATCATTTACCTCGCTGAGAGTTTCGGTCAGGACAGCGTTTCCTTTCTGCGGCATAACAAGGTGGAGAAACTTCCTCCACAGTCCCAGGAAGAACTGCTTGTCCTTCATCAGATAGATGCTTATGATGATACCGATAAGTACGTTGACAACACTGCCGCCTATGCTGCTGAAGAAAGTAATGACCGAAGAAGCATTGATGTTTTCCGATATCCAGTGCATTACAACGTTGGCCACCTCACCCAGCTTGTCTGACAGAGCGCCGTCAGGCAGGTTGGCGGCAACATTTGCTATCCAGCTTCTGAAAGTATCTTCATACTGTACGATGCCATAGAGCAGATCCTGTACCAGTGTGGAAAGATCACGGAACACCACCTTGCCGATGATCATAACTGCAAATCCGTAAATTATTGCCAGGACAGCGGCGATAACCAGAATATAAGTGAGTACGACACTTATGAAATGAGCAAGGTTTTTTCGCTTTTCAGCCTTCACCGGATCATCAGGAAGCCTGATCAGCCTGCATACGACCTTTGAATCAATCAGCTCCGAAAGCGGGTTCAGCAGGTATGCCAGAATCAGTCCCAGAATCAGCGGCCAGAAAGCATCAACCAGCACATCCAGACAGCCGACGATCCACGAGGCAATCGGTCCGATATTTTTGAGAATGAAATATATCACATACAAAAGAACCGCATTGAACACAATGAAGAAGCTTCCCTTCATAAATGCATGGTCTTTTAACATATTTTTAAATTTATCCATACTATTTCCTCCGATACCATTTTATTATATACTATGGTAGGTAAGTAAGCAAACAGAAAGGTGACAGAGCAATGACCCGAAGACATATCCCTGAACTTCTCGCACCAGTCGGAGGCCGGCAGCAGCTTGAAGCGGCAGTGCAGAACGGAGCAGACGCAGTATACATGGGCGGACCGCTTTTTAACGCACGCATCAAGGCTGAAAATTTCACATATGATGACATGCGTGATGCCATAAAATACGCTCACGAAAGAAACGTCAAGGTGTACATCACCCTGAATACCCTCATTAAAGATAGTGAACTGGAGAAGGCATTTTCATACATCAGTTTTCTCTATGGAGCGGGCGCAGATGCAGTGATTCTGCAGGATATGGGACTTGCCCGCCTCATCAGGAAATACCTGCCGGATATGAGGATGCACTTTTCTACCCAGGGTACGATATACAACGGACAGGCGGCTGGATTTGTCAGAAAGCTGGGCTTCAGCAGAGTCGTGCCCGCCAGAGAACTTACTTTACAGGAAATAAAAAACCTGACGTCAGAATTCCACAGAGGCGAAACTCCATGCGAAGTGGAG
>JALEQY010000065.1 GCA_022763735.1 Clostridiales bacterium
TATTCATCAAATCCATCGATTTAGTAAGCGGTATTCAATTGAGGATTTGCGGTACGCCTGTCATGGACAGGCGGTACCGCTGGTCCATATTTGCGGTCTTACGACCGCGGAATATTCAGTCTCTAAGGCCGCCTTTCTGCCATCATGAAGTTCTATACTACCACTACCACGAAAACGGTTACTTTTAGTATCATAAAAAGTTTCAATAAGCAATTGCATTTCATCTGAATTCATTCGCTTTCTCATATAATTTATAGCAACTCTTTTTTCAGTATATATTTTTTTCATTATGCAACGACGAATTGATTTGATAATCTCAATTATGTAATATGCACCTATTATTATCATGCACAAGCTAATATACTGCTGATACATAGCACGGAACTGTTCTATTTTTAGTGCGTTTACCAAATCTTCCGGAAGGATGGTAATTACTATAGCTGCAACAAAAATAATAGCAAATAAGTCTTTTACTTTCAATTTTTCAATTATAGCTTTAATTATATTCAAACTTCTCCCTCCCATACTAGAGCACTTTGCCATATACCTACATTGCTTTTGCTTATTTATGTTATTATATCACGCAAAGAACATTTGTTCAATCCATGCATCACTCTTGATCTTTTACATCACAATTATCACCTTAAATCGGGGCCACCCGTATAACGGGTGGTTCGCCCCAAGGCTATAAGCCTGTTTTACCGGCTCGCGTCTAAAGGCGCGGGCTTTTTACTTCGTTCAAGCCTCATTGCCATTGCTTCTGTGGCAGTACCCCTAAAGGGGTTTAATTACTTAAACGGATCTTCATATTCTTTAATGCTAAGTTTGTCTTTCAATATATCTTTCTTTTCTTGTTCTTGAATATACTTCTTTATTGTGGCTTCGTTTAGCCCAACTGTACTTACATAATATCCTTCTGCCCAAAAGTGCCTGTTCCCAAACTTGTATTTTAAATTCGCATGTTTATCAAACATCATCAATGCACTTTTTCCTTTGAGATATCCCATGAAATCTGACACTGCAATTCTCGGTGGAATACTTAACAGTAAATGGACATGATCCAACATCATATGTCCTTCTATTATTTCTACACCTTTGAATCTACAGAGTCTCTTAAATATTTCTATGAGGCTTTCTCTATATTGCGCATAGATTATTTTTCGTCTATACTTTGGAGTGAATACAACGTGGTATTTGCAAAGCCATTTTGTATGCGCTAAACTGTTTGCCTTATTGGCCATAAAAATTCTCCTTTCTGATTGCAATGAAGCTTGAACAACCTCATTCTATCAGCTTGGGGAATTTTTTGGTATAACCTTCGACGCGCACCCGCATAGCGGGTGGTTTATCCGTTTCGCCGGATAAACCCGGCAAAACAGGCTTAAAGCCATAAAATCAAAGCCATATTCAGATATTACATCTGAATATGGCTTTGTAAAAAGTAGGAATTATGTATTTTTTATTTCTTAATATGCATTCATCTGACCTGTTAATATCTGCTGCTTTAAAATGAAGCCTTAATTTTCGATTTAAGCGATTTTATACAATCTTCTGCTATATTATCCTTTATATACAATATTATTTACTGTAAATATATTACGTATATCAATCTGATTTTCAAAAGCAACTGAAGTATACTGAAACAACTAAAGATTTTCAGGAACCTTTATAGTCATGCCGGGTTCCAGATCTGAGGCTTCGATTCCATTAACTTTACAGATATCGTATACTGCCTTGCGCACATCGGTGTCATCTGATTTATACTGACATGCAATATCCCATAAAGTATCACCATATGCTATCTGAACATCAGTATACTGAGGTTTTGTCAGTGCTGTTGATATATGCAGCCCAGTTATAACATTAAATGCCGCTGCTGCCAGCATCAGCATAATTACAATTGAAGTTATAAATCTGAATTTAGATGTGATTCTGTATTTCTTTCTCGTTCTTGTATTCATGACAGCCCTCACTTTCCTGCCCTATCAAACATTTGTTCTTGTTTATGCTGATAGTATATCAGAATGTCTGTTCGCTGTCAACGAATAAATAAACATTTGTTCTTTATAATTTATACTCTTTCTGTTACGAGGCTGAAACCTGCTTCAGTAAGTCTTTTTTTTATTTCCTGTATCTGCTGATGATCTCTGGTCTCCAGAGCAAGCTTGAGAAAGCAGCTTGTTATCGCCATGTTGGCATCTGCTCTGTCGTGATGCACTGCCACTACATTTCCTCCGCAGCCTGCTATTATTTCTGAGACTTCCTGCAGCTGTCCCGGTTTATCTGTCAGGGCAATGGTCAGATTGACATTCCTGCCGCTTGTCACCAGACCTCTGGTAATTACACGGCTCAGAATATTCACATCGATATTACCCCCGGAAACAACACAGGCCACTTTTTGACCACGGACAGGCAGCTTATCAAACATAACAGCTGTTACAGCAACAGCACCGGCTCCTTCTGCGATCACCTTCTGCTTCTCTATGAGTGCCAGGATTGATGCAGCGATTTCATCCTCAGTTACTGTCACTATATCATCAACATACTCTTCTATAATCCTGAAAGTATTCTCTCCCGGCTGCTTTACCGCAATTCCATCTGCGAAAGTTGCCGCCGAATCCAGCATCACCGGAGCTCCTGCCTTGCGGCTTTCAAACATGCTGGCGGCACCGGCCGCCTGTACACCGTAAATCTTTATATCAGGATTAAGGTGCTTGATTGCGAAGGCAATGCCTGAAATAAGACCGCCGCCTCCTATGGGAACAACTACCGCATCAAGATCTTCGAGTTCATCAAGTATTTCAAGTCCTATCGTTCCCTGACCAGCTATCACAAGCTCATCATCAAAAGGATGAATGAATGTGGCACCGGTTTCCTCCTGAAGCTGTATTGCTTTCGCATAAGCATCATCATATACCCCTTTGACAAGACATATTTCTGCGCCCATCTGCTTGGTTGCTTCGATCTTGCTTAACGGAGCACCATCAGGCATACATATCATCGCTTTTATTCCGTTGCGGGCTGCTGCCATAGCAACACCTTGAGCATGGTTTCCGGCGCTGCAGGCAATGATACCGCGTGCCTTTTCCTCATCGGTCAGCTGACTGATTTTGTAATAAGCGCCTCGAAGTTTGAAGCTTCCGGTCTCCTGCAGATTTTCAGTCTTGAGATAAAGCTCACATGTATCCGAAAGCTTGGTTGCTTTGATCAGATCAGTCTTTCTGGCGACATTTTTGAGAACAAAGGCTGCATGATATATTTTATCAAGTGTAAGCATAGTTTCCTCCATCATTATAATTTCATAAGCTTGTCATATGCTTTATCCAGAAATGCCGTAATTTTTTTTCTGAATATAATTCCCAGCGTGAAGAGAATTACCGCTGCAGCAGCAATAGCTCCGGCACCGATATATTTACCGCTTTCGATAGAAAGCCCTATAAGAAGGCTGCCCATCATTCCCGGTGAACGACCGATAAGTGATACTATCATAAACCGTTTAAGTTTCATTTCCGAAAGTCCTGCCACATAATTGCAGAGATCCTTCGGGACTCCAGGTATAAGAAAAATAAGAAATACCAGAACAACAGCTTTTTTGCTGTTCAGTGTGTCAAGCATCTGGTGTATTTTCTCTTCACCGAATATAAGGTGCATCGCGTCATGACCCAGAACACGGGCAATATAATATGTTAAAACAGTTCCGATAGCTGCTCCTAAGAGGGATAATAAGTATCCAATCCAGAAACCATAAATATAACCTGCTGCAAACTGAAGACACTGACCTGGTATTATGCAGATGACTACCTGGAGTATTTGTGCAACTATATAGAACAGAACGCTTTCTGCTCGGTATTCTCTAAATAAAGCATTCACGTTTTCAATATTTGAGAAGCGTTCAATCAGGTCATAATGAAAAAAGTAAATGTATATAGGGACTGCAATCAAAATCACAAGCAACAGAACAAGCTTGATAACTGCAGATAATATTTTAATTCTTCTTCTTAATTTCTGTTTATTTGCCCTTGGTATGCTCATATCTCTACCTTTAATAAAGAGGTCTATATTAATAGACCTCTTATGATACTATTGAATATTAATAAGTTTTTTATCATAAAGCTGCTGTAAAGCTTTGATAACCCCGAATTTTGAATGTTCGTATGTCAATCCGCCCTGAAAATATACTACATAAGGAGGTCTGATCGGTGCATCGGCTGATAATTCTATGGAAGAACCCTGTACAAAAGCTCCTGCGGCCATTATTACAGGGTCATCATATCCAGGCATGTCCCATGGCTCAGGCGTTACGTGAGAATCGACCGGTGCTGCGGCCTGAATACCCTGACAGAATGCTATGACTCCTTCAGGAGTTCCCAGTTTGACAGCCTGAATAATATCGCTTCTTGTATCATCAAATTTCGGACATACTTCAAATCCCATAAGTTCAAATGCCTTGGCACACAGTATCGCGCCTTTCACAGCTCCATTCACTGTTTTAGGTGCAATGAAGAGACCTTGGAGCATAGTCCGGGTCTGGCCAAAAGTAAGACCGCATTCTCCTCCGATTCCCGGAGAAGTCATTCTGTATGATATTTTTTCTATCAGATCAGCTCTGCCTGCGATGTATCCGCCAGTCAGAGCAAGACCACCTCCAGGGTTCTTTATGAGGGAGCCCGCAATAACATCAGCACCGACATCTGTAGGCTCTTTTACATGAAGGAATTCCCCGTAGCAGTTATCCACCATGCACACGATATCCGGGCGGATACCTTTAACAAAGCTTGTCCATTCCTCTATTTCCTCGATAGATATAGCTTTTCTCCATCCATATCCTGTTGCCCTCTGAAGGGTAATCATTCTCGTTGCAGGACTGATGGCTTCTTTTAGTGCATCGAAATCAATTCTTCCATCAGATGTAAGCTCAACCTGCTTGTATGATACTCCATATTCCTTAAGGGAACCTTTACCTTCACCTCTGATACCTATCACTTCCTCCAGAGTGTCATACGGAGCTCCTGTACAGTAGATAAGCTCATCTCCCGGTCTCAGTATTCCCATAAGTGTCAGAGTCAATGCATGGGTTCCGTTAACAATAATAGGTCTTACCAGCGCGGCTTCGGTGTTGAAAATATCTGCATATACTCTTTCGATGGCATCTCTGCCCGGGTCATCATATCCGTATCCTGTATTCCAGGAAAAATGCATGTCTCTTATCCCGTTTTTCTGAAAAGCATCCAGAACTTTATACTGATTATAAGCCATAATATCGTCAAGATCTGCAAAACGCTCTTCAACCTCCTGCTCACTCTTTTCGATAAGCTTCAGGACCGGCTCAGACACATTGAATTTATCTCTAAGTAAATTATAAGTATTATTTCTCATTTTGCTCTTCCTTTTCCATTTTATCTGCATGATACTGTGATGCTGCATTTGTGATATAGCTGTTAGGGTTCAGGAAACTAAGCATTGACCAGCCCGTTTTGTTATCCGACGCAGTTTCAATAAGATACTCGTCAAAGTCGATCTGAACATCCTTTGAGAGCACCGTCAGGTAAGTTCTTTCTTCTTCACTTACAGGAGACTGCCATTCAAGCACAGGAAAACCGTGATTCCCGTATCTGCCTGATGAATCACTGATGTATGCCGGTCCGAGTGCTGCAGCCATTTTATTGAGGCCTCCGCTGGATACACCTAAAGCCGCATCGGAAATTTTCTTGTTATCTTCTGTCTGGCCTATGCCTGAATCATAAAAATCACTGACATAATAATTCTTGTTTATCATATTTTCATTGATGTCATTATGATCATCGATATACCGGCCGACTACACCACCGGTCACGTCAGCTCCTGTAACTCCTTTTGCGGCATAACAGCTGTGAATGGTGATACCTTTGCAGCCTACAATACCTACTACACCGCCTACCCACGAATTTACAACTTCTTTCTGATTTCCCCTGATCACAATTTCGCCGGTGCTGTAACAGCTTGTGATTGATGCACCTGCAGCATTCGTATATCCGACTACACCGCCGGTAGCTTCCGTATTAGATGTTATTTTGCCTATATTATATGATTCTGTAACGACTGAGTCTGCAGAAACCGAACGTCCTGCAACACCGCCGGTACCATATGTGGCAACCCCTCGCTGTGTCGAAGTTACATTACCCATATTGGCACATTGTTCTATTGTGCCTGCCCAGTTCTCTCCTACGACTCCTCCGACCTTATAGGTTCCGTAAACATTTCCCTTGTTTACGGACATCTCGATTTTACCGCCGTTATTGTATCCTACGATTCCGCCCGTCTTATCCCTGCCTTTAATAATGACTGATGAAGTACAGTTGACAATCCGGCTTTCTTTTTCTATCTGACCGGCAATTCCCCCTGTATTATCTGATTCAGAGGTGATCTGACCTTCGATATTGAGATTCTTCACCTGTCCTTTGAGATAACCGAAGAAACCTGAATACTCATAGTTTGGATCGACAACCATTCCACTGATAGTATGATTGTTCCCATCAAAAGTTCCTGCAAAATATGATGCTGAGCCTGAACCGACAGGAGTCCATTTGCCTGTCAGTTTTATATCATTCATAAGGATGAAAGTAACACCTTCAAAATTCTCAAGTCTTGAAGGTTTCCAGGATTCTGTCTGATTCTCGTTGACAAGGCTTGCCAGACCCAGAAGTTGTGCCTCAGTCGTTATTTTATAGGTTTTAGCCGGTTTCTCATAATTAAACCATGTTGTATCTGTGCCTGAAACCAGATCCGATTCCGTTCCAGTTCCTGTCGCATCCTGATATAAATCATCTTCTGTATAATCTGAATAAGTCTGATCTCCATCATCGGAGAACCCCTGCTCTTCAGAAGGAGCTTCGTTGCTGTGTCCGTGATTAAGGAAATCTGCTGCACCGGCTGCATAGGAAACAGGGGTGGATGCAATCGTCCCCATCATAAATACACATGCTGTCAGTAAAATAGTCGAGCGCTTCATTGCCGTTACTTCCTTTCTTTTCTTTCTAATTCCCACTCCATATCTCTTACCAGATCCCGTTTAACGTTCATTCTGTGGTTTGCATACAGCTGCGTTGTAGTTACCTGCTCGTGATCCATGAGAGCCTGTACGTCAAATATTGAATTGCCACGTCCAATCAGGCTTGTCGCAGCCGTTGCTCTGAGCTTATGAGGGCTGTATCCTGAATCCCTAGATGTCGACATACCTATCGAGGTATACTTTTTAACAAGCTCTCTGATCTGACGTTCAGTCATCCGTTTCCCCTGAAGTGAAAGAAAGAGAGCATCTCTGTGGATTTCCTCCAGCTTATCGTCATGTGCACGTTCATTATCTATATAATCAGTCAGAACCTCTGTAACAGATACATTCAGAGGCATCATAACCTCCTTGTCCCTCTTCCTGTATATCCTGAATTCTCCTCTGCTGAAATTAAATGAGGAAACATTCAGCTGCTGAAGCTCAAACAATCTCAGACCGTATGTAAGAAACAGCATCAGTATGGCTTTATCTCTCTTCCTGGTTTTTTCCCAGTACTGTCTCTCCTTAGGTGTAAGGTGACTGCCTGTGGATACAGCGTCCAGCATTATCATGACTTCATCGTCCTGCAGAGCCTTAATCTCACGTTCGCTGGCTTTTGGAACCTTTATCGGATCAAACCCGTCCGTAATATTCTTATCAATGAGTTCATCCCTGTAAAGCTGTTTGAACATGACAGACAGTGATGATTTTTTTCTTGCCAGAGTTTTGCTGCCGTTTTCGTATATCAGAATTTCAGAATCCTTTTCAACGGTATATTTCCTGCAGTAATCGATAAAAACATTAACATCCACTGCTTTAATTCTATTAAATTCCTCAAGTTTTATGTCAGATATTTCCGAAGCATCCGTCAGATTCGTCTCATCGATCAGATACCGGCAGAAAAACCTGATGTCATTCAGATACGACAGTCTGGTCATCGGCAGAACATTACCTTTGAGATACGCGAAAAATCCTCTCAGGAATCTAGGAAGCTGGTTCTGTATATCTTCGCATTTAGAAACGATTTCATGCTCTCTGAGCACTATATTGTCAGGCTTATCGCTTCTGTTATTGATTTTTACAGTTTTGTTGCCAGCCATTTCACGATATCCTCTACAGCATCATTATCGCTGTCATACTCCGAAATATTGTACCAGTTCATTTTATCATATCTTCTGAACCACGTTAACTGTTTTTTAGCATAATGACGTGTATTTTTCTTCACAATCTCCACAGCTTCTTCAAGGGTGCATTTTCCCAGGAAATGGTCCATTATTTCCTTATATCCGATACCCTTCATGGAAATATGCTCCGTTGTAAGCCCCATATTCATAAGGTTTCTGACTTCGTCCGCCAGACCTGCTTCCATAAGGATGTCAACACGCATGTTGATACGGTCATACAGTTCAGCTCTATCTCTGGTAAGACCTATCAGTATGATTTCATAATCTCTGTCAGCTTCCTTTATCGTGCTGAAGGGTCTGACGCTTCCTTCTCCTTCTCTGAGACGTTCAAGTGCTCTTATTATTTTTTTTGCATTATTGGGATGTATGCATGCAGCTGCTGCCTGATCCTTCTGTGCCAGAATATCGTGAAGCGCCTGACTGCCTTCCTTCTCAGCCAGTTCTGCAAGCTGGTTTCTGTAGGAAAAATCCTGCGGAACTGCTGAAAAATCCATATCATACAGGAGAGAATTCAGATACAGACCTGTACCTCCGGAAATGACAGGTATTTTACCTGCAGCGAAAATCTCATCTATTGTGCCGGTAGCCAGTTTCTGATACCGGGCCACCGAAAAATCCTCCCGGGGATCGAGAAAATCTACCAGATGGTGTTTCACCTGGGCCATTTCCTCAGGAGTAGGTTTGGCACTTCCTATATTCATATATTTATAAAGCTGCATGGAATCGCACGACACAATTTCTCCATCAAAGCTCCTGGCGATCTCTATGGCAAACTTTGTCTTTCCCACAGCCGTAGGTCCTGCTACTGCAATTGCTTTTTTCATTGTATATGCCTTTTTTTAAACGCGCTTGAACATTTTTTCTATTTCATATCTTGTCATTCTCACGAAGGTAGGTCTGCCGTGAGGACACGAAAAAGGATTTATGCATGCCGCCAGATCCTTCATCAGAGCATCGATTTCTCTTCTGTCCAGAATATCCCCGCCTTTGACTGCACTTTTGCATGATCTGGTGATTATTCTGCTGACTGCTCTCTCGTCTGTAAAATCCGGTCTTCCTTCTGCTTCTGTAAAAAAATCCCTCAGAAACCCTTCTGCTTCAGACATATCCATAAAAGCAGGGATTTCTCTTATTCTGTATGTATTATTGCCGAAAAATTCAAGATAGTAACCCATGTTCACCAGCTGTCCCATCCATTCATCCTCAGTTGCTGTCACATCTGCCGGCACACCTAGATTAAGCGGCACCAGCAGCTGCTGACTGTTCTTCTCTCCGGTATTGTACTGGTTCAGCAGCTTTTCAAAAAATATTCTTTCATGGGCTGCATGCTGGTCGATCAGATAAAATGTATCGCTGTCTGAAGCCAGAATGTATGTGTCAAAAACTGTACCGATCACTTTCAGTCCGTTAATATCAAATGGATTTTGCGACGGCCTGTCTAACTCGATTCTCATGACAGGCAGAACGGTATCAGTCGTACTGCTTTTATCAGTTTCCGGTTCATCTGGTTCCGGAGCTATTTCTGTCTCAGTATCCCGTTCACGCCTTAATGTTGTCAATATGTTTTTTATGTCAACCTGTTCACTGTCCGATGCAAAAGGTATTTTTTCCTTCACCTGAGGTGGTTTTTCCGGGGCGGTATCATATTGCTTCCTTCTGATGTCCTCACTCCTTATCTGAGGAAGCGCTTCTTTCTGGGTGATAACATCTCTGACACTCCGTTTCACGAAATCCTCCACCTCAAAGCTGTCATCAAAACGTATTTCCTTCTTTGTAGGATGTATGTTCACATCAAGCTTCTCAGGCGGTATGGCAAGAAAAAGGAACGCTGCCGGAAACCTGCCGTGAAACAGCTTTTCTCTGTAGGCTTCATCAAGTGCTCTTTCCATGACCTTGCTGGATATTACTCTGCCGTTGACACAGAAAACCTGTCTGCTTCTGGATGCCAGAGATGCTGCCGGGGATGATACGAAGCCCTTGAGAACAAATCCCCCTGCACTCCCTTCGACAGGCAGAAGGTCACGCCCTGTATCACTGCCGTAAATGCTGATAATGCTGTCCAGTATCCGACCTTTACCTTTAGTCGAAAATACAACCTTTGAACCGTTTATCAGCGTAATTTTAACATCTCCGTATGAAAGAGCTATCCTTGAAACCATATCGACTATCCTTCTGGTTTCGGCGCTGTCGGATGCGAGAAATTTATGTCGGGCAGGGACATTATAAAACAGATCACGTACAGTTACCGTAGTTCCCTCAGGACATCCCACAGCTGTGTTTTCAATGGTACTGCTGCCTTCGACAACTACTTTCCGTCCTGCTTTGGAATCGTAGGTCTTTGTCACAAGCTCGACTCTGGCTACGGCACATATGCTGGCCAGAGCCTCACCTCTGAAACCCAGAGTTCTGATAGCATCAAGATCACGTTCCGATGTTATTTTGCTGGTGGCATGGCGCATGAAAGCAAGCTCTGCTTCATCAGCCGGAATGCCGCACCCATTGTCTGTGACACGTATATAGCTTTTGCCGCCATTCCTGATTTCTACAGTAATGGCCGTTGCTGCTGCATCAATGGAATTTTCCAGCAGCTCTTTGATTATTGAAACAGGTCTGTCAATGACTTCTCCGGCAGCTATTTTATCAGCTACACTTTTTTCAAGTATCTTTATCATAACAGTTCCTTAAGCTCCTCCAGTATTCTCAAAGCCTGCGACGGGGTGGTATCCATAAGATCAAGGTTCCTAAGCTTGGTAATCACCGGATCAGGAGCCAGCTCAAAAAACGAAAGCTGATGCTCCTCCTCTGATGCTGAATTATAATCTGTATCTTCAGGCCTGATTCCTGTAACCACCTGATTCTGAGCACCTGCCTCCAGATCTCTCAGATGTTCTTCAGCTCTCTCAAGAAGTTCATAAGGTGCCCCTGCAAGCTTGGCAACATGTATCCCGTAGCTTCTGCTGGCACTTCCCCGCGCGATTTTATGCAGAAACACCACATCTCCATTTTCTTCTGCTACATCGACATTGAGGTTTTTTATTCCTTCCGTCGTATCCTCCAGAGAAGTCATCTCGTGGTAATGGGTTGCGAATAAGGTTCTTATTCTGCGGTCCGGATCCGACAGATATTCCGCCGCCGCCCAGGCAATCGAAAGGCCGTCATAGGTACTTGTACCTCTGCCGATTTCATCAAGTATCACAAGACTTCTTCCGGTAGCTGTATTCAGAATATATGCCAGCTCGCTCATTTCAACAAAAAATGTGCTCTGCCCCTGGGCCAGATTGTCTGATGCACCTATTCTGGTAAATATTCTGTCACAGATACCTATTTTTGCATTCTCACATGGTACAAAACAGCCTGCCTGCGCCATCAGAACAATTAAAGCAGTCTGGCGCATATAAGTCGACTTTCCGGACATATTCGGCCCTGTAATAAGCAGCATACTTTCATCACGTTTATTCAGATATGTATCATTGCTTACAAATATCCCGTCTCTTATAGTGCGTTCTATCACAGGGTGACGTCCTTTTTGTATCATTATCTCATCGCCGTCATCAACTTCAGGTTTGATATAATTGTTTTTTTCACTTACCTCGGCAAATGCTGCCAGCACATCCAGAGAAGCAACCGCCTTGGAGGTTTCCTGTATCACACTGGTATATTCCTGCAGCGTCTCTCTGATCTGTATAAAAAGCTCATACTCCATCTGGTTGATTTTCGCCTCTGCATTGAGAACAAGTCGTTCAGTCTCTTTGAGCTCCGGAGTTATGAATCTTTCGCAGTTTGCCAGAGTCTGTTTTCGTATATAATTATCGGGAATAAGCTCATAGTAGGATCTGGTGACTTCAAGGTAATATCCGAAGACCTTGTTGAAACCTACCTTGAGGTTTTTTATTCCGGTACGTTCTCTTTCGGTTGTTTCAAGACCAGCTATCCACTCCTGCGCATCCTTGATGGAATTCTTCAGCTCGTCCAGTTCCTGTGAATATCCTGCTTTGATAATTCCCCCTTCTTTTATCGTAAAAGGAGCGTCATCTACAATGCTTGCGGAGATCAGGTCGAATACTTCATTTAAAGGATGTATCTGTCCGTTCAGTGTGTCGAGCAGAACAGCCGATGTATCCGACAGCTCGGTCTTTATTTCAGGAATCACAAAGCAGGATGATTTCAGTGCAATAAGATCTTTGCCGTTGGCGGATCCGCAGGCTATTCTTCCTGTAAGCCGTTCAAAATCATATACTCTGCTCAGATGTTCCCTTATATTGTTTCTCTTCAGAATATCATCAGCCAGAACATCGACAGCATCAAGCCGGGCTCTGATCATTGCAACATTATTCAGCGGCTCCTTCAGCCACTGCTTCATTTTTCTCGATCCCATGGCTGTACGTGTCTTATCAAGCACACCCAGCAGCGAGCCCTGGAGTTTCTTTTCAAAAAGTGTTTCAGTCAGTTCCAGATTTTTTATTGTAGATTTGTCCAGAGACATATGCTGTCCCATGGAATATGTATTCAGAGCCGCAATATGGCTCAGGCTGTTTTTCTGCGTCTCATGCAGATATATAAGCAGAGAGCCCAGGGCAGTTTCTGCCGCAGAGCCTTCTTCGACACCGAGACCTAAAAGTGCAGTGACATTGAACTGCCTCTTTATGGAATTTTGCACAGCATCAGCTTTGTAATATTCATCGCCGAGCAAATTAAAATAAGCCTCTGTGACAGGCTTTATCTTATCTGTATCAATCGCTTCAGCAGTATTGCCGTCAAGAATAATCTCTCTGGCTTCTATCTTGACAAGTTCGTTTACGAGATCCTCAAGTCTGCTGCTCCCGCTGATGGAAGTAACATTTATCTCACCTGTTGAAACATCGCAGTATGACAGACCGATGGTACTTTTATCCATGAAAACTGAAGCAATATAATTATTCTCTTTTTCATTAAGCATAGCACTGCTAAGCACAGTGCCGGGAGTCACTATCTGAATGACTTCCCGTTTCACAATACCTTTAGCCGTGGCAGGATCCTCCGTCTGTTCGCAGATTGCCACTTTGTGCCCTTTATTAATGAGTCTGGCTATGTAAGTTTCAGCGGAATGAAAAGGAACACCGCACATCGGTGCCCTTTCCTCCATTCCGCAGTTTTTTCCTGTTAACGTAAGTTCCAGTTCACGGGAGACAAGTATGGCATCATCAAAAAACATTTCATAAAAATCTCCAAGCCTGAAAAACAGGATACAGTCCTGATATTCCGATTTTATTTCCATGTATTGTGTCATCATTGGTGATAGCCTGGATGCTGCCATTATTCCTCTACCTTTCGTTTTCTTTTCTATTTTGCTTTTCTGGCGTTGTAGCTTTCCATTCCCAGTCTGATAAGCTCAACAGCACGTCTCATATCCTCTTTCTTAAGCACATAAGCCATACGCATTTCATCGCTTCCCAGACCTTTTGTTCCGTAGAAGCCTTCTGCAGGTGTAAACATCGCTGTTTCACCATTATCTTCAAATTCAGTAAGCATATAAAGCAGGAAGTCTTCGATATCATCTACGGGAAGCTTGGCAGTCATATAAAATGCCCCGCCAGGTTTCTGGCAGATAACTCCCGGAATTTTCATAAGTTCCTCGTAAACCACGTCTCTTCTTGCTTCATATTCTGCTTTAACTTCATCATAATATGATTTATCAAGATTATAAAGCGCTGCTGCACCTATCTGATCAAGTGTAGGACAGCATAATCTGCCCTGCGCGATCTTCATTATTCCGTCCATAAGACCTGCATTCCTGCTGACGATGCATCCTATTCTCGCTCCGCAGGCAGAGAATCTCTTTGAAACAGAGTCAACAATGATCACTCTGTCCTGAAGCTCAGGCAGCATGCCGAAAGAGGTGACAGGCCTGTTGTCGTAAGCGAATTCTCTGTACACTTCATCGGCTATTATCCACAGGTCATGTTTGATGGCAATTTCACCTATGAGCTTCATATCTGCTAGAGTAAGAACCCTTCCTGTAGGATTGCCCGGACTGATACAGCATATTGCTTTTGTTCTGTCTGTTATTGCTGACTCGATCAGGTCTTTCTTGGCGAAATCATAACCGTCTTCAGCTTTTGTCGTGAGAGGCACCACCTTGCCTCCTGACGCAGTGACAAAGGTATGATAGTTGGTGTAGAACGGCTCTGCAATAAGAACTTCATCTCCCGGATTGAGTATAGAGGTGAATATCATATTCAGGGCTTCTGATCCTCCGCTGGTTATGATAATGTCCTTTCTTTCAAAATCCATGTCATACTGACGGAAGTACTTTGATATAGCATCCTGCAGAACTGTTTCACCGCCTGATTCGGAATATGCCACCACTTTCTTGTCAAACTGACGGATGGCTTCCATGAAGCATGGCGGAGTTTCAATGTCCGGCTGACCGATATTCAGATGATAAACCTTTTTGCCCTTTTTCTCGGCTTCGATAGCATAAACATTGAATCTTCTGATCGGGGAATGCTGCATTGAGTTGACTCTGTCTGATAACTGCATCTTTCTTTCTCCTTTACTCATTAAATCATTTTTTATACTAACTCCTCGTGGGAGCTTCTGACCGTTCCCTCTATATTTATCTCTGTATCTGACGGCAGTTTCCTGAGAAACATCAGATACTCTATATTACCCTTTGTGCCGGTCACCGGTGAATACGTCAGACCATGACAGTACAGCCCGTTGTCTGCCGCATATCCTGCAACGTTTTCAATGACTTCTCTGTGCACTGCCGGGTCACGGACGATACCTTTCTTGCCCACCTGGCTCCTGCCTGCTTCAAACTGAGGTTTGACAAGGCATACAAGACTTCCGGTTTCCGCAAGCAGCTGAGCTGCAACAGGGAATACCAGCTTAAGGGATATGAATGAGACATCTATGCTGATAAAGTCGATATCCTTATCAACAGTATCCATATCCAGATATCTTATATTGACCTTCTCCATATTGACAACACGGGGATCATTTCTTAGCTTCCAGTCAAGCTGGCCATATCCTACATCTATTGCGAAAACCTTACGGGCGCCCTTCTGAAGCATACAGTCCGTGAATCCGCCTGTGGAAGCACCGATATCAACGGCCACCGCACCATCTAGAGTGAAATGAAACAGTTCAAGTGCCTTTTCAAGCTTGAGACCCCCTCTGCTGACATAGGGACAGAGAGCTTCTCTGACTGTTATTTCCGCATTATCATCTACAGGTGTGCCTGGTTTATCAATCCTCTGACCATCAACATATACAAGTCCCGCCATTATTGATGCCTTGGCCTTCTCTCTTGACGGGAACATGTTTTTTTCTGTCAGCATCACATCAAGCCTGTTTTTCAAGTTCCTCCACTATCCTTTCTGCTATGGAGTCCGCATCCATGCCGTATTTTCTGTAAAGCTCCTCGCATGTGCCGTGCTCGATAAATCTGCCCGGCCATCCGATATTTAACACTCTGACATCAGTATTTGTCAGAACTGATGATATTTCCTCTCCGATTCCGCCTGCCAGCAGGTTGTCCTCCAGGGTGACGATCAGCGGATATTTCTCGCCTGATTCAAGAAGCCTTGTACAGTCGAGGGGTTTGATTGAAGCTATATTGATAACACCTGCATCAATGCCCTGCTTCTCAAGTATCTCAGCAGCATCCAGGGCTTTTGTCACCATCGCACCGGCTGCCCATATCTCAGCATCCGCACCGTTCCTGAGCTGCTGTGCCCTGCCGGGCTCGAAGCTGCTATCAAAATCAAGCTGAGGTGCAGTCCCTCTTGGATATCTTATTGCACATGGCCCGTCCAGAGAAAGAGCATATTCCATCATCTCTTCCAGTTCTCTGCCGTCTTTTGGAGCCAGCACTGTCATATTCGGTATATTCCTGAGATAACTGAGGTCAAAAATACCATGATGAGTTTCACCGTCTGCACCTACTATTCCTGCTCGGTCAAGACATAAAATCACCGGCAGATTCTGCAGACATACGTCCTCGATTATCTGATCATATGCCCTCTGAAGGAAAGTGGAATAAATTGCTACAAAAGGTCTGCATCCTGCTTTGGCAAGACCTGCCGCAAATGTGACTGCATGTCCCTCTGCAATTCCCACGTCAAATGTTCTGTCCGGGTATGTTCTGCTGAATTTATCGAGCCCCGTTCCTTCAATCATTGCGGCACTGACTGCTACAATTCTATCATTCTCCCGAGCCATTTCAATGAGTTTATTCCCGAATATTCTGGAATATGACGGGAGACTCGTCTTGCTTATGATCTGACCTGTCTCCATATCAAAAGGCCCTATGCCATGGAACACATTAGGGTTCAGTTCTGCCTTGCTGTACCCTTTACCCTTCTGTGTCATCACGTGAATAAATACAGGCCCCTCTGTATCTCTGGCAAGCCGGAGAGTCTCACACAGCTCACTGATATCATGGCCGTCCACAGGCCCGAAATATTTGAAACCGAGTTCCTCAAACATAACTCCATCTATCACAGCGTATTTTATGGTGTCCTTGGCATGATGTATCCCTGCCACGAGTTCATCACCTATCAGAGGCACCTTCGACATATTTTTCTTTATCTGAGCTTTCATGGAAATATATTTTCTCGAACTTCGCAATCTTCCCAGATATCTGGGAAATCCACCTGTATTCTGAGATATTGACATTCCGTTGTCGTTCAGTATGACAATTATTCTGGAGTTAAGGCTGTCCACGTTATTGAGGGCTTCAAAAGCCAGACCTCCTGTCATAGCTCCGTCACCGATAACAGATATCACTTCATAATCTTCACCGGCCAGATCTCTGGCAGCTGCCAGCCCAAGCCCTGCAGACACAGATGTACTGCTGTGTCCGGTATCAAATACATCATATTCACTCTCATTGCATTTAGGGAATCCGCTCATGCCTCCCATCTGACGCAACGTCCCGAACCGTTCAGCTCTCCCGGTAAGAATCTTGTGAACATAACTCTGATGCCCTACATCCCATATTATTTTATCTTTCGGAGTATCAAATACTTTATGCAGAGCTACTGTCAGTTCCACAATACCAAGATTTGAAGACAGATGACCACCAGTTTTTGAAATTTCTTCCACAAGAAAATCCCGTATCTCGTAGGTAAGCAGCTCCATTTCATCATAGCTCATATTTTTAAGATCCTGCGGAAACTCATGTTTCGCCAGATATTTGTTCATTTTATTTACCTCTTACTGCCAAATCTTTTGCTAGTCTGGTGAAAACCTCCGCATTATCATAATACTGGGATAATGCATCAACAGCCGTATCAGTCAGATTGTTCAGGCGCTTCTTTGATTCTTCAAGCCCGTAAAGGCCGGGATATGTGGCTTTCTTGTTCACACTGTCCATACCGGCTTTTTTGCCCATTTCCTCTTCTGAGCCCTCAACATCCAGTATATCATCACATATCTGGAATGCCAGTCCCAGGTTCTCGGCATATACAGTCAGATTTTCCAGGAGTTCATTGTCCGGATTGCCCAACTGAGCACCTGCTCTCACGGCTGCCACAATAAGAGCTGCAGTTTTCGTAAGGTGTATATAATCGAGCATTTCCTTTGAGCTGCTCTTGTTCTCTGCCTCCATATCCGCCACCTGTCCTGCGACAATACCGCGGCATCCTGATCCTTTGCAGATTTCATAAGAAGCACGTATCCTTCGTTTCAGTGCATCGGGATCATCGAAATAAAGGAGCATGTCTCTGTTCATGGCCTCGAATGCCGCTGACTGCAGCCCGTCTCCAGCCAGAGTCGCCATAGCTTCTCCGTAAACTATGTGATTGGTCGGTCTGCCCCTTCTCAGTTCATCATTGTCCATACAAGGCAGGTCATCGTGTATCAGAGAATAAGTGTGAATATACTCTATCGCGCATGCATAAGGCAGAGCTTCTTCAACCTTGCCCCCGCAGAAATCGCATGCAGCCAGCAGAAGTATAGGACGTATTCTCTTGCCCCCGGAGGAAAGACTGTATTTCATGGAGTCGTATAACGTAATACTTTTATGGTCAACATCCGGTATGAAATCCATCAGATGTTCTTCAAACAGTTCTTTATAATCTTCAAATGTATATTCCTTCACAGCACACACCTCCTCATTCTGTTAATGTTTCAATCTTCTGGTTCGCCTTTTCCAGTATATCGCTGCATTCCCTGTAATATCTGATTCCTTCCTCATAGCTTGATATGGCATCTTCAAGAGATATGTTATCTGATTTGAGTCTTGCTGATGCTTCCTCAAGCTTTTTTAGAGTTTCTTCAAAATTTTTTTTCTGTTCTGTCATTTGTCAATCCCTCCTGGTGATGGTTATTCTGGCTTGTGCTGTGCCTGTAAATGCTCTGATACTGACAAGCTCGTTCTCTCTGAGAGCCCCCGCATCTTTGACTATCACACCTGCTTCATCTGTCACGACAGAATAGCCCTTTTCCAGTATATTATCGGGATTACAGGCTTCAAGACTTTCTCTTATAATATCAAGTCTGTGCCTGTAATCTCTGATTTTCGTTCTAAGCTGCTCTCCCATTTTCTGAGCAGTATTGTCAAGTCTCATATGATCCATGATAATCCTGCTTCGGATATCCCTGCCGAAAGCTTCGGGATCAAGAAGCTCCAGCCTCTTTCTCCTGTCCTCAACTATCATCTTCAGATTACGTTTCATTTCTTTATTAATTGTTTCCAGAGTTTCTCTAATTAGAAATGTATCCGGAACAGCACGTTCTGCTGCCGCTGTAGGTGTCTCCGCCCTGAGATCAGCGACAAAATCTGCTATGGTGAAGTCTGTTTCATGGCCGACTGCAGATATAACCGGTATCTCGGATTCATATATACTCCTGGCCACGATTTCTTCATTAAAAGCCCATAGCTCTTCCATGGATCCTCCGCCTCTGCCGGCTATTATGATATCCACATCGCCATGATGCAGATTCAGATCTTCTATGGCTGCCGATATCTCCCCTGCTGCACCGGGTCCCTGTACAAGCACTGGGTAAATGAGAATATCTGTGAAACTGTTTTTTCTTTTTATTGTTTTAACTATATCTCTGACTGCAGCACCTGTTTCAGATGTTACAACCGCAACCTTGCGGGGAAAAGCCGGGATTGCTTTCTTATGCTCTGTATCGAAGAGTCCTTCCTTCTCAAGCTTTACCTTCAGCTTCTGAAACTCTGCAGCAAGATTACCCTGACCGGACACCTGTATATCTCTTATATTCAGAGAATAGCTTCCTCCTCTTTCATACAGGTAAATATATCCGCTTGCTGTTACCTCCAGACCTTCTTCGAGCTCGCACGCCAGTACCGCGAATTTATCAGCAGGAAGGAAACAGCTGACTTTGCTGTTTTCATCCTTGAGAGAAAAATACACATGACCGGAACCGTGAAATTTAAGATTTGAAATTTCTCCGATCACCGACACATTGCCAAGTATGGGATCCGTCTGAAGTATTCTCTTGATATAACTGTTGAGCTGTGATACTCGTACTGGTTTCAAAGCCATAGTTTTTTTCCTCCGAGAAGTGCGGTTCCTACAGCATTGTCCTGTGACAGACCGTTGTTTTCGAACACTGCACTGATACCGTTTTTCTCAAGCTTCGACGATACTGCCTGTCTTATAAACATGCTTGAAGAAACCCCTCCTGCCATAAGTATATCGGTTATACCTGTCATCTGTGAGCCCTGTATGAGCATTAAGGCAACAGCATCTGAAAGTTTACCGAAAATTTCCCGTATGAACTTCGGTCTGATATCACTGCTGCCCATCAGTATATTCTTTATCTGAGTATCGATTCCCGACAGATTGAGCCAGCTGTCTTTCACTCTGATGGAAGTAAGCAGCTCCGTTTCATCATCGGCTTCCACCGCAAGCCTGTCCATTTCTTCCCCTGCCGGGAATTCCATTCCCATGGCAACACCTGCTCTATCTATTACCTGTCCCAGCGAAATATCTTTTGTTCCACCTATTATTTTAACATCATAGCCTGCGCACTCTGACGTCACATCAAGAAGCTCACATGTGCCGCCCGAAAAATGACAGGCAAGAAATCTGTTCTGGTTTTTCAGCGGGGAATACGCTCTGATAGCTTCAATATGTCCCTCCTGATGTGAAAAGGAAAAGGACGGTATGTCCATAGCTGACGCCAGACTTGCAGCAAGGCTTTCTCCTGCGAGAAAAACAGGCATATACGACCCTTCAACAGGCCGGGGCCTTGATGAATATGCAACAGCATCAAAACGTCCGTCAAACTTATGACGTACATCCTTCATAAGTTCCGGCAGATTCTTTACATGCTGAAAAAGGGCGTCAGATTGTCTCAGACCTCTCTCGCCCCGTTTTACTTTCAGAAACCTGCGTAAATCGCAGATAATATTACCGTTTCTGTCTGTTACGGCAACCGATGTTTTGTAGTTGCTCGTATCTACCCCTAAAATATATCCGCTGTTATTCATCTTCTTTAAAAATTGAACCAAGTACACCGTGAATATATCTGGACGACTGAGGAGTACTGTATTTCCTGGCAAGATTGATTGCTTCATTAACGGAAACGGCAGTAGGTATATCTTCACATGCCCGTACCTCGCCTATGCTCAGTCTCATTATCGCCAGGTCCACCTTGGGCATTCTTCCTGTCTTCCATGCTCTGCTGTGGGTATTGATTTCCTGGTCTATATCTTCAATATGTTCAGTGATATATGTCAGCAGATCTTTTCCTCTGACAATATGATTTCCCGAAAGTCTGTCTTCTGCCAGTTTCACTGCTGTTTCAGCATTCATTGTTCTGGCTGATTCCATTTCAAACATTATCTGCATCAGTATCTCACGTGCTTCATTTCTCGTCATTTGTCTCTGGTTCCTCCGATGGTATTTCAACGCCCTGTACATGGATATTAACTGCTGTAACATCTATATCGGTCATAGATCTGACTTCATTTCTGACATTTTCCTGTATATCCCATGCAACAGCCGGTATTCTGGCATGATACTTCACATTTATAAATACGTCTATCTGAACAACACCGTCTGACTGTGACACTCTAACACCTTTTGAAAGAAGCTCCTTGCCCAGCAGGCTCTTTGACAATGTGTTTGAAATACCTCCTGCAAGTCCTGCAACGCCTTCGGTTTTGAGGGTAGCATTGACAGCACACACTGCAATAACCTCGTCAGAGATTTTAACCGTTCCCTCAGCATGTTCCTTTGATGTACTCATAAAATCACCTCTGACAGCATTATATCAAAATATGTCTGAAAACACAATGTCTTTAACATTTCCGCCGATAATCTCATCCCGCCTTCTGTATCACAAGTTCACCGGCACTCCTGTCTGTCTCTCTCATTATAATCTCGCTGATCTTGGTAACCGTAGACTGATCCAGCTCTGTGGAGTTTACCGTAACGTTCACTCCACTGTCGGTAATAACAACGAAACATTCCGGCAGACCTTTATTCTTTATCAGAGCTTCTATGGTTTTTTCCTGTTCCATATAATTCAGAAGCCTCATCTTCTCAGCAGATGCTTCTTCTTTCTCTGCTTCTGATGATGCAGAGTTTTCTGCATCAGTAAGCATCGAAATAATTCTGTTCCTATCCATATCAAGTGTTGCTCTCATTTCCTGGAAATATGCATCACTGTTCTCAAGCTCCGATACATCATCAGATGTCACCAGCTCAGATTCATCAGCACTTCCTTCTGACGGTTCTCCCTCATCCTGGACATTGAGACTGTCCACAAGAACATCGCCGTCGTGAATCGGAATATCTTCACTGGCGGTTTTATCAGAGGATATGCCGCCAATAGCTGTATACACCCCCAGGCATATCACCAGCATCATAAGGCCCGCTGCCTTTCTGCGGTTATTTCTGATAAAAGTGAAAAACGATTTTTTACTGCTCATCCTCTATTTCCTCCTCATTATTCCCTGCAGCTTTTTTCTCAAATACTTCGACACTTGATGACGGTATATTGAAAACCGCCATCACCGCATTTATAAGATTGTTTTTTACAACCGGATTCCCGGCACCTTCTGCAGTTACGATAGCTCCTGTTATTTTTTCATCTTCTCCGTACTGCAGCATAACATCAACATCACCTGCTCCATTTATATCTGACAGAATCATACACAGCTCGCTTTCTGTACCTCCATCCTCATCAATTATCTGTCGCCTGCCATCCCTGCTCTGTGTAAACACGTCAAAGGACAGTATCACCACTGCCAGTATTATCATCAGAGCGATTATTTTAAGTGCTTTATCCCTGCAGGAAGGGTCATTTTTCCATTTTTCCAGCAAAACGGTTCCTCCTTAAATATATTTCACCTGGTATACTATTATTCCTGCACAAGATAAATTACCGGATACAGTATCGTTGCCATGATGACAAGGGAAAACACGAATTTAAGATATTTTCCCATTGAACTGTCCGGCAGCAGGATTTCAATAAACGTCACTGCCGAAATTATGATGAACAGGTTACTGACCCACTGTTTGACTATTTCCAAAGACTTCCTCCTCCTATCCCCATCAGTACAGTTATAAATACCAGGAACATCATTGCTGCAGCTGCCAGAATGACTGCCATAGTGACAGCTGCGTTTCCTATTTCACTGAGACTGTCCGATATATTTTTAGATGCGACCGGTTCAGCTGCAATGGCGGTTATTTTATAAATGACGGCAATGGCGGCAACCTTTATCACCGGCATTGCAATAACTGTTATTACTGCTATTATGCCTATAATACCGACAGCATTCTTGATCAGTCCTATGCAGCTTATCACCATCTCCAGAGAGTCTGCTGCAAAACCACCTATGATCGGTACAAAATTATCGATGGAAAATCTTGCTGTATTAATCAGTATTCCGTCAGCGGATTTTGTTATTAACCCCTGTACAGCTGTAATCCCAGAAAAAATTGTGATGCACAGTCCGACTGTGAATAAGGCGCATCTCCTGAGAAACACTGACAGCTTACTGATATAATCCTTTTCTGTAATGCTGTTTATCATAACAAAGATTGCCGAAAGAAACACCAGAGGCAGCACAATGTGCTGCATTATGAAATCGAAACCGGTCACTGCCCCCATTATCACAGGATCAAGTATACTTCCAGACGAAATACCTCCCATCGAAACAAGCAGCGGTATCATGACAGGAAGAAGAATCAGCATCGTTGATGACATGGTATTCACAGCATCACAGCAGTAGCCGTATGTCTGGTAAAAGCTGCCTATACACAATGCTATCACCACAAAACTGCATATTACAGTACCCAGCGAAGATACAGTGCTTTTTCCAAAAGAACCGGAAAAGTTTGTGAGAAGTCCTATGACAATGCAGACAGTCAGTATTTCACAGCCCAGAAGTACAGATGATTTCACTTCCATGATAAAGAGCTGCATCAGATCATCCAGTATTCTATCTGAATCAAATATCGGTCTGCCCTTCAGCAGATCATCCACAATCTGCGCCACAGTCACATCTTCAAAAGTACTGCCGGCGCCGGCATCCCGTGTAAGCTCCTCAAGCTCAGATAAATCCATGGAGCTCAGCTGATCATGTATTATTGTTTCATAATCCATTTTTTCTCCCCGTCAGTCAAGCAGCGAACTTATAAGCTCAAGTATTGCACTGAGAACAGGCATCGCCAGATAAAAAATCATCACTTTACCTGCCAGCTCAACCTTGCTTCCAATGGCATTTTCACCGGAATCCCTGCACAGCTGAGCTGTAAAATCTGTGATGTATGCCACTGCAAGGACTTTGATTATCACAGGGAAAAAGGACCTGCCATATGTCACATTATCGTATATTCCTTCAAGAAATCTGAAGGCTTCCCAGAGTTTGTCGATTATCGACAGAAAAAGTATGATTACAGTAGCTAATATTATGTAAATCGTAATTTCTTTGTTTACGGTCTTCATCACAGATGCCAGTATGACTCCTGTCAGTGCAACTGCGGCAATCTTCAGTATCTCCATAAGCTCACCTAGAATGTAAGAAAGGTTTTAACCGTATCAAAAAATTCGGTTATCATCTGTATGATAAGCATCAGAACCACTATGACTCCCGCCAGTGTCGTCATCATAGCCTGTTCTTCCCTGCCTGCCTTTATCAGTACCTGGTTCAGCACTGCAATTGCGATACCGATAGCAGCTATTTTGAATATGATATCTATATCCATGTACCTACCTCACAAAAATAAAATAACTATCACAAGCCCTGCTGATATTCCCAGGCTTCTGTACATACGCCCCTGCTTTTTTTCCTGCTCTGATGCTTCATGCAGTGCCGATGTCAGTCTCAGCAGTGCCGGCTCAAACACACTGCTCTGTCCTGTCGTGTCACTTTTGCCAAGGCCCATGGCAAGATCCTTCAATACCTCCAGATCGTCACAGCATAAAGGGCACATGGCCATGCTTCTTTCGATTGATGTCCGCCATGCTTCCTCTATCGTCATGTGCAGTGCCAGCAGGTCACTGCAGCTTATGAGCAGATCTGAAAACCAGCACTCCTTAAGATCTGCTGTTTTAACAAAGGTTTTCTGCAATGAATCTTTTCTGTAGGTGATATCCATCTGCAGCATACGGAGAAGTTCTATGGTGTTCTCCAGTTCTGTACGCCTTGATTTGTATGAAGCGGATTTAAGCAGCCCGATGCACGTGCTTCCTGCAAAAATCATAATACAGCCAAGTATCTTAAACATCGTCATGCTCCTTTTTTCATTCCTGCAAGCTTCATTATACGTTTGACTGTTCCTGTCTCAGGTGTTGCAGTCAGGAATACAAGGGTATCGAACACCTGATTTTCCACAAGTTCGCCGATGGATGAACATGCGATATCTTCGTAGCTGCTTCCGTGAATCGTTGTGATAATTCCTACTCCTGCACACAAAGCGGCCTCGATAGCCTTCACGTCTTCTTTTTTACCGATTTCATCTGTTATTATCACATCAGGAGACATGGCTCTGATCAGCATCAGTATACCTTCTGCCTTCGGGCAGCCGTCCAGAACATCTGTCCTGTCACCCAGATCATAACTTGTTTCACCATTGTAACAGCCTGCAATTTCTGAACGTTCGTCACAGATGCCTACCTTGAAGCCTTTGTTGCTGAGAACTCTTGCAAGATCCCTAAGTATCGTGGTCTTGCCGCATTTCGGCGGCGATATTATCAGTGTATTGCTGATGGTATGGCGGCTGTCATCACACACTGCTCTGATAACCTTGCCTGATGCTCCGATTATCTGCCTGCTGCGTCTTATGTTGAGAGAGGAAATATCCTTGATAAGATGAACCTTGTCCTCTCGCAGCGTTACTCTGCCGCAGATTCCTACACGATGACCTCCCTCTATGGTTATGTAGCCTTTTGAAAGCTCATCTTCATAAGCATAGTAAGAATAATCCAGCAGCCTGTTAAGGGTCTCCTCCAGTATATCCGGCGTGATTTCTGATGCATCGTGAAGACTTATCTCCCTGCCTCCGCTTATGATAAGTGTATCCCGTCGTGATCTTATTCTTATTTCCTCGAAGTTGTCAGTCACCTCCGGCGGCATTCCTTTAATAGTCTTCTGCATGAAATCAGGCAGGCGCCTGAATATTTTTTCTGTATTGCTGTCCATAAATGCACCCCTTTTCTTCTGTTTGTCTTATTAAAGGATATTCCTTGTCCCAGGAAATATTACTTTAATATTATCCGGAGACAAAAAAAACGCCTGAAATTATCAGGCGTAGTATAGTCAGTATTTAGAAATGAAGCTCTGTCCTCTGGATCAGATCTTTCTGAAGTGCTTTTCCCAGATCAACGAAGTAAGCGCTGTAGCCTGCCACACGCACCAGCATATCCTTGTAGTTTTCAGGCTTTTTCTGTGCGGCTCGCATTGTATCTGCACTCATGATGTTGAACTGTACATGCATTGCACCCTTGGCCAGGTATTCATCAATGAAGCTGATGAGATTGTCCCTGCCTTCTGTACCGGCAACAGCTTCCTGAGGAAATTTCATATTCAGCAGTGTTCCGTTGGTTGCAATGCTGTGGTCTACCTTTGTAACGGAATTTGCCAGAGCTGTAGGTCCTTCTGTATCGTGAGAGCCTCTGTCGGTATGGACAGGTCCCAGATTGTCGGAAATCGCTTCACCATTTTTTCGTCCATCGAGGGATGCATTGGTGTTGAGACCCATACCCACGTTGGCACTTACAGAATAAACACCCGGGTTGAATTCCCCTCCTCTTACAGTAGGTCTGCCGGCAACATGTCTGCAATAGCACTCGAACATATATTTAAACAGTTCGTCAGCGTAATCGTCATCGTTGCCGTAGTGATGCACCTTAGGACCATTGACCAGCGCATATAGAACCTCGTGCCCTTTCCAGTTGTCCTTCACTGCCTGCAGCAGCTGACTGCCGGTAAAACGTTTCTCTTCGAATACCAGCTGCTTTATTACTGCCAGAGTATCTGCGCATGTGGCAAGACCGCTGGCCTGGGGTCCTATACCGTTATACTCAGCTCCGCCTTCGGTCAGATCCACACCAGTATTCATGCAGTCTTCAAAGAATGCGGAAACATAAGGCAGCGGTTTGAGAGCCCTGTGCGCCTTATCTATAATGTTCAGGCTGCTGCACATCTGGTCTGCCCAGTATTCGAACTGTGCATCGACGCTTGCCAGAACCTCGTCAAAGTTTTCATAGGTATCCAGACTTCCTGTATCTGGACCAAGATGTTCGCCCAGAGCACCGCATTTTTCCCATCTTGCACAGTGAGGGCCGCAGTCAAGACATCTGCCGCCGTTAATAACCATTTCCATCATTTTAGCGGCATTCACATACGCTGCATCGTGCCACCCGTACTCTTTGCCCGGAAGATCCGGCTCTACACATCCTACTACTGCATAATCGCGGGCTTCCTCAAGACTCATTCCCTTTTTCATCATCGCTCTGATTGTGGGAGCATCGTTGAAAATTTTAGGATGACCGTAACCGGCACGGATACATTCGACTGTTTTTACCTTGAGCTCGTACGGTGTATTCTCGTGCATTCGTACCAGCAGCCATGGATTCATCATTCTCGTGTGAGCAGAAGCTTCCAGCATGAGCATTGTCAGGTCATTTGTCACATCGTTGCCTGCTCTGTCGACACCTCCGATGGTCAGACACTCACCGCCGAAACCGCGGCCCTGACGTACCTTTACAGTTCCTCCGTCTTTGAGCTTTGTCGGATTATTCATCTTGACATACAGCACTTCGATAAGCTCCAGTGCGAATTCCTTGGTGATGGTGCCTGCCTGGATATCAGCCTCATAATACGGGTACAGCCACTGATCCATACGACCGTAGGAGATGGAATGACCATTCCCCTCAATCTGTGTAAGTGTGGTTGCGAAGTTGAACAGCTGTATCGCCTGCCAGAAGTTTCGTGCCGGTCCTGCGGCGATCTGACGGCAGTTTTCTGCCATAGCTTCCAGTTCCTTTTTTCTCTGCGGGTCAGCTTCTGCAGCAGCACGTTCGTCAGCCAGCGCACTGTAACGCAGAATATATCTCACCGAAGCCTTCAGAGAGATTATCATAGCTTCGTAAAAGTCACGTTTATCGGCATAATCAGGGTCTCTCTTGGTCAGCTTTGACAGATTGGCTTCAGCTTCTTCAATCAGACCGTTAAAACCAGTTCTCATCAGCTTGGCATAATCCATTACCAGATGGCCTACGCCGGCATAATGATACAGATTCGTCTGAAAAATCTTCTTACCAGCTTCTGAGCCTTTGAGCTGGTCTTCATCAAGCCCTGCATTGATAAGATCGTCAACTGTTTTTCCTTCCCAGTATCGGCACAGCTCTACGATTTCTTTTCTCTCTTCATCGTTTCTGATATAGAACTGATCGTGTTCCCTTTCCTCAAAGGGCTCATTGAGGACCTCATTAATTATCCAGCTGACGGAAAACTCCGGGTAAATAGGTGATGCCTTGGCAGGGGCTGCTATCTCACCCAGCACCAGATCCTCGTCATAGATGTCCAGAGTCACATGATCCAGAATGTTTTCAAAGGCCCTGGCGCATTTGATCTTGATTGTACAGCTGTCATATTTTTTATAGGCTTCTGTTACCAGACGCAGTCTTTCTACGTCGACATCGTACTGTCTGTCGAGAAAAGTCTGTCTCAGATGGTTGACTCTCGGATAAGGCGACCAGTCGCCGTGGTTCACCTGATATCCCAGACTGTATGTATGATCATATTTTTCTGTACCGCAGGCGCTGCAGTGCACCTGATCGTGTTCATTACTGTTCATAAAACCCATTCTATATTCCTCCTTCACGGTTGATCTACTCTTTTTCTCTGGTACCCACGAGACAGTGGATGTCTCTGCTGTTGAAATAGTCAGCCAGCTCATTTATATGCTTCTGCAGTGATCTTCTGTTGAACTTAACGTCCTCCATCTCGTACGGCATGCCCAGAGACTGGTACTTCTCCACTCCCAGCCGCATGAAGCTGAGCAGCTGCAGAGTCCTGACACTGTCTTTCAGCTCGTTTATGATAAAATCTGCCGTTGCCTCCATATTCTCCATATCATCGTTGACACCCGGAATAACCGGAATCCTCAGTATAAGCTCACGTCCTACCTCTGCAAGATGTCTGAGATTGTCAAGGATCCTGCGGTTGTCCACACCGGTGTACTGTTTATGCTTTTGAGGATCCATGTGCTTTATGTCGGATATCAGCAGATCTGTAACCGGAAGTATCTTCTCGATTTCCTGCCATTCTGTATGGAAAGTGGACTCGCAGCACGTGTGGATGTTCTCAGCTCTGCAGGCTGCGAAAAGCTCTGCCACAAAGTCGCTCTGCATCAGAGGATCACCGCCGGATACAGTCACGCCTCCACCGGAGCGCTCATAATATCCTCTGTCCCTGAGAATTGCTTTCATGCATTCCTCGACCGTCATGGCTTTGCCCCACTGTCTGATAGCCTCAGACGGACACATATCAGAGCACTCCAAACAGTTTGTGCACTTAACCCTATCTATGCTGACAAGTTTCTGTCTGTAAAACTGTAGCGTGTCTTCCTGGGGACATGCCTGTTCACATATTCCGCAGTTTTTATGTGAAATGCATTTTTTCCTGTAGACGCCCGGCTGAATATAAGGCTTCATGCCTTCCGGGTTGCTGCACCATCTGCATCTCAGTGGACAGCCCTTGAGGAAAATCTCTGTCCGCATTCCCGGTCCGTCATGAATTGTGAATCTCTGTATGTTGAATACGATACCCTGAACTGACAATTCCGCTTCCTCCTTTTATATCATGACAATATTATATCAGGGAAATTCCGTGTAATATAGTAGCCATTCTACCTATTTTTTGTACAAAAAAGCTTCCGTGACGAGATGATTCTGTTACGGAAGCGTTAAAATTGCTATTGTTTTGTACGATCCAGCAGGCTCTGGAGCTGGTATCTGCTTTTGACGCCACATTTGGAATAAATGTTCTGCACATGCTTTTTGACTGTATGATAGCTTATTATCAGTTCGTCAGCTATCGCCTGATAGGTGAGTCCCTGATACAGCAGCTCTGCCACACGATGCTCCGCATGGGTCAGTGGAAGCTCTTCGCCGATTTTCTCCGGAAGCTGATGTTCCTCTTTTTCGGAAATAGTAATCCAGTGATACCTGTCGATGATGCCGTGAGAATAGCTCTGATCATAGGTGTAGATCTTGAATATGTATCCTCTGATGACTTTTGTTCTGACACGGGTCTGTGCAGAATCCTCCCGATCTGCAGGTTCACCGCCTTCGATAAGAAAAGGAAGCCATGCGCACGGCGTACTGCTGTCGATCTGGTTTTCGGCTTCCGGTCCCAGTATCTCTATGAGATAATTCAGCGCCAGTCTGTTATAACTCATGATGTGCATGAAATCATCGGTCACCAGATAAGCCTTCTCACCGGATGAAATAATCTCATCCTGAATACTGGAAATGATTTTTTCCTGCTCATGCTTCTTGAAATTCTTATATGAACTGGCCACGTAGACATAGATGTTTTCCAGTTCCTTCATTTCGTCATCGGTGAAATCTCCATCAGTCAGGCTTTTGAAAAAATATATCCTGATATATGCATTGATGCCGAAGGCCAGGGTCACACTGTAATGCATCCCGAAATTCTTCTGTATAAAATGAACGTATTCCGAATCGTCGTACTCATCCTCAGGTATGAGGTCCGTGGATTTGTATATTCTGGGTTCCACATTGAAATAGTCAAGCCTGTCCCTCACTGCTTCTTCATAGATAGTTCTGCTTATTATGTCATCTGCCGCAAATTTCGAGTATGGATGATTTTCACTGCCGATGGTGATGCCGCTTCTGTCCGTCCATGACAGGAAGCCGTTTGTGGTATCAAAACAGAGAATCAGCACGTGATCCAGCCCGAAATTCCTGTATAACGAATCCAGCAGCACATTGCTGAAGAATTCTCTCGCTGATATCTGACGTTCAGACATCTCCGAAAAAAATGCCATCTGCCCACTGTCAATATCCTTCATAACCGCCTCCTGAAAAACACATACTCTACGGTCTTCTGTCCATGCACGGCACCTTGCTCTGACACAGACCGCATCCGACTTCCCTGTATTCTGAAGTATCAATTCTGTCACTCAGCTCATCAAAACACGTCAGTAGATGAGACGCGCACTTCTCCTTATCGTGTCCTCTTTCCGAAATCGCCCGCTTCGGGCATCTGCGTATACATGCACCGCATATACCGCTCCTGAAATACAGACACCAGTCATAGTGACCGCGATCGCCTCTGGAAGTGACATCCATATCAGCCTCAACAATCAACGAAGTAAATCTGACTGCCATTCCTTTTTCTGTGATAAACCCGTCACTGAGTCCAAAGGTTCCCATGCCGCAGGCAAACGCATTATGCCTGTGGGACCATCTCGATGCTCTGCCGTAATCACCCGAATCCATCAGCGAAAACTCAGGCAGCAGTTCAGGTGCAGCCCACCTGACACCCATCGCATCAAGTTTTTTACCAACCACTGACAGGTATTCCCTGATAAGCTTATCCCACTCACCACGGGAAACAGCCCAGCTGGCACATGGAAATTCGCGTTCTCTGCTCTGCATCATTCTCGTTTCTTCAGCCATCGGAAAGACTATGGAAATCGCACGAAGTCTGCTGCTGTCAGGCATTTCATCATATTTCAGTGCGAAGACTTCAGCAGGAGTCCAGTGGAATTCTCCTATATGCTCTTTGAGGAAACCATAGTAGTCATCATCACCGGCAGCTGTTCCAGCCAGCGGATTTTCCCACATGGGAACATCCGGTTTTCCCAGTACCGCAAAATTATTAGACTGAAGCTCATTAAAAGCTTCAGTCACTGCATTATATACCTTATCAGTAATATTGTTCATTCAGTCACCCTTTTCTTCGGATCTGTCATCATCCTTCTCATCACCGTTTCCGCTGTCCGGCGTCATGATATTCATAGTTATCTGCTCGATCCTTCTCTCTCGGATGGAATCAATCCTGAATCTGTAATTCTCAAAATCGATTTCTTTACCCACATCATTCTCATCAGGGATTTCTCCGAGAATGTCGATGATAAATCCACCTATAGTCTCACTGTTATCTGATTCCAGATTTATACCTATTTCTTCATCTATATCGTCAAGATCCATTCTGCCGTCCATGACATAGGTCATATCGTCTATCTTCTGGATTTCCGGCTCCTCTTTATCATATTCATCATCTATATCACCCATTACCTCTTCAATAATGTCCTCCATAGTGACAATACCCGAAAAACCTCCGTATTCGTCTATAAGTATCGCTATATGCTGCTTCGTGGTCTGCAGTTCAAAGAAAAGTGAATCTATCTTCTTGGTTTCAGGTACGAAATACGGCTTCCTGAGAATTGATCTGAAATCCACATTGTCAAATCCGTCTTCTCTGGCTTTGATGAGATAGTCTTTTATATAGAGTATACCTATGATATTATCACTGTCATCCTCATAAACAGGTATACGGGAATATCTCAGTTCCATAAGTTCGTCGATATATTCTTCTGTAGGCGCATTGATATCAATAGAAAAGACATCTGTACGCGGAGTCATCACCTCATAAGCCAGCATGTCATCAAAGGCAAATACACCAGTAATCATTTTCTTGCCTTCTTCCTTAAGTTCACCGCTTTCCTGGCCTGCTTCAAGCATTGAAACAATATCGTCCTCTGAATACTCCACATATGTCACATCTGTTCGCTGTCTGCAGATTTTAAGCATAATCGTCACCGTAATCGACAGCAGCCAGACAAACGGCTTGAAAACAGCCGAAATGAACAATATAGGTTTTACCACTCCCATTGCAATAGCATCCGCATGGAGCATTGCGAGCCTCTTAGGAAACAGTTCCCCGAATACCAGCGTGAAAAATGACAATATCAGAGTCACGATTACCACTGAAATCTCCTGACCGTACGGAATTCCGAAACTCTCCAGAAAAACACCCATATCATCAGAAAAACTTACTGCGGCTTCCGCACTTGTGAGAAAACCCGCCAGAGTAATAACAACCTGGATCGCAGAAAGGAACTTGTTGGGATCATCAATAAGTTTTAACAGAGCCTCCGCTTTCCTGTTTCCCTCCTGAGCTATCGTTCGTATCCTGTTCTTATTAACGGATACTATAGCCATTTCGGCCGCAGCAAAATATGCATTCACTGCGATAAGTACTGCCAGTAAAATTATTTGTCCCCATAAGGGCCCAGCATCAGATGACATCTTTTTCTCCTTTCACATCTAACAATTGAATTATTTTCTTTTTCTTAATATATATTTCTCAGCCACCGGCTGATCCATTCTGATATGCACTATCTGCTGCGGATGCGGAGCTGCCTCTATGGGTTCTTTTTCTTCATCCAGAAGTACCTCGAGCTTCTGTGTGAAGAAATCTCTGCCGGGTCCGAACACCTCAATCTCATCACCGACAACCATCTTGTTCCGCTGTTCTACAACTGCCATATGCGTCTTGGAATCATAGCTCTTTACCATCCCGATAAAGCTGTAATCTCTGGTGTATGCACTGGTCTGATAGTTCTGATCCTCATTTGTCGGTCTGTCAAAATAGAATCCTGTTGTAAATTCTCTGTGACTTGCCTTCTTGAGCTCCCTCATCCATTCAGGATCATATTCGTAATTCTCAGGATCCTTATAATATGCATCGATAGCCCGCCTGTAGGCACTCACGATTGTTGCGACATAGAACACGCTCTTCATGCGACCTTCAATTTTTACCGAAGAAATACCTGCCTGAACAAGTTCCGGAATGTGCTCCAGCATGCAGAGATCCTTGGAATTGAGGATATAAGTTCCTCTCCCGTCCTCCTCTACAGGATAGTATTCTCCCGGGCGCTTCTCCTCTACGAGCTTGTATTTCCATCTGCATGGATGGGCACACTGTCCTCTGTTGGCATCCCGATCTATCATAAAGTTGCTGAGAAGACATCTCCCTGAATATGATATGCACATTGCCCCATGTACGAAAGCTTCTATCTCCATATCCTCAGGTATCATATCTCTTACCTGCCTGATCTCATTCATAGTAAGCTCTCTTGCCAGCACAAGGCGTTTTATTCCCTGTTCATACCAGAATCTTGCAGTCATATAATTGGTCATATTAGCCTGAGTAGAAAGATGCAGCTCAGCATCCGGTATGATTTTCTTTACCATACATATCACACCAGGATCCGAGACAATAAAAGCATCAATCGGAATATCCTTTATACTGTACAGATACTCTCTCAGCGGCTCAATATCCTCATTATGAGCAAATATATTGAGAGTCATATGGCATTTAACACTCCGTTCATGGGCATAAGCGACACCTTCTCGAATCTCTTCAACAGTGAGATTTCCTGCGCCTGCTCTCAGGCTGAACATCTCTCCTCCGAAATAAACAGCATCCGCACCATAATCTACGGCAATTTTCAGTTTTTCAATATCTCCCGCAGGAGCAAGCAATTCTATTTTCTTCATATTGTCATTAACTCTTTATCTATAACACTGAGTGAAACACCATCTCCCACAGGAAGCACACATGTTTCTGCATAATTGAGATTGGTAATATATTCTATAAATTCACGCATTTTCCGTATGCTGGTCTTATATTTCCTGCCGGGATCACACTCGTCAGATACGGTCATACCCTTCATCAGTACATTATCGCATATCACAAGGGCATCATCAGTGCAAAGTGGCATCGCCAGATCCCAGAATGCTCTGTAATGGCTCTTGGCAGCGTCAATAAATACCACATCGAATCTTTCCGGCTCCTGAACCAGCTTTTCCAGAACATCTCTGGCATCACCATGAAGCACTCTGATCCTATCATCCAATTCTAAAGCTTTAATGTTGTTTCTCGCAATATTATATGAATTTTCATCAGACTCTACAGTTGTGACACGGCATCCGCATGCATCTGCAAATACTGATGCCGAGTAGCCGACAGCCGCTCCAATCTCGAGTATATGCTCAGGTTTTCTGATTTTAAGAAGATTTGTCAGAAGCATCTCGGTACTTCGCAGAATGATCGGAACCTTTCTGTCCTCGGCAAAACTCCTCAGTTCCTTCAGTTTCTCATTATCACACGTATACAGTTCATCGATATACGCAGCTATAATCCTGTTGGTTATATCCATTTTATGTCCGCCTTCCTGAAGGATGTTTTAATACCATACATTTTCTTCAACAACTTTATTATGCTCTTCTATTGTTTTCGAGTAAATCACTTTACCATCCTGGGTTGCAAAGAAATAGAGATAATCAGTCTTCTCATAATCGAGCACATCATCCATGGTATGTCCCGGAACTGCACATACCGGTCCTACAGGCAGCCCTGCATGTTTATATGTGTTGTATTCCGAGTCAACCTCAAGGTCCGCATATGTCACGTCAACCCTTTTTTCCTGCAGAGCATACAGTACAGTGATATCGCTCTGCAAAGGCATGTCTTTATTGAGCCTGTTGATAAACACTCCTGCAATGACAGGCCTGTCTTTCTCAAACAGCGATTCATTCTCTACAATTGAAGCCAGCGTCAGAAATTCATGCACTGATCGTCCGGATGCACTGATCCCGGATTTACGGGCAGTCAGTTCATCATCAGTTTTACTGAGTATCATTGCTGTCACTTCTTCAATAGTAGGAGACTCACTGGTGACAAAATATGTTTCCGGATATATATATCCTTCAAGCGGATACAGTATATCATCATCAAGTATATCGTCAGAAAGAAACCAGTATTCATCAATAAGCTCCTTAAGATATTTTTTATCTGACCACTTCTTTATTATTTCATCAGAAGTAAAAGGCAGCTCGGCAGCCATTGATTCAGCAGCCTGAGGTACAGTTGCACCTTCAATTATCGTGAATTTATTCTTTGAAATATAATTAAAATCACCTGTATTTATTGCATCCATGATTTCAGGCAGAGACATTGATCTAGTGAACATATAACTGTTTGCCTGCAACGAATTATAACCGCCGATACGTGCATGAATCCTGGCACATAAATTATTTTTCACAAGTCCTTTCTGACCAAGTATCTCTATGATATATGACGCACCGCTTCCTTCAGGTATCTCTACAGTTACAGTTTCTGTATCGTCAGGATCTGCTGCTCCCAGACCGCTGAGATACAGCATGGAACCACCTGTTATCACAACAACCGCTACTATAACTGCTATCAGAATGATTCTGAATCTGCTGCTTTTGCTTTTTGCCATTAATTACCTCTTTTCTTCCATATGCAGGAAAAACATAAACACTAGTTTCAGGTGTTATAAATCAAGGGACGCATTCACGTCCCTTGCTGTTCTGTTATTTAGCTCTGCCCAGATATTCACCTGTTCTTGTATCAATCTGGATTTTCTCGCCTTCTTCAATAAAAATAGGAACCTGTATAACCGCACCTGTTTCAACTGTTGCAGCTTTAGTAACATTTGTTGCTGTATCTCCCTTGACACCAGGTTCTGTCTCGATTACTGTCAGATCCACGAAGTTAGGAGCTTCAACCATGAAAGCATTTCCCTTGTAGAACTTGATAGTAGCTTCATCGTTTTCTCTCAGGTATTTCATAGCATCTTCAACCTGGTCATAGCTCAGCGGAACCTGATCATATGTTTCCTGATCCATGAAGTAGTAAAGCTCGCCATCATTGTACAGATACTGCATAACCTTTGTCTCTATGTGAGCCTTAGGGAATTTGGCATCAGGGTTAAATGATTCTTCCTTGATGGCTCCTGTCAGAATGTTCTTATGCTTTGTTCTTACAAATGCAGCTCCCTTGCCCGGCTTAACGTGCTGGAAGTCTATTACAACATGTGGAGCTCCGTCAATTTCAAATGTCATACCTTTTCTAAAATCGCCTGCGTAAATCATAAATCTATCGTCCTCTCTTAATTCTAAATAATTATTAACTCTTTTTCAGACTTTACAGTATTTATTATACCAAATTCTGTAATGATTGCCAAGTCCTCAATACGAACTCCGAACTCATTTGGGATATAAATTCCAGGTTCCACTGTCACCGGCATAAATTCTGCCAGAATTTCATCGCTTCTGCTGTTCAGAGTAGGAGCTTCGTGTACTTCAGTGCCTACACCGTGACCTGTTCCATGGATATAGAACTCGCCATATCCTGCATCTTCTATTATGTTCCTCGAAACAGCATCTATGTCTCTGCATCTGACACCTGCCCGGCAGGCATCAAGTCCGGCCAGCTGTGAACGTAGAACCACATCATACACCTCACGCTGTTTTTCCGAAACATGACCGACTGCTATTGTCCTCGTCATATCTCCGCAGTAGCCTTCAACCACTGCACCGAAATCCATTGTGACGAAATCGCCGTCCTCAATCACCTTGTCTGTAGGTTCTCCATGGGGCTGTGTCGTATTGACACCTGAAACACAGATTGTTGGAAATGACAGACCCTCTGCACCGAGACTCATCAAGGTTCTCTCAATCTCATCAGATACCTGCAGTTCCGTCATACCAGGTCTGATATACTCAAGAATATGTGAGAAACATATATCTCCCATTGCAGCTGCCTTCATTATCCTGAGTATCTCGTCCGGTGTTTTTATCATATTACTCATTGCCGCCTCCGAATGGTCCGAAATCGAAGTCAGCTGCTTCTCCGATTATCTTGTAGACATCTGCCATCATCATGGAAAATCTCATCTGACACTGCAGATACTGTGCAGCTGAAGGGTCCTGCATCAGCACTGCCGAAAGCTGCTGTATCTGCTGCATCATATCCGAACCGACCTCCTGTCCAGACATCTGAGCCATCTGCATTTCCATCTGTCTTTTCATGAAATCGTTTATAGCATCTCTGATCTGAGGATTTGCATCTATCACCTGCTTTTTCTCCTCATACTGCTTGAATTCTTCTGACGCCTTTATTGCTGCTGCCAGAGAATGCGCCTGATCATATACATTCATAATTCTGCTCCTTTCCTTTATACTTCCAGGAAAATAGGAAGTATAACAGGACTTCTCTGAGTTTTAGCGTAAATAAATCTGCTCAATCCGTCTCTGACGGCTGTCTTCATGCCGTTCCAGTCCTTCATGTTCTTTTCCATGCAGTCCTCAAGGATTTCCTCAGCCCTCCTGCATGCTTCATCTATCAGGTCCTCGTTTTCTCTGACATAGACAAACCCTCTCGAAATGATATCAGGGCCTGATGCTATGGTGTTGGAATACTTGTCTATAGCCGCCACCAGAATAATAAGACCGGATTCCGAAAGCAGTCTTCTGTCTCTGAGCACGATATTACCTACATCTCCTACGCCGAGACCATCGACCATTATGCCTTCTGCTTCTGCCACAGCCTCTGTTTTGTATGCCTCCTTCTGGGATACTGTCAGGCAATCTCCGTTACTAAGGAGAAAAATGTTTTCCATCGGCATCCCCAGGGTATGGGCAAGCTCGGCATGTGTGCTCAGATGCCTGTACTCGCCATGTACAGGCATAAAGTATTTCGGCCTGATCAGCGAATGCATCAGCTTCAGCTCCTCACGACATGCGTGTCCCGATACATGAATATCTGCGATATCCGAGTATATTACCTCGGCACCTTTCTGTATCAGCTGATTTACAACATTTGACACTGTAAGTTCATTGCCCGGAACAGGAGTCGATGACAGAATTACCATATCACCACGTTTGATATTAATGGATTTATGGTCATTGGATGCCATTCTGGCAAGTGCCGACATTGGCTCACCTTGGCTGCCTGTAGTGATTACCACCAGTTCCTTATCAGGGATATTCTTGGTTTTATTGATATCCACCAGAGTATTGGCCGGGATTTTGATATATCCCAGATCAACAGCCAGGTCGACTACATTCACCATGCTCCTTCCTGATATGGCAACTTTCCTGTTGCAGAGTCTGGCAATGTCTATTATCTTCTGTATCCTGTGCACATTAGACGAGAATGTCGCTATTATAATACGACGCTCCGCACTCCTGAAAATGTTTTCCAGAGTTTTGCCTACGACACGCTCCGATTGTGTATATCCCGGTCTGAGTACATTTGTACTGTCTGCCATCATCAGCAGCACACCCTGAGAACCGATCTGAGCCAGTCTGGCGAAATCTATCGGGTCTCCATCCACCGGTGTGTAGTCTATCTTGAAATCACCGGTATGAAAAATGCACCCTGCCGGTGTATTTATCGCCAGACATATAGAGTCAGCAATGGAATGTGTTATTCTCAGAGCTTCAATAGTGAAATGCTTTCCTATTTTGAAGGTTTCTCCCGCCGTCACCGTATTCATTCTGGCTTTAAGATTATGCTCCTTAAGCTTGTTTTCAATCAGCCCAAGGGGAAGCCTCGTGCCGTATATAGGAACATTGAGCTCCTTGATAAGATACGGCACAGCTCCGATGTGATCCTCGTGCCCGTGAGTTATGACAAGGCCTCTGATTTTACTGCTGTTGTATTTCAGATAAGAAAAATCCGGTATTACCTTATCTATTCCGAACATATCGTCGTCAGGGAAAGACAGACCGCAGTCGATAATCAATATTTCGTCCTCAAATTCGATGGCTGTCATGTTTTTCCCTATTTCATGAAGTCCGCCCAGCGGTATTATTTTCACCCTTGCAGGCAGACGTTTCTTTTTTGATGCGGATGGTTTCTTCCCGCTTTTCTTCTGTGAAGCGGGTTCCTGCGCTTTTTTCACTGCAGCAGCATTGTTATTTTTCGTTCCTCTGCTGCGGCTGCCATTCCTGCTGCCGCTCTGAGCTCTTCCGCGTGAAGCTCTGGCAGCTGCTGATGGCCTGCTCTGCGCTGTAGTTTTATTTTCGCTCATAAATATCCTTTCTTAAGGGCATTTATTTAACTACGATGTTTATAAGTTTACCAGGTACTGCAATTACCTTTACAACATTTTTACCATCAATAAGCCCTTTTACTTTGTCATTCTCCATTGCGGTCTTTTCCATCTCTTCTCTGGACAGGTCTCCTGCAATATTGATTTTCTCCTTTATTTTACCATTGATCTGTACAACGATTTCAACAGTGTCTTTTACAAGGGCGCTTTCATCATATTCCGGCCATGACTGATCATGAACTGATCCGCCGTATCCGAGGTGTTCCCACATTTCTTCAGTCACGTGAGGCACAAACGGTGCAAGCATGATAATGAGATTTCTGATAGCTGCAGCATAAAGTCCGGTATTCACTTCACCTTCCTTGTATCTGTACATTTCATTCACCATTTCCATTATGGTGCTGATGGCTGTATTGAAATTGAACCTTTCCCCGATGTCATCAGAAACCTTCTTGATCGCATAGTTCATCCAGTATGCCATGCTCTTGTCAGCCTCTGTCTTTATCTCATAATCATCCGGTGCATCACTGTATTTCTGTGAGAATTCGTATACCATTCTGTATACTCTGTTGATAAATCTGTAACTTCCTTCTACTCCTTTGTCCGACCAGTCAAGCTCTCTCTCAGGAGGTGCGGCGAATAGAATAAACAGTCTTGCTGTATCTGCACCGTACTTCTCGATGATTTCCTTAGGACTGACAACATTGCCCAGTGATTTGCTCATCTTGGCGCCGTCTTTGATTACCATGCCCTGTGTGAGAAGATTTTTAAACGGCTCCTCATCACTTACCAGTCCCAGATCATAAAGTGCCATCTGGAAGAATCTCGCATACATCAGATGAAGAATCGCATGCTCCACACCACCGATGTACTGGTCTACATTCATCCAGTAGTCAGTCTTCTCTTTGCTGAAAGCTTCATCCTTGTTCTGAGCATCGCAGTATCTCAGGAAATACCATGATGAATCCAGGAACGTATCCATTGTATCCAGCTCTCTCTTTGCAGGTTTACCACATACAGGACATACTGTATCTACAAATGTCCTGCTGGTTGCAAGCGGTGATTCACCTTTACCTGTAAACTCAACATCTGTAGGCAGCATTACAGGCAGGTTCTCTTCTTTTTCAGGCACCCAGCCGCAGTCCTCACAGTATATCATCGGAATCGGAGTTCCCCAGTATCTCTGTCTTGAAATGAGCCAGTCTCGCAGCTTGTAGTTTACAGTTTTCCTGCCTATACCTTCCTCTTCCAGATATTCGATAACTTTTTCGATAGCTTCCTTATTGTTCATGCCATCGAATTTGCCTGAGTTTATCATCCTGCCTTCTGCTGCGAAAGCTTCTTTGAGATTATAGAGATCCACTTCAGGATCTTCAGGATCAACTACCGGTATTATTTCAAGATCAAATGCCTTGGCGAACTCAAAGTCACGCTGATCGTGAGCCGGCACTGCCATGATAGCACCGGTTCCGTAATCCATGAGAACATAATCGGAGATGAAAACAGGCACTTTCTTACCGTTAAGCGGATTGATGCAGTATCTTCCGATGAATACACCGGTCTTTTCCTTCGTTGTCGAAGTTCTTTCGATGTCGCTCAGGTGCTGCACTTCATCAAGATACTTATCTACTTCAGCTTCATATTCACTGCCTGCAACAAGATCTCTGAGATAAGGATGCTCCGGAGCCAGTACCATGTATGTCACGCCGTAAAGCGTATCCGCTCTTGTCGTGAAGATATCAAGTCCCTTATCGTAACCTTCAATTTCAAAAGTAACTTCAGCACCTATACTCTTGCCTATCCAGTTTTTCTGCATCAGTTTGACTTTGTTCGGCCAGCCCGGAAGTTTATCAAGGTTGTCAAGGAGACGTTCTGCATAATCAGTGATTTTGAAATACCACTGGGAAAGTTCCTTTTTTCCAACCAGAGTTCCGCAGCGCTCACACTTGCCGTCAACCACCTGTTCATTGGCAAGCACGGTCTGACAGCTCGGACACCAGTTTACAGGATTTTCTTTCTTGTATGCCAGTCCTTTGTTGTAGAACTGAATGAAAATCCACTGCATCCACTTGTAATAATCAGGATGGCAGGTTGCAACTTCCCTTTCCCAGTCATATGAAAGACCCAGCTCCTTGAGCTGTTTTCTCATTTCATCGATATTGTTCCATGTCCATACACTTGGTTCCACGTTATTCTTGATTGCGGCATTCTCCGCAGGCAGTCCGAAAGAATCCCATCCCATCGGATGAAGAACATTATAACCTTTCATTTTTTTGAATCTTGCAAGCACGTCACCTATGGAATAGTTTCTGACATGCCCCATGTGAAGCTTTCCTGACGGATACGGAAACATTTCAAGAACATAGTATTTCTCTTTGTCCTTGTCTTCCACTACCTTGAATACATTTTCATCTTCCCATTTTTTCTGCCATTTTGCTTCGATTTCGCTGAAATTGTACCTGTCTAACATTATTCGTCCTCCAATTAATTGATCCTCTGGATGTCACAGTCTCCCCAGATTTTTTCAATACTATATTTATCTCTCATTTCCATAGTCATTATATTGACTATAATATCGCCATAATCCATGAGTATCCAGCCTGATGCTTTTTTACCTTCCACACTCTTAGGGAATATACCTTCAGGTTCAAGGGCATCTTCAACATTATCGACAAGCGCACCCATCTGTCTCTCGCTGTTTGTAGATGCCAGTACGAAATAATCTGCGAATGCAGCTTTTCCTGAAATGTCTATAAGCACTACATCAAGTGCCTTTTTATCATCCAGAATTTCGGCAACCTTAGCTGCTAAATCTTTAGGTTCCATCATAATTTCAAATTCTCCTTTAAATCATCTCTTGCTTCTATTGTATCAGGATCCAGATAACCACCTGTCCCTTCAATAAATTCAATCGTTCGTTCCAGTGAATTTATGCATGCTCTGTCAAGGTCAACATATGCCAGTGCACGTGTTTCATCTACCGTAGGATATGTTCTTCCCGGTTCTATAGCGTCAGCCAGAAAAATGATTTTTTCGAAAACCGACATTCCCGCCCTTCCGGTTGTATGATAGGAGACTGCATTGATTATCTCCTCATCATCTATGCCGTAATCCTTTTTCAGTATTTCTGCGGCCACTTTACCATGTGACAGATTAGGTCTGTCGATAAGTGCTTTCGGCAGTCCCAGCTGTCTTATATACATGTTGAGTACCGCTGTACTCATACCTCTGCACATGTCATGGCACAATGCTGCAAATCTGGCTTTTTCTGCATCCTGACCGTATTTTTCCGCCAGTTTACCTGCTTCCTGAACCACAGAATACGTATGTGTTATACGTTTTTCTTTGAGGTTGCATTCAAGATATGCTTTTATTCTCTCCGTCAGTTCACTGAAACTGTATTCAGGGATAGTATGTTCAGTTTCTGTAAAGACCATGCTCCGTAATATACCTTTCCACTTCAGCAGGGATAAGGTCTCCGGATGGAATGCCCCGCTCAAGTCGTTCTCTGATTTCTGTAGATGATATGTCAAGCTGTGTATTATTTAGAAAAAGAATTTCCGTATTATAGATATCTCTTATCCTGCTTACACATTCATCCAGTTCTTCCTGTCTGTATCCCGGTCTCGTACCTATGATATAGGAGAACTCCCGGAGCAGCTCAGAAGAATTTTTCCATTTTTCTATTTTCAAGAAGGAATCTGTACCTGTGATAAAGTACAGTCTGGCATCTTTGCCCAGAAGCCTTCTCATTGCTCTCATTGTAAGATAAGTATATGAAATTCCTTTTTCCTGTAGCTCATATTCTGAAATTTCAAACCCCCGCCTGTCCTTCACAGCAAGCTTCAGCATTTCAAGTCTGTGTTCTCCTGAAGCAGTTTTCCTGTCAAGCTTAAAAGGCTGCTGAGCTGCCGGGATAAAAATCACCCTGTCGAGCCCGATCTGTTCCAGAGCATCCTGAGCCAGACTTATGTGCCCCAGATGTACAGGATCGAAAGTTCCTCCCAAAATACCTGTCTTTTCTGATACAGTTTCTGCTACCACTTTATCGGTCGCCCTTCCTTTTTCCATCGTCTGAATTCTGCTGTAGCTGTAAATATCGCATCGGAAGATGAGTTGAGAGCTGTTTCACAGGAATCCTGTACAACACCTATGATAAACCCTACACCAACCACCTGCATAGCTATATCGTTGGATATTCCGAACAGACTGCACGCTAGAGGAATGAGAAGCAGGGAACCGCCTGCAACACCGGATGCACCACATGCCGAAACAGCTGCTATGAAGCTGAGCAGCAGTGCAGTGGCGAAATCCACCTGAATGTCAAGTGTGTTTACTGTAGCAAGAGTAAGCACTGTAATCGTTATTGCAGCTCCCGCCATATTTATCGTAGCCCCCAGAGGTATAGAAACTGAATACTGTTTCTCATCCAACCCCAGACTCTCACACAGCGACATATTTACCGGAATATTTGCAGCTGAACTTCTTGTAAAAAAAGCCATTATACCGCTGTCCTTGATACATTTAAGGACGAGAGGATATGGATTCTGTCTTATGTTGATGAAAACGATAATCGGATTCAGAATAAAAGCAACAAAAAGCATGCATCCCACAAGCACAAGAATAATATGTCCATAAGAGAGCAGTGCCTTTATTCCAGTTTCTGATACTGTGACAAATACAAGTCCCAGAATGCCGAAAGGTGCGAAATTTATTATCCATCTGATAGCTGCAGCAAAAGCATCGGAAATGTTGCCGATAACTCCGATTGTAGTATCACCGGCTTTTCTGAGTGCCAGACCGAGAATTACCGCCCATGCCAGAACTCCGATATAATTGGCATTCATAAGAGCAGAAACAGGGTTGTCCACTACATTCATCAGTAATGTCTGTATTACTTCACCTATACCTTCAGGCGCAGTTCCCTCTGCAGTTTCCGTCAGAGTCAGAACTGAAGGGAAGATGAAGCTTGCGGCAACAGCTGTCAGTGCTGCCATAAAAGTACTGACAATATATAGAATTATAACAGTTCTCATATTGCTTTCCGCAGAATCCTGCTTATTGGAAAGCGAATGCATTACAAGAAAGAAAACAAGCAGAGGTGCTATAGCTTTTAATGCCCCTACAAACAGATCTCCCAGAATGCTGAGAACAGAAGCTTCAGGTACTGCAATTCCTAAAACTGCACCTACAATAAGACCTGCTATGATTCTTTTGATAAGACTAATCTCAGTCCATTTTTTTACAATATTCATTTTACCATTCATCCCTTAATATATTCCACAAATTCATACAACTGTTATTTAAGCCTGATACCCAGTTCATCCAGCTGCTGCTCCTCAACCACACCAGGAGCTTCACTCACCATACACTGAGCGTTCTGATTCTTAGGGAAGGCTATCACTTCTCTGATAGATTTTTCTCCGGTAAGAAGCATGACAAGTCTGTCGAGGCCATATGCCAGCCCTCCATGAGGAGGAGTTCCGTATTTGAAGGCTTCCACCAGGAAACCGAATTTCTCGTCAATTTCCTCCTGGGACATATCGAGGGCTCTGAACATATCCTCCTGCATATCTCTGTCATGAATTCTTATACTTCCTCCACCCAGTTCTACACCATTTAGAACGATATCATATGCGTTGGCCTTGGCTTTTGTCGGCTCTGTTTTAAGCAGATGAGCATCCTCAGCCTTTGGTGATGTGAACGGGTGATGCATTGCATGATAGGAATCAGTTTCCTCATCATACTCGAAAAGAGGGAAATCAACTACCCACAGCAAGTTGTACTGATTATCATCCAGAAGTCCCAGTTCTCCTGCGATATGTCTTCTCAGGAATCCCAGACTGTCAAATACCACTTTGTTCTTATCCGAAACAATAAGAATGAGGTCTCCGGATTCCGCTTTCATCGCATCAGCTATTTCCTGCAGCTGTTCCTGCGAGAAAAATTTATTTACAGATGAAGTGACCTCGCTATCGTTCACTTTCATCCATACCATGCCTTTTGCGCCATAGCTTCTTACAGCTTCTGTAAGCTTATCTATCTTTTTTCTTGTGTATTTATCTGCTGCTCCTGTGATGCATATACCACGTACGCTGCCGCCGGCTGCAATGGCATCTGTAAACACCTTGAAATCACAATTTTTTACAAGTCCTGTAATATCATTGAGCTCAAATCCGACTCTTGTATCAGGTTTATCACTGCCATATCGCTCCATTGCTTCGTCGTACGTGATTCTTGGGAACGGTGTTTCTATGTCCACTCCCTTCATTTCCCTGAAAACCCGCTTGAGGTATCCTTCCTGAATTTCAATCACATCGTCAACATCAACAAATGACATCTCAAGGTCTATCTGTGTGAACTCAGGCTGTCTGTCTGCACGAAGGTCTTCATCTCTGAAGCATTTCACCACCTGCATATATCTGTCGGTTCCTCCAACCATCAGAAGCTGCTTGAACATCTGCGGTGACTGAGGAAGTGCATAGAATTTCCCATTATTCACCCTGCTTGGTACAAGATAGTCTCTGGCACCTTCAGGTGTGGATTTGATAAGCATAGGTGTCTCGACCTCTGTGAAACCGTTTTCCGAGAAGTAATCTCTTGTCAGCTTCACAAGATTATGGCGAAAAGTCAGATTGTCCTGCATCTTCTTTTTCCTGAGATCAAGATATCTGTACCTGAGTCTGAGATTATCATCTACATTGTCATCATCCTTGATGTAAATAGGTGGTGTATCCGCTTCCGAATATATGATGAGATCATCAGCAAAAACTTCTATTTCACCTGTCGGCAGTTCCATGTTCTTGGACTCCCTTTCAAGAACCTCACCTTTGATTCCTACAACATATTCACTTCTTAATTTATCAGCTCGCTCAAATAGCTCCTGAGGTATCTTGTCATTGAAAACCACCTGGGTAATACCTGTCTTATCCCTGACATCACAGAAAATAAGACCTCCAAGATTCCTTCTCTTCTGAATCCAGCCGTTAAGAACGACTTTTTCTCCTATATTTTCTTTTCTCAGATCTCCACACATGTGAGTTCTTTTAAAAATTCTCATTCCACTTCTCCTGTATTAAAAATAATGTATCTATTTCATAAGCTCTTCAACTATACTTTCCATAGGGACATTGACCTGCTGGGAGGTTGCCATGTCCTTAATGGCAAAGCTGTTTTTCTCCAGCTCATCCTGTCCTATTACAACGGTTTTTCTGGCATTAATTCTGTTGGCATACTTGAACTGGTTCTTGATGTTTCTGCCCATGATATCCATCTGCACAGCGATACCCTGCTTTCTTAACTCTCTCATGAGTTTCAGACCTGCAGCCTTTGCCTCATCTCCCATTACTGCGATAAACACATCTGCTCCGGAAGGCTCAGGAATCTCCACACCGCAGGCTTCCATAGTCAGCAGCAGACGCTCTTTACCAAGTCCGAATCCGACACCTGGTGTAGATGGACCGCCGACTTCTTCCACCAGCTTGTCATATCTGCCGCCGCCGCATACGGTTCCCTGTGCGCCGATCTTAGTTGTAACAAATTCAAAAGCGGTCTTGGTATAATAATCCAGCCCTCTGACAATTCCAGGATCGACAACATATTCTATGCCCATGGCATCAAGGTTTGCCTTTAACTGTTCAAATGCATCTCTGCAGTCATCACAGAGATAATCGATCATCATTGGCGCACCTGCAACAAGCTCCTGGCAGATCGGGGATTTACAGTCTATAATTCTCATCGGATTGCGGTCAAATCTGTCCTTGCATGTATCACAGAGTTCATCATACTTAGGCTTCAGGAATTCCCTCAGTGCTTCTCTGTGCTTTTTCCTGCATTCCGGACATCCGACACTGTTTATTCGAAGCTCCACATCCGTAATTCCCATTTCCTGCAGAAAATCATATCCCAGACTTATACACTCAGCATCCGCCATCATATCCATTGTTCCGAAGGTTTCAATACCGAACTGATGGAATTCTCTGAGTCTTCCCGACTGAGGTTTCTCGTATCTGAAGCACGGTATATTATAGTAGAATTTATTAGGCTGAACACCTGCATACAGTTTATGCTCTGTAAATGCACGAACAACCGGGGATGTACCCTCAGGCTTCAGTGTGATGCTTCTCTTGCCGTAATCCTGGAAAGTGTACATTTCCTTCTGGACAATATCTGTTGTATCACCTACGCCTCTCTGAAAAAGCTCCGTATGTTCAAAGACCGGTGTTCTTATTTCCTGAAATCCGTATCTTCTGCAAATATCTGCAAAGGCTTCCTCAATGTAGTGCCACTTGTATGCCTGATCAGGCAGCATATCCTTGGTTCCCTTAGGTGCATTAGTTAACATTCTTCTACCTCCAAAAGTTTTTTTCTTTTCTCTGAGTCATTTCTTCGATCCGGTCGATATATATTTCGTAATTTGAAACATTAGCCACTCGTTCAAGCCTGTTTTCTTCAGGGAAATAAACCTTGCTTATACCCCCTGCTCCCATTGCCAGGATGGACTGGGCCTCTTCCATTATTCTTATATTATAGACGGAAACCGCATCATTTCTGCAGTATCCGATGTTTTCAGTATTACCTGATGTATGCTTCTGCCGGTAAAGATAGTAGGGTCTGTAGCCAGCAGTTCTCAATGCCTCTTCAGCATATCCGAGCATCTGCTCACGCAGCTCTTCATCTTTGTAATTGAATTCCTCATCTATTTCTTTCAGTCTTGAAGCTCTTTTTACAGCCAGTGTATGAAGCGTTATATTATCCGCTCCATATGCGATAATTCTGTCAAGACTGTTTCTGAAGTCATCAAAGCTTTCTTCAGGAAGTCCTGCAATCAGATCAGCATTTACTGAACCATCCCAGATCGACCGTGCCATGTCAAAGGCTTTATCAGTCTCTTCTACAGTATGCTTTCTTCCTATCAGGTCAAGTGTCTGCTGCTTCATTGTCTGCGGATTTATGCTTATTCTCGTAACGCCGTACTGCTTCAGTATACGGAGTTTTTCTTCCGTTATTGTATCAGGTCGTCCTGCTTCCACAGTGAATTCACATAGTGTACTCAGATCAAAAGAAAGACTTATGTGTTCCAGCAGTTTTTCAAGCTGTACGGCATCAAGGGTTGTAGGTGTGCCTCCTCCTATGTAAAAGGACTCCAGCCTGTAGTTCCCTTCTCTGACTTTATGTCCGCAATACTCTATTTCCCTGTGCAGTGCTTCCAGATATCTGTCGATTTCTGTCTTTTTAACCTGATTGGATGTAAAGGAGCAGTACAGACATCTGGTCGGGCAGAACGGAATGCCAAGGTAAACAGACATACTCTTTTCCTGTGGCGTTCCTGCTGTCTTCAGCTGATATTCAAGTATCTCTGCTGTCAGAGAACTTTTGGAATGATCCAGCAGATAATCCCGTTCAAGGTCCTTTTCCACCTGTCTCAGGTCGCCGCACCTTCTGTACATTTCACCGGCAAGCTTTACCGGCCTGATTCCCGTAAGGATTCCCCATTTAGGTGATTTCCCCGTATGCTTCTCAAGGTCTCTGTACAGACAGCGTTTCAATTCGTTCCTGTCTCCATCATATGCAAAAATGCTGCAGTCACATACTTCATCTGTACTGTCAGTCAGAAGTCTGTAATTTCTATCCGGCATAAAAACACGGATAAGTTCTTCATATTGATTTGTATTATCTGTTCCAGTTAGTCTACATGTGTACAAAAGGATTGTTCCTCTTTTCAAATTCAATTGTGGTAGGATCCATATGTCCCGGAAAAACATTTGTGCTGTCAGGAAGTGTAAACAGTTTCTCCCTTATTGATGTCATCAGATCACTGAATGAGCATCCCGGGAAATCAGTCCTGCCGACCGACTGACGGAATAATGTATCGCCGCAGAAAACAACATTATCCTTAGCAGAGTATATGCACATTCCTCCAGGTGAATGTCCCGGTGTATGTAAGAACTCAAGTGTTGTATTTCCAACCTGCAGTGTATCTCCGTCATTTACAAATATATCTGCTCTGACTGTATCAGGTGTTCCGAACTGAGCACTCATATTGAAATTTTCATCCGTCAGCATAGCCTCCTCAGCTGAATCCGCAACAATACGGGCTTCCGGGAAATCACGATGATGCGCATTCACTCCGCATATATGATCCGCATGTCCATGAGTGATTATTATATATTCGATGTCAATACCATCATCCTGTATTTTTTTTGTAAGCATCGGATTATAACCGCCGGGATCAACTATGAATCCTTTATTCGTATCATCATCCACTGCCAGGTAGGTATTTACACCCAGCATGCCGCTGGGCATACATGTAATCTGCATTTTCTGATCTCCTTAAAATAATTTTCTGCTGTCAAGCAGTATAGTCACCGGTCCATCATTCTGAATATCAACTACCATATGGGTCTGAAAAACACCTTCTTCTACGTTAATGCCTCTGCTGCTGATAAATTCAATGACTTTACGGTAGAGTGAATCAGCTTCATCAGGCCGTGCTGCTCTGGTGAAACTCGGTCTTTTTCCCTTTCTGACATCTCCGAGAAGTGTGAACTGTGAAACTGCCAGAATCTCACCTCCGACGTCTGTGACGGACAGGTTCATCTTGTCGTTCTCATCTTCAAATATCCTTAATCCGGCAACCTTTTCCGCGATGTATTCAGCATCCTTAACTGTATCTCCATCTTCAACGCCGACAAGAACCATCAGTCCACGACCTATTTTCCCTGTTGTCTCTGAATTCACTGCAACACTGCTTTTCGTGACACGCTGTATTACTGCTCTCATATTTTTGTTCTGTATGCCTCCATTATGCCGGGCACATTCTTAAGTGAGCGACATATTTTTTCCATCTGAATTTTATCCTGTATAGCAAGAGTAAGGTTTATCCTTACTGTTTCATCCTTGTCAGCTTTTGCGTTGAGGCCTGCTATATGAACATCCATATCTTCACAGACTTTAGAAATATTACTCAGCATTCCTTTCTGATCCTTTGCTATAAGACTGATCTCTGCATTGAATGACCTTTCAGGTTGCTGAGTATCCCAGCTGACTTTGATACATCTTGCTTTTTCGCTTTCCGGAAGTGATTTAAGATTGTCACAATCTGTTCTGTGTACGGATATTCCTCTTCCCTTTGTGATAAAGCCAATGATATCATCCCCGGGAACAGGACTGCAGCATCTGGCAATCCTGATCATCAGATTATCGACACCTTCGACTATAACTCCCGAATTATCATCATTTTTATGTCTGTTTTTATCGTGCTGGACACGTTTCTGAGTCTTTTCACTTATCTCATTGAGGTTCTCCAGCAGTGTCTTTTCTTTCTCTGCTTCTTCAGCTCTCGTTTCTGCATCATATTTCAGCAGCATATTTGTGAACTTGGTCTGTATCGACCCGCCGTTGCTGAGCTGAGTATAAAGCTCGTCCGTATTTCTGAAATTGAGTTCCTTAGCAGCTCTGTTGATATACGCATTTTTCAGCAGAGTTCTCGGATCATAACCCTTCTTGCGTATATATTTATCTATAAGATCTTTACCCTTATCGATATTATCTGTCTTGTTTTCTTTTTTCAGCCACTGCCTGATTTTATTTCTGGCAGAACTGCTCTTTGCAATTTTGAGCCAGTCAATGCTCGGACCTGCTGCATTTGGAGATGTTATGATTTCAATTATATCGCCATTTTCAAGAATATGGTCTATTGTGACCATTTTACCGTTGATCTTGGCACCTACACATTTGCATCCCACGTCAGAATGGATTTTAAATGCAAAATCCAGCGGTGTTGATCCTGCCGGCAGTTCTATAACATCGCCCTGAGGAGTAAAGACAAATACCTGACTCGAAAAAAGATCCATCTTGAGTGACTCCATAAACTCCTTGGGATCCTTGACATCCTTCTGCCATTCAAGGGCCTGTCTGAGCCAGGAAAGCTTAACCTCCTCCTTGTCCGAAGTTATGCCTTCTTTGTATTTCCAGTGAGCCGCAATACCATATTCGGCAATTCTGTGCATTTCATAAGTTCTGATCTGGATTTCAAACGGTTTGCCGCTTTCTCCCATCACAGTTGTATGAAGTGACTGATACATATTCGGTTTTGGCATTGCTATATAGTCTTTAAATCTTCCAGGTATAGGTGTCCACATAGTATGAACCAGACCCAGAACAGCATAACAGTCACGTATTGAATCCACAATTATCCTGACAGCCATCAGATCAAAAATCTCATCCAGATTCTTATGCTGGTATTTCATTTTCTTGTATATGCTGTAAAAATGCTTTGACCGTCCGTAAATATCAAAGTTTATATCTATCTCTTCAAGTGAGCTTCGTATTTTATCAACTACATTGTTGATCGCATCTTCTCTTTCTCCCTTGCGCTGACTTACCTGTTCAGCAAGATCATAATATGCTTCAGGCTCCAGAAACTTGAGTGCTATATCCTCCAGTTCCATTTTCATGGCATAAATACCCAGTCTTGCTGCCAGCGGAGCATAAATATCAAGCGTCTCACGACATTTTTCTATTATTTTATCATGAGTCATATAATTTATGGTTCTCAGGTTGTGCAGCCTGTCCGAAAGTTTGATAATCAGCACACGTATATCTTTTGACATTGCAAGAAACATCTTTCTCAGATTCTCAGCCTGACGTTCCTCCTTGCTTTCAAACTTCAGGGATCCCAGCTTCGTTACACCATCCACAAGCAGCTCGACTTCGTCACCGAAATCAGAAGCGAGTTCCTCTGATGTATACGGAGTATCCTCAACAACATCGTGAAGCAGACCCGCTATGATCGTTTCTTCATCCATGCCCAGATCAGCCAGTATCTCCGCCACCGCCATAGGGTGGATGAGATACGGCTCTCCTGATTTTCTCAGCTGACCGCGATGCATCTCTTCAGCCACATCGTATGCCCTGCCGATAAGGTCTATATCGTACTTTGAATTGTATTCAAGTATTGTATTTAAAAACTCACTTCTTTTCTTCATCGTTCTTTAACTTCTTATTCTTTTTCTTGTTTTTCTTTACTTCTTTTTCATATTTTGATACACTTGCCGGTCTGGCAAATTCATAGTACAGAGGGCTACAGATTGTTATTGACGAGTAGGCACCTGCAATTACACCTACCATCAGAGGCAGTACAAACTCTCTGATCGCTTCTCCTGCCATTATCAGCAGAGGTACCATTACTATAAGGGTAGTTACAGATGTCATCAGAGAACGTCCCAGAGTCTGGGTAATGCTCTTGTCGATAATCTCCTCTGTATTTCCTTTTCTGAGATATCTGATGTTTTCTCGTATTCTGTCAAATATTACAATGGTATCATTGATTGAATAACCTACTACAGTAAGTATTCCGGCAATGAACGGATTGTTCACTGTCACATTGAATATCGCATAGAATGCTATCACGATCAGTACATCATGGACTACTCCAAGCAATGCAGCTCCACCGAATTTCCACTGTGAGAATCTGAATCTGATATATATCAGCATACATATTGATGCTATCAATATAGCCAGTATGGCATTGTTTCTGAGCTCTTTTCCTACTGACGGTCCGAACAGTTCCTCGGCTACAACATCGTCATCAGTCGTTCCGAATTCCTGATTTATCGTTTCAATAACCTCAGCTCTCTTATCACTGTCAAGCGATTCTATTGTCCTGATTACAATCTGTTCATTGTCTTCACCGGAGTATATTATTTCAGGGGAAAGATCATATTTTTTAATAGCTTTTTCCACATCAGTCACTTTGACCTGTTTGCCCATATCCATCTGTATCATGGTACCGCCTGTAAAGTCTATACCGTAATTCAGGCCTCTGACCAGACCAAATACAAGTCCTGCAACCAGTATAATAACTGATATAATATAGAATACTTTCCTGTGTCTGATAAAATGCAGTTCTTTCCTGATAGTGAATACAGCTGTATTGTCTGCTCTGATTCCAAAGAAAGATCTTTTGCTGAATTTTCTGCTTTCTGAGATAATTCCGACATAAAGCTGTGTAACCACTACAGCAGTAAAGATACTTACTATAATACCTATCATGAAAGTAAATGCGAACCCTTTTACCGCACTGGTACCTATCTGATACAGTATAACCGCAGCAATCAGCGTAGTAACCTGTGAATCCACTACAGTCTTCATAGCCCGCTTGAAACCTGTCTGTACAGCCACTCTGACTGTTTTGCCGCTTTCTATTTCCTCCCTGATTCTGGAGAAGATTACAACATTGGCATCGACAGCCATACCTACCGACAGTATGATACCTGCGATCCCAGGCAATGTCAGAACGCTTCCCATAGCAGACATGATATTGAGCACAATTATCACATATAACAGCAGTGCCAGGTCAGCAGCAATACCCATTGCTCTGTATGCCACCAGCATTATTATCAATATTATAGCCAGACCTATTATTCCTGCATACACACTCATTTCCAGAGCGTTGTATCCGATCTTGGCAGACTGCACTGATGAGTTTATTTCCTCAAGTTCCAGAGGCAGAGCACCGCCTCTGATAAGTGCTGCCAGATTCGAAGCTTCCTCCTGACTGAAACCTCCTGTAATAGAGCACTGACCTCCGCTTATCGGCTCATTTACCCTAGGTGCTGAAATTATCTGCCCGTCAAGTATAATCATTATTGCCTTATTATCGACACCTTCTATTGCTGAAGTTACAGCTCCGCTGTATGCCTGACTGGTCGCCTGATGAAACAGATCCGAACCTTCACTGTCAAACTCAAGCGCAACGGCATATCCGGCTGATTCATTATCTGTAGCTATAGTCGCATCCTTGACATTGCCTCCATCAAGTACTATCGTCCCGTCAGCCAGAGCAAACTGCAGCTGTGCGGTTCTGCCGATCTGATCAATAGCCTCCTGCGCATCTTCAGCTCCCGGCAGCTCTACTCTTATCCTTTTTTCACCTTCTATAGTGACAACGGGTTCTGCCAGCCCCATCTGATTGACACGTTCTTCGATAACGGCCTGTGTCTGCTCCATTGCTTCTCTCAGGTCATCACCTTTGAGGTCTGTCTTGGCTTCCATTACAACATAAACTCCACCCTTGACATCAAGCCCCAGTTTCATCCTGTCCTTCAATGGCTGTATCGGGCCGGCACCGACAAGTGTCAGATACCATCCTGCAACTATTATTATCACGAATAATACCGCGAATACACGTTTCAACTTGTAATTCATCTGTTCCTCCTGTAGATATTCCTCTTCAGCAGACTATAAATGTCCATCAAATCATACTGTTTATATTTTACTACTTTTTTGTACTCTAAACAAGGGCAAATGCATTGATTTACTCTATTTGTTGCTGTTTGTGCCTGCGATTGCGCCTATTGTTCCTGTCAATAATGGTATCAGATACATGATATCAAATGAATCAGGGCCAAAAGATTCTGCAAAAGCACTTCCTGCTGCAGCTATTATTATCACTATAAACAAAACTGATGAAAACAATCCTGTGATCAGGCCGCGCCTGCCTGTTATCCTGCCTTCCATCACCCCCAGAAACATAGATGATATCGACAAAGCCACAATCAGTCCTGCATAAGACCACTCTTCCGGAAAAGCTGTAAATCTGATAACTGCAGCCAGAAGCAGAGTCAGCATCAGAAACAGTATTAAAGCAAAACCATATGCTTTTAAAGACTTTCTTACAATTTCCATATTGCACCTCCCGTACATTTTATTTTAACAGCAGCTGCAATAGAACGATATCGCATGTTTTGGCAAAAACAAAAGAGATGGTTTCCCATCTCTTTATCGTTCATTCCGTCTGTTTACTATTTTTCTTCGGATGCTGCTTCTGCAGGTTCAGCTTCCGGTGTAGCTTCTTCCTGTTTAACTTCTTCTGCAGGAGCTTCTTCAACAGGAGCAGCTTTCTTGATTCTCTTAGGTTTTCTGGCAGCCTTAGGCTCCTCATCCTCTGCAGCCTTTGCCGGTCTCTTGCTCTGTTCAACAACCTTTGACACAGCCCATCTCATAATTTCAAACTTGACTTTATCAGCACCTACCTGAATTACAAGCGACTCATCCTTAGTTTTGACAATCTTACCGCAGATTCCTCCTATTGTAATGATTTCATCACCTACCTGAACGCTGCTTCTCATTGCGTTCACTTCCTTCTCTCTCTTTTTCTGAGGTCTTATGAGCAGGAAATACATAATACCTATCAATAATATCAAAGGCAGTATAGTGGTTACAGTATTCATTAATGGTTCCTCCTAATAGAAATATATTTGTCAATCATAATGTTATTATAATGGTGCCGGCGATGGGGGTCGAACCCATACGGTGTCGCCACCACGGGATTTTGAGTCCCGCACGTCTGCCAATTCCATCACGCCGGCGTAACACTATGATTATAGCATCAAGCGGATACTATTTCAAGTTCTTCTTGCTCTATTTTCACCATAGTTTTCCTGGCAAAAATCCTGTACATCACAGGTATTATTATAAGTGTTGTCAGCGTAGCATATATGAGTCCTCCAATACACACAAGCGCAACAGGCTGTACCATTTCAGCACCTGTTCCCAGCCCGACTGCCAGTGGCAGTAGACCGAGAACAGTTGTCACAGCTGTCATTATTACAGGTCTCATTCTGGCTGAACCGGCACCGATGATAGCCTCCTCCATATCCATGCCTTCGAGCCTGAATCTGTTGATACAGTCAACCAGTACAATAGCATTGTTTACAACTATACCCATCAGCATTACAAATCCCATCATGGACACAACGCTCACTTCCTTGCCGCATATGAACAATGCCATCATGCCTCCGGTAAATGCCAGCGGAATTGTGAAAATAACAATGAGCGGAGACCTGAGAGACTGGAACTGTGCCACCATGATAAGGTATACGAGAATAAAACCTACAACCATCATGAGCAGCATCTGCTGCATTGCATCTGTGATCTCTTTGTTTTCTCCTCCGTATTCAATCTCCACACCATCGGGAACAAGCCTGCTTTCTTTTATCATTTCTTTAATTCTGCCGGTGACTATAGTAACATTGCTGCCGTCCTTTACACCTGCGGTTATCTGAAGGGTTCTCTTCTGGTTATTATGCTCTATGTCGTTCAGAGAAGCATCACTCTTAATCGACGCTATTGAAGATAATGTCACTTTTTCCTTAGTGCCATCCTGTTTATCAACTGTCAGCCTGAAATTCTTAAGATCTTCCTTATCAAAAGTATCATTATTTGCATTCTCAACGACAACATCCAGACTTCCTCCGGTATGATTCAGTGTAGTAGCAGTGGTATCCTTGGCTATTTTCTCTGATATCTGCTGATATACCTGAGCTGTTGTCAGACCATATTTCATTGCCTGATTCTTATCAACTACAACCCTGAGTTCCTCAGTGCTGCCTTCGTTAACATCTGATATTTCTTCAAGTGAATCCATTTTGCTAAGCTCGCGTTCAATGTTTGATGCGGTTTTTCGCAGAAGATCAAGATCATCGCTGTACAATCTGATATCCACATCTGAACCGCCCATCATCGACGACATATCCATATCTGCAGAAGTCGTAATTTCACAATTGTATTCTTCGGCAAGCCTCTCCAGTCTGCTGCTGATAAGTTTGCCGTTTTCCGCTTTATCTTCGTCAAGAATAATATAAAGCATTGTGGACGTCACATCCTGTTCAGCAGAGGACATTCCCATCATCCCCATCGTATCGCTTGAAAGCATCGCACCTACAGTTTCAACTCCATCGATTTTTTCTATTTCACCGGTTATCTTATCTGTAACATCCGATGTTTCCTCCAGAGTGCTTTCGTCAGGCATCTGTACCGTAGCAGAAATCTGAGGAGTACTCATCGAAGGCATGAATGAAAATCCTCTGACTAATGCAAGCCCGGAAAATGCAAACAGAAGTACAACTGCACATATTATCACAGTTTTCTTGTGGCCAAGACTCCATGTCACAACTTTTTTATATTTTTCCAGTACCCTGCTTCCTTTACCGAGCACTGACTTCTTAGGATTTCGGACAAGCATTCCCTTTGCCATGGCAGGCACCAGTGTAAGGGCAACAATAAGGCTCGCTATCAGCGAGTATGCTATAGTGAGAGCAAGATCAAGGAAGATATCTTTTGTCATTCCATCCACGAAAACAATCGGTACAAATACGCATATCGTAGTAAGCGTCGATGCTGTGATAGCGCCTGCAACCTGAACAGCCCCTGATACAGCCGCCTGTGTCCTGCTGTATCCCAGCTCCCTCAGTCTGTAAATGTTTTCTATAACAACGATGGAGTTGTCCACAAGCATGCCTACACCCACCGCAAGACCAGACAGAGAAATCATGTTCAGAGTCACTCCGCTGAAATACATCAGAGCAACTGCAAAAATCACACTTATGGGAATGCTTACTGCTGTTATCACGGTCGGCCTGATATCTCTAAGGAAAAACAGCAGAATAAGAATTGCCAGCAGTGCCCCCAGAGCCAGATTCTGAAGCACTGAATTGATAACTATATGAATATATTCCCCCTGATCAGACAGCATTGTAAACTCAAGTCCATCATGTTCACTTTCGAGTGTTTCAAATGCTTCCGATATATTTTCTGAAACCACTGCCGTGGCATAGCTTGACTGCTTCGTGAAGCTGAGAAGCACGCCGTTTTCTCCGTTTATTTTCGCATAAGTATCTTCGCCTTTGTTTGAATACGTCACCGTGGCTATGTCCGAAAGTCTGACGGGGTCCACGCCATCAATATCCATATCCACCAGAACAAGATTCTCCAGTTCTGATTTATTGCTGATTTTATCGCCTACACTTACAAGCACATCAGCTTTGCCGTCACTTATATATCCTGCCGGCATTGAAAAATTCTGTGCGTTGAGTATGGCCGTAATGTTGTTCATGGTAAGTACGCCTGTCATATCGGCACTTGCCAGAGCTGCCTCTTCGGATCCTTTGACCTCTTCAAGCGCACTCTGAAGCTGGTTGACTGTAGATGTCAGAGTACTCTCAGCTGCTGCAAGATCAGAATATTTCGTGCCTAACTCAAATGTAGTCTGCTGACTCTGCTGATCCAGATTCTTTATTGCATCATCTATCGCTTCAAGCTGTGCATCGATTGTACCCAGCTGTGCATATGTCTTTTCAAATTCATCGATACTGGAAAATCCTGCAGCCTTTATCGCTTCTTCACATTGCTCTGTTACGGCCTCGATTCCGCTGTTCTTAGCAGCCTGATACTGTTCATAAAGCTGGCTGATACTATCCTGATTCTCCTTAAGGGTCTCAAGCTGTTTACGACTTTCTTCAAGCTTTCTCTTCGCTGCACTTATCTGCTTGGCAGCCTGCTTCTGGCCATCAGTCACGGCTTCTTTGCCTTCTTCTACCTTGGCCTTGCCTTCTTCAGCCGCATTGATACCGCTGCTTATCTGACCTTTTGCTGAAGCCATCTGCCCAGATATTGCAGATGATATTTCTTCATTGATTTCATCGATTTTATCCTGCGACAGCACGATCTGAATGTTATCCTCTACCATGCCCATCGTGTTGAGAGCTGCCACACCTTCTACTCCTTCAAGGGTGCTTTCCAGATTTTCCTTAGTGAACTCCGACACCTCACCCGGTGATTTGCCTTCCATGCCTACCGCAGCTGTAACTACAGGAACCATATCCAGATTTATCTTCATAACAACCGGAGTGCCTGAATTCTCCGGAAAATTTCCTTCAATCTGGTCGATTTTATCTCTTATATCTACGGAAATAGCATCCATATTGACATCATCCGAGAATTCTATCTGTATGACAGAATAATTTGCCGAAGATACAGACATGATGTTTTTAAGATTACTCAAAGTAGCAAGCTGTTTTTCCATGGGCTCGCTGATCTCTGTCTCTATTTCCTCCGGACTTGCTCCAGGATAGGTTGTCATTACAATTACATACGGTGTATTTATCTTAGGAAAAAGATCCGGGGTCATCTTCATGAAAGAAATAACTCCGAAAACAAGAACAATGACAACTGCAACAAATACTGTAAATGGTTTCTTCACGCTGAATTTTGATAGCATCCCGTTTCTCCTTTTCCTGGATCTGATAATAATCTATTGCATTATACTATATCCGTATTTTAAATCAAGTATGCAAAAACCTGACAAGGTATCCCGCAGCATACCTGCAGGTTACCTGCCGCTGTATTTTCTGAATTCCCACTCGCTGCCGTTAAACACATTGAGATCCACATACTTCTCACCACCGGCAATGTTTTCTGACACACCTCTGAAGGTATACTGACAGAACAGCCAGTCTCTGCCGTCAGGAAGAGTATCAGAAATTTCCGGGTCACTTATCCATACAGGATAATCATCATATCTTCCCGAAATATAACTGCTGTATATATATGAGTTGGTATAGATTATGGGTTTCCTGTCATATCGTTTTTCAAGCAGCTCAAGCATTACATCAAGAACTTCATAAACCTTAACATGTTCCGGATGTTTCTCATTATAGATGCCGTAAAACTCCACATCAATTGCAGGAGGCATCATGCCACGCTTCTTTTCAACGTTATTAATATAATTCTCCGCCTGGGTGACTCCTGATGAATCATAGCTGAGAAAGTGATATGCACTTATTTTCATATCTGTTCTGCCGGCTTCTTTCCAGTTGTATTCGAAATTACTGTCTGTGAGGGAACTTCCTTCAGTTGCCTTGATAAAAGCGAACCGATAGCCTTCTTTTTCAAGTCCTTTCCAGTCTATTTCCTTCTGGAATTCCGAAACATCCACCCCTTTTACCGGATACGGATTACTGCTGTCGATCCGGGAACCTGTAATATAATAGTATATATTCTGCGACACAGTAAAAACAGCAATAATAATAACAGCAAAAAGCACAAGTGCAATCATCCTGCCCATGAAACCTGCACTCTTTCTCTTTTTAACTGTTCTCCTGCGTTGTCTTCTGATTCTTTTATTTCCTGCCATATTCAGAGTTACTGCTTTAAAACAATAAATATACCTTGTTAAGTATATATTTTATCAGAATTTATTTCAAGAAAATAAAAATATATTCACAGAATGTTCAATTTAACAGAAAACGTGTATAAATCATAAGTCTGTATGATTCATACACGTCCTGTCGTATCATATCAGAAAGGAGTGACTTCACTCAGTATTGCTGCTATGTCTTCAGCTCCGGCTGCCCTCGGGTTTGTGGCAGTACAGGTGTCTGCAAGTGCTGCCTGAACCATTTCATCTTTAATGTTTTTCACAGCCTCCGGATCAACATCCAGTCTCTTTAACGTATCAGGGATTCCGAATGCACGTTTCATCTCTTCAATTCTTCGTATAAGGCTGTTGACTGCTACTACTGTATTAGCATACGGAAGCCCTATGAGTTTAGACATGCGCTGATATTTCCTGGCGCTCAGAGTCTTCTCACAGGCACCTGTATCAGCATTAAAAGCAATTACGTGAGGCAGTACCAGAGCATTTGCCCTGCCGTGGGATATATGAAACTTACCTCCTATTGTATGGGCAATGCTGTGACATATACCCAGTCCCGCAGTATTAAAAGCCATGCCGGCGAGGCAGGATGCATTATGTACCTTTTCCCTAGCCAGCAGATCGTCCCCGTTCTTATATGCCTGAGGCAGGAATCTCATCAGAAGTGTTACTGCTTTCTCTGCCAGCGCGTCAGTGAAATCGGTAGCCTCTGTTGAAACATACGCCTCAAGAGCATGTGCCAGCGCATCCATCCCTGTATCTGCCGTAATGGCCGGCGGCACTGTCCTTACCAGTTCCGGGTCGAGTATCGCCACCATCGGCTGCAGTGCTTCACTCACCAGGGGGTATTTGACACCCTCCTGAGCATTCGTAATTACAGAGAATTTCGTCACCTCAGAACCTGTACCGCTTGTGGTCGGAATGGCGAAGCATTCTTCCACCTTTACCATTCCAAGCTGGCACGACAGTTCTCTTATGGCTTTGGCTGCATCTATCGATGATCCTCCGCCTACCGCAATCATGACTTCGGCCCTGCATTCGTCAAGGCATCTGATACCTTCTGCCACCACCTCAACCGGAGGATCCGGCACTATGCTGCTGAACACATATACATCACACGTGTCCAGATATCCTTTTATCCTGTCAACAACACCTGAATTTTTCATGAATTCATCGCACACTATCAGAACACGCTTGTTATTAAGCTGCTGAAGTCTGCCCAGTGAATTTTCACCAAAAAACACATTTGTGCTGATACTGAATTCCTTCATTTTCTTGTCCTCTTTCCTAATGTGATGTCCCTGCAACATTCAGGATCACAACACCTGCCAGTATAAGCAGAATCCCGAAAATACCCGCCGGAGTTATACCTTCTTTAAAAATCAGTACAGATACCAGGGTGGATACAACTATACCAAGTCCTGACCATAATGCATATGCGAAGCTGAGATTGATTCCTTCAAGAGATCTTGAAAAGCTGTAAAAACAGATTACATACGATATTATCACTATGATCGAAGGTCCGAGTCTGGTGAATCCCTCCGTTGATTTCAGAAAACTGGTGCCCACAAGCTCACCTGCTATAGCAGCTGCCAGAAACAAATTGTGCATTGTGCATTCAGCCCCTTTCTGTCATCGTCTGTTATAGCCAGTGTGGAGAAGTCTGTGAGAAAGCTCACCCAAAGGCTTACCATAAAATTCACTGTATACGCGTGCAATTTCCGGATTATCAGTTGAATTTCGCAGTGTCATTCTCTCATCTTCAGAATACATACTTTTAATTCTGCTCTTTCTTATATCATCGGTTACTGGTATTGTGTGCATCTGAGGCTGTCCTGCACCGCTTATACAGCCTCCCGGGCATGTCATCACTTCTATAAAATGATAATCGGAAATATCTCCATCAAGGAATTGAGCTGCATTGGCAGTCCCATATATTACAGCCACCTTGATAATGCTGTCGCCAATATTCAAAGATGCTTCTTTTATACCTTTCATACCTCGCACATCTTCGAAATGCAGCAGACTGTCAGGAGCTTTTTCTCCCGTCAGGCTCTGGTATGCCATTCTGAGTGCAGCTTCCATGACACCGCCTGTATTACCGAATATCACACCGGCCCCGCTGCCTTTACCAAGAATAGAATCAAATGGCATATCCGGCAGGCTTGCAAAATCAATATTCTTCTCTTCCATCAGCTGAGCCAGTTCCTTAGTGGTAATAACATAGTCATTATCGCGTATTTCCGGTTTTCCCAGAAGAATTCCTGCATCATTGAGCTCAGGTCTTCTGATTTCTGCCTTTTTTGCAGTACAAGGTGTCACGTTGACTGTTATGATAGAAGAAGGATCCAGCCCGGCTTTTGCTGCAAAATAAGATTTTATTGTTGCACCCTGCATACCGATAGGGCTTTTGGCAGTGGACAAATGCGGTAGCATTTCGGGATAGAATTTTTCTACATATTTTACCCAGGCAGGACAGCAGCTGGTGAACTGTGGCAGAGGACCGCTGCCGGTCAGGATTCTGCTGAGAAGCTCACATCCCTCTTCTATTATTGTCAGGTCAGCTGAAAAAGTCACATCGAACACATAATCTGCTCCAAGTGTCTTAATTGCAGCAACCATTTTTCCTTCTGAATACACGCCTGCTTTGTCAAGAAAAGCATCTCCTATACCAACTCTCACAGAAGGTGATGTGGAAAAAACTACGATCTTTGACTTGTCAGTCAGCGCATCCTTAACCTGTTGAATTTCAGGCTTTACACGTATGGCCTGCTCCGGGCATGCTGCACTGCACTGCCCGCAATTTATACATATATAACCGTCTACTCCTGTATTCTCATCACATGCAGCCAGACAGTGTCCGCACTCGACGCATAAACTGTCATCTTTTATTATTGCAGGATTATCGGGTTTTACAGAGATACAGCGTTCATATCTTTCCATATATATGCTCCTTTCTCTCTGTACTTTACAGCCCAAGACCTGAGCGTTTTTCCATAATTACAGCTTCGAGTGTATCAGCAGATGTTTCAATATCTGTATCTATAATCAGCTGTCCGCCAGTTATATCCTTCATCTTATCTGTCAGGATATCAACAGCAACAGGGCTTCCTGTTACAAAAGGCGGAAGTCCGAGATGAACAGTGAATCCAAGTGCCAGAGCAAATGCACCATCAGCTAGAGCCTGTTCCTCAAGCCACTGCGGCGCAGACATAACTATTGGAAGTTGCGGGATATCAACTCCCAGATCTGCGGCAATTTCTCCTGCTACAAGCTCCATACGGCCAATAGCCAGACACGGCCCGAAATTTAGAACCGGCGGGATTCTCAGAGATTTACATACTTCTTTAAGACTGTCACCGGCCAGCTCTGCGGCTTCAGGGCTCATAAGTCCGCAGTTTTCAAGACCACCACATGTACAGCCGGCAGAAAGTACAAGTATGTTCTTTTTTATCAGCTGTTTTGTAAGCTCTACAGTATAAACATCGTGCCCTTTAGCACGCAGGTTTGAACACCCCACTACTCCTGCTATTCCTTTGATTTTACCTTGCTTAATAAGGTCGATAAGCGGTCCATAGCTTCCGCCAAGGAACTGTTTCAGTGTTACCTCAGTGACACCGGTAATTGCATTATGTACACCATGTGATGCCATTGGATTTATTCTGTTTTTGCTCTGCGATACCATTTGAGTCAGAGCATTCTGCAGGTCAGTCATATCAGCTTCTCCACCAGCAAGGCAGCGACTCAATGCACTAACCAGCTTCTGAGTATTATCCGGTGTCATGCTGCTGCGTCTGGATCTGTATGAGTCAATTGCCTTGTCAACGATGCTTCTACTGATTTCGCTTCTGTCTTCCCATGTAAAATGAACGTAATCAGCATTGCGTTTCTTGGCAACATCGTCCAAGCAGATCTGTGGTATTTCAAGATTATCACATATAGGTTCAATTCCCGGCAGTGTACAGTTGAATTCAGATACGATAAGATCTATGCAGCCTGTTGCCAGCACAGCCTCGCTTGTATAGTTGTTTCCCGCATGACCACAGAACGCATCGGTTCCGGCAGCTTTCCTCAACTGAAAATCCTGACCGACACATGTACATCCAACAAGCTTTACAGCTTTCGCACCTGCTGCTTCAGCCCTGTTAATTACATCTTCAGAAACCAGATATTCCTGAAGATCACTGAAAAATGCATGCTGATGTCCTGTTATCATAATATTGACGCATTCCGGATCGACCACCTGGATTCCAACAGGTTCAAAACTTATTTCTCCTTCTCCCATCAATACGTCGTTAATCAGGTTTGTCAGAACCAGTCCGTAAACGCCCGTAGAAATACCAAGTCTCAGACATTGATGAAGCATATTGACAGGGTCTGAATTCAAGTTAGTTGAGGATTTTACAACTGCATTGAAGATTTCATCCTTCGCACCACCAGGGAGAATATCAATTTTCTCCCATGCCTGACTTCTCAATGGATAAGCTATTTCTTTCACCAGCTCCATTTTTTCATCAGCAGGTCTGTATAAATCCTGAAGCACTTTGTCAGCTATTTTCTCCGCTTTGTCCCAGTCGCTGCCACCTTTTACATCCAGCATGTCAGCAAGTCTCAAAAGGGCGTTTTTGCTCCTTATTCCTGTCTTGGCCTGTGCAGATTTCTTTAACTGTTTTGCAGCATTTTCCACTACATGGATATAGCATCCGGAGCCTGCGGCAACAGAGCGCAGAAAATTTCTGACAGCGATAGTATCTGCATCCGCTCCGCATACACCTCTGGGTCTTGCAGGCGAAATACGACAAGGACCGTTGGAGCATAATCTGCAGCATATACCCTGAAGTCCATATCCGCATTTATTTTCCTGATTTATCATTCTATGGTGAGACGTTTCAATGTCCAGTTCCTTTATGAAATTTTCCAGTACTTTGTCTGCATCATTGCAGATAGTTATCTTCTTATCCATAACATAACCTCATAACTTCTGTTAAATACAGGGGTGGGCATACATACACCCACCCCTGCATTTACAAGTGTTATAATTTATTTTGCTTCTTTCTTTGCAGGCAGAATGTCTTCAACTTCTGCATGTGGTCTAGGGATTACATGAACTGAAATCAGTTCTCCAACCCTCTGAGCTGCAGCAGCACCTGCATCTGTAGCAGCCTTTACTGCACCTACGTCTCCTCTAACCATTACAGTTACGAGTCCGCCACCAACGTGTTCCTTACCGATAAGGTAAACATTAGCTGCCTTAACCATAGCATCTGCTGCTTCGATTGAACCTACTAAACCTTTTGTTTCGATCATTCCCAGTGCATCATACTTTGTCATCTTTTTTTCCTCCTAAAGATTTTTTAATTTTGAATTTTAACTTTATTTTTTAATTTTAATTTTTGTTGATGAATTAATGTTCATAGCATTGGCTTCTTCTGTGTCAACATGACATTCCAGTGCCGATGCATCATTAGCCCTTACAGCTACATTTGCATATACTCCGCCTCGAGGACCTTCGATTTCGATATCTACTATCTGCCCGTCATGAACACCGTAGTTTACGGCATCCTGAGGTGTCATATGTATATGTCTCTGTGCCACTATCAGCCCTTCCTTTGTCTGAACTGATCCTTTCGGACCGATTATCGTTATTCCCGGACTTCCTGCCAGATCCCCTGACAGCCTTGCCGGTGCTGTGACACCAAGCTTGAAACCGTCACCTGTAAGTATCTCAACCTGTGTTTTACTTCTAACAGGTCCCAGCACTCTTACTTTTTCTATAGCGCCTTTCGGTCCGCATATAGTTACTGTTTCTTTACATGCGAACTGTCCCGGCTGCGACAGATCCTTTATCGGCGTAAGCTTATAGCCTGTTCCGAACAGAATATCCAGATCTGTCTGTGAAAGATGCAGATGGCGATTTGAAACTCCTACCGGTATTCCCTCCGGTTTCTGAGTATCTGATGATGCAGAATTTGACTGCATTGCTTCAAGAAGCAATCTCAGAACAGCTTCATAATTTTCATTTGCCATCTGTTCTTATTCTCCTTTCATTGCTTTTACCAGCGCATTGATCATGTCAGTCAGCTGTGCAGCATCGATTGGCTGATCGCTTGCTGACGGTGCTGCCGCATTGGTGCTTCCGCAGCCGCATCCTGTGCCATATGTGATGCCACAGTTACCATTCTGATATTCTGCTGGTGACAGATATTTGGCACTGCTGCCGCATGATGGTGATGCAGGTGGTACCGGAACCGGTGTTCCGCAGCTTGTAGTTGTCATACATGGTGCTGCTGCTGAGCATCCGGAATTGAGTTCAGGATGATTGAATGTCGGATCATCAGCTGCCAGAGTCGAACAATTCTTTGTTCCGTATGCAACCTTCTTGATATTTATAAGATGGAGTGGGCTTACATTCTCTGAAACTGAGCTTCCTCCCCATGTTCCGCATCCAAGTGTGAATGATGGGAGCAGACCTGTGCTTGCTCCTGTTCCACCCATGCTGCTTCCTGTATTGACAAGAATCCTTGATGCCGGCTTTCTCGTAAACTCTAAAACAACATTTCTGTCTTCTGTGTGCAGACTCATAGTATGTCCTATACCGTTCTGTAACAGTTCAATACTGAGTTCACAGGCTTCATGCCAGTCTTTTACAACATAGAATCCCAGAACACTTGTCAGTTTTTCAAATGAAAGCGGATAACCATCACCTACACCACCCTGAGGTCCGATGAGAACCTTGGTGTTTTCAGGAATGGCAATTCCTGCTGCTGATGCAATTACAAACGGTGAACGTCCTACGAATTTAGCATTCATTGCATGTCCGTTTTTGAAAAGCAGTTTGCAGACCTTGTCAGTTTCTTCCGGTGTCATGAAGTAGCCGCCCTGACGCTTAAGTTCAGCAATAACGGCTTCTTTGTTGCATTCTTCACATATAATCGACTGCTCTGAAGCACAGATAGTACCATAGTCAAATGTTTTGCTTGCTATGATATTAGTAACTGCCTGTCTTACATCAGCTGTACGTTCAATGTATGCAGGTGAATTTCCGGCTCCTACACCCAGCGCAGGCTTTCCGGCGCTGTATGCAGCTTTTACCATTCCAGGTCCGCCTGTCGCGATAATCATCTTAACTTCTTTGCTGTGCATCAGTTCATTAGTAGCCTGCATTGAAGGCATTGTGATGCATCCGATGATGTTGGCAGGTGCTCCTGCTTCCACTGCAGCTTCGTACATGAGCTGAGCAGCTTTCTGTGTACATTTTGCTGCTGAAGGATGAGGTGAGAACACGATAGCATTACGTGCTTTAATTGCAATTATTGATTTGAAAATCGCAGTCGATGTAGGGTTTGTCGAAGGAACGATTCCCATCAGCAGTCCTACAGGATCTGCAACATCCATTGTTCTGGCAACAGGATCTTCACTTATGATACCGCATGTTTTCATATCTTTGATTGCATCATAGAGCAAAGTGGACGCCATATGATTCTTGTAAGTCTTGTCCTCTACCTTGCCGAAGCCTGTTTCCTCAACAGCCATCTGTGCCAGAGAAACAGCATTTGCTTCTGCTGCTCTGACCATATTTCGAATGATTCTGTCTATCTGATCTTCATTGTATGTTGCGATCTGTTCTGTTGCAATCTGACCGAGTCTGGCCAGATTTCTCGCTTCTTGTACAGATCTTAAATCATAATCCATGTTTTCCATAATTATGGCACCTCCTTTATTTTTTATAATATGCTGCATCAGCTGTAGTATTTTCTGAATTCCTCAATCAGAGCTGTTTTGTTTGCTTTTGATACATCTCTTCCTGAAATTCCAAAGTCTTTGTATTCTCTGGCAAGATTTCGCAGTTTTACAACCTTGCATCTGTTGATGATTTCGACAGCCTTGTCAATACCCTTTTCGGCTACCAGTCTGTCCATATCATCCTTGTGCATCTCAGCAGCATCCTTGATTTCATCAGTTTCTGCCGGCATTGCAGTTTCCTGCAGCTCAGCAGTTTCAGATGGTTCATTATTATCTGTATCCGGTTCTTCTGCTATTTCATTGAACTCCTCTGTTTTTTCCGAGTGAAGCTCTGCCAGAGGTACTGGTGATATAATGGTTTCACCCAGTTCGCTATGAGGTCTTGGAATTACATGCTGAGAAACAAGCAGTTCTGCCCCGAGTCTGTTAACGGCTGCAGCTGCTGCATCTATCGATGCTTTAACTGCGGCAACATCACCTGTAATAGTTACAGTTACAAGTCCACCTCCAACGAAGGTCCTTTCAAGAAGTCTCACTTCCGCCGCCTTCATCATAGCATCGGCACTTTCTATAGCAGCAAGAAGACCTCTGGTTTCTATCATTCCAAGTGCTTCCATTGGTCAACCTCCTTATTAGTGGGTAGCGTAGAATACCTTCACTTTGTCAGGTGAGCCGAAAGAAAGCTTAGCGCCGTTCTGGAAGAAAAGTGCGTCTCCAGGGTGAGCAGTAAATACTGTTCCATCCTTTTCTACAGTCAGTGTGCCTTCAACAACATAATAGATTTCTTCACATGCTACATCCCATGGGAAGCTGCATTTTTCTATAGTCATGAAACCTGCATTCATCGAAGAACCATCAGATGAGCCGATAAGTTCATTATAGAACACTTTGTCTGAAGGATTCCCAGTGTCAAGAGGTTCCCATTTTGCAGTATTGCCTCTTACAAGCTTTACGTAACCTTCGGGATCTTTCTCTGATACATATGGTACATCCTGACATGCAGCCATTACATTGCCAAGCATTCCTTTTTCCATCAGCGCAGTCAGTGCTTTATAAATCAGTTCACTGTCTATACCGCTCTGGCTCTGGGCTGCCGGCTTTTCTGCAGTATTATCACTGCAGCATTTGCATGGTGCATCAGTAGAGAATTCAATACCACGTTCAGCAGCTGCATCTTTGGCAGATGGTGTGATTAAAGTATCTGCATCAATATACATTACCTTTTCACCTTTTTGAGCTAAAGCTTCAACTTCTTTAGCACAAATCAGCTTTTTCATGCCGTCACATCCTTTCATATTATTTTGTATGACCTGTATTATTCATCTATGTTTATCCTGTGCTTTCAATTACAGCAAAGTCGGCACAAGTAATTCAGATGGTGAAGGGATAACTTCTGCATTTACAAGAAGCCCCTTTTCTTCTGCGATTGCTCTGCCAGCATCGGTTCCTGACTGTACAGCCGCAACATCGCCAGTATATGTGAAATATGCTTTGCCTCCCAGACCGTTTCCGAGTCTAAGCTCTATTGGTTCAAGCTCTGCAGCTTTCAATATCTGGTCTGCGCAGATTATCATTGTAGCCAATGAGAATGATTCCATAATTCCAACTGCCTGAACATGTTCCGGCATAGTTGCACCTGTTATTGCAGGGAATACTCCCGGATCAACATTAGGTATTACAATGGAATCTACGAAGAATTCCTCTGCCATTCGTTCACCAATGCGTACAGAATCTTCAACTGCAGCAACATCTCCATGAACAATGGCAACGTATTTTCCCGGACATGCAGTAGATGCGGTCACAATTTCAACTTCAGAAATTTTAACCATCTGATCTGCCGCATAAATTCCTCGGGCTATACTATTAAATTCAACCATTCCTATTGCTCGTCGCATCTCAGCCCCTCCTTATTTCGATATATCCTTCTGTAACTTGTGTTACAGTGCCTGAAATACTTGCATGAATAGCAGCACCAAGACTGTTTTCAGGTATTCTGCCAATCATCTGACCTGACTGTACCGTTTGACCCTGTGATACTATCGGCTGTGCCGGTGCTCCAACATGCTGTCTCGTCGCAATACGCACTGTCTGTGGTTCAAAATTTATTTCTGTCATCGGAGCCGGTTTGTCAAAGTTCTTCAGACCCAGTCTGGCAACGAGACGTTTGCTCGGTACAAGTCTGTACTGACGTACATTTCTCGCCTCAAATTCCTGTTTTGCAGTTTTATATTTGATGCCTTCCTGTGCCAGCTTTTCTTTGAAATAAAGGTTTGCCATCTTTGGATGCAATCCGGCAGGACATGCAAACAATTCACACATATTACACTGGCAGCAGAGCTGCGCAATTTTCTGTCCTTCAAGGTCATCGATGGAATAATTCATGACACGCATCATCTTATGAGGCTGCATGTTATGTCCAAGCAGATATCTAGGACACATATCAGTACACATTCTGCATTGTTCACATGTAGCTTTATTTACTCTTCGTGCCTGTTCAGGAGTTATGCTTTTTTTACGTATGAGGAAATGATTTTTTTTCAGAATAACAAAACCTTTGTTCTTCTTAGTTACAAATCCACCAATATCCGCCATAACCGGACCCATCATCGGACCCCCGTCTATTACTGCATAATCAGTGAAATCTTCAATCCCTGATAATTTCAGTACATCTATTATTGGTGTTCCGACAGGAACCTTTACCGTTACTCTGTTAGGCACATCTCCTGCTACTGTTATGTATTTTTCAGTAACAGGCTGTCCCTGTGAAGCTTTGTAAATGTTAAGGGCAGTTTCAGAGTTTACGACAACACATCCAACCTGAATAGGTATTCCTGCTTCCGGAACAACTCTGCCGGTAAGCTCATATACAAGCACCTGTTCATCCCCTGCAGGATAAATATCCGGAAGCGGTTTTACTTCCACATATCCTGAGAGGTTCAATGCCTCTATTCTCTGATTCAATATTTCTATAACTTTTTCATGTTTCTTTTTGATCCCGATAAGTGCTTTTTTCGCACCTGTAAGTCTGCCGGCAGCTTCAAATCCTTTAATGATTTCATCAGGCATCATTTCCATAAGCTGCTGGTCTACTCTCAGCAGAGGTTCACATTCTGCGCCATTCATCAGAATATACTCTGCCTGAGATGTAAGCTTTGCATGAGTAGGGAATCCTGCTCCGCCTGCACCTATTATGCCGGCATCTCTGATCTGTTCGAGAAGATTCATTCCTGTACCTCCCACTCTATTCAAATTCACAGTCTTCGTCGATAATTCCGACTACTACTGCATCTACCGGGATATCATCATCTCCCAGCATTCTGCGGGCAGAAGATCCTGTTGTAACGATAACGCGATCTCCTATACCTGCACTTATAATATCAACTACAATAATCCGCTGCCCTGCATCTTTGCCTCCACCGATTATTTCAGCCTGCATAAGCTTCAGACCATTAAGTGATTCTGCTTTTCTCGTGGACCAGATATGATCCACCAGTTTTGCTGTTAACATATATCTGTACCTTCTTCCACTTTTCGTTTGATTTCGCGAAGTGCTGACTCAACTGAAGCGGTATCTCCGAAAATAGCCAGCAGGATCATGTTCTGAGGACAGCTCCCTCTTATATCTTCTACAGTAACACCGACAGCCTTTTCAGCGATATCAGCAGCAATGACCATATCAATCATTCGACCCTGAACCAATCCTATTGCATCAATACATTCAGGAATGATATCTCTGCCTGAGCCTTTCCTTCGCATCAGAATATCAATAGTTCCCGGAGAAGGAGATTTAATGATCCTGAATTCCATGTAAGTTCCTCCTACATTTCTTCCTGTCTGCAGCTGAGAGCTATCCCGAGAGGTGTGACAAACATCGGATTTTCAGGTTTATGCGTGAATACTCCTGTTTTCTTCTCGATGATTTTTTCTATACCTGTCAGGCAGCATGTTCCGCCTACAAGTGATAGCTCCTGAACATCATAGTCACTGATATGCTGCGTAATAATTGACGAAACCTTTTCAATTACCGGCTGCAGAACCGGTAACAATTCTCTGTGATTATCAGGGTCCCTTTTATAAAGCTCAGCTTCTTCAAAGCTTTTGCCGTAAGCTCCTGAAATCACAAGCGAAAAATGAGTTCCGCCTGTCGGTTCATCTGCAATGTAAACTACCTTGCCGTCCTTCAGAACTGAAATACCTGTAGTTCCTCCGCCGATATCAACAACTGCACCGTTCTTCATTTTCAGAACTTCATTGGCAGCAGTGGATTCGTCCAGCATGTTTGTCAGTTCGAAGCCGGCGCCCTGAATAACATTTTTTACAGCACCGGAGTCTAGAAGGTCAGTTCCGGGAGGAATAGCTCCAGCTGCATAAATAAGTTCAGTATCGAGTTTTTCTTCTATTTCTTCTTTAAGCTCTCGAACAATCTGAACAGCTCCGATGTAGTCAACGACCATACCGTCTCTAACAACATCGGCATATCTGTAAGCTCCTGCTACCGGACGTTTGTTCTCATCAAGTACTGCTATTACTACACACGCAGTTCCCAGATCAACACCAGTATAGTATACTGATGATTTGTCTGTTATTGGATTTTGTATGACTTTTTCAAAGTCAGCGACCATCTGATCGCAGTAGTCAAATGTTAATTTCTCTGACATTCTTTACCTCCTACTGCGTAGCATATCATTTGAGAAAGAGTATTGATTATCTGATTAAGTTTACCGGAAAAGGTATTCTGTATTTCGGCATTACTGATCATGTCAGCAATATCGGCATCCAGTTCCTCCAGGCTGCTTCTCAGTCTTGTTAAAAGAAGAATTTCATGCCCTTTCTGCAGTTGCATATGAAATTCTGTAATTTCAAAACAATCACCAATACTTTGAGAAAAGTTGTCTGTGTTTATTCCTGTACATGCTTTACAGCATAAATCTGCTGCTTCGCATTTACCTTCCGAAGCTGTTCCAAGACTTGCAAACTGTCTATATAAGCCTGTAATTTGCTGTGACATGCAAACATCCTGCTTCATCAGCTCCTCTGCCGTCAAAAGAAAAAGTGCCTGTAAAGATTTCATCCTGCTGCAGAATTTTTTCTTTCTTCTGTCATCTGCACAAGCAGAGACATTCTGGTTTGATTCGGCTTTATTGATGCCGGAATTTATAAAAGGATCATTTTCATCATACATATTGATTCCTCTGTCAAGCAGAAACTGCCTTGCTCCCGGCGTCAGCCTTTCCCCAGGCTGCAGGTCATAATCTGTGAAGGGCTGTTTTTTATATATATCACGTAAGTCCTCTTCTGTTATGAACTTCATATTTAGCCCCTTTGCCTTTCTTTTAATTCTTTTAAATAACGTTTCAATTCTTCAGTTCCTGTTCCATTAGGTACACTCACCTTGAAATAAGGCTCATCTAATCCAATGGTTTTCAGCTGACGGATACATGTTTCTTCATTTTCTGGAGCCAGATCACATTTGCTTATTACTCCGACAGCCGGACATCTGAAGGCTTTTACAAAACCGTGCGAATACACTTCCGCACATCTTGACTGATCCACAAGCACCAGCATACACCATGCGTCCTGCGACAAGGCTATCATGTGCTTGTACATCCATGCATTTTCTATATATGCACTTGGAACATCAATGGTATATTTACCGTAAATCGTATCCTGCGTTCTCCTGAGAGGTCCGTCATAATCGTTCAAAAGATTGACCAGAGATGTTTTCCCGCACCCTTTCGGGCCTATCACCATTATTCTTTTCTTTCTCATGTTCTTGTGATCGGAACTGTAGTAAAATCCAGAAGATTGCACAGTGTCTCAGTTACTGCCTTGAGCGCTGTTTCCACACTCTGCACATCTCCTGAAATTACCACAGAACCCGTGAAACGATCCAGAAAACCGATTTCCACATCAGCAGTCTTAGTGGCTATATCAGCCGCAATAATCGCAGTTTCATAAGGTGATAAAGTTAAAATTCCTATGGCACCCTTATCGTCTATCCCAAGCCTTTCATATATATCAGACATAGGTGAGGCTATGACATGGGCAATAGTAACCTGTTTACCGGGTACCGATTCCTGTATGATACGATCTATGGTTTTGTCATTCATGATTCCCATAAATTACTACCTCTCTGCTGTGTGTTAATGTCTTATTACTGAAACCGGGAAATCGTATTCTCTGATCCATCCTTCGATCCTGTCCAGATCCTCCTCTGTAAGGCTGGGATCTCCATCTATAGGATAATCCATTCCAAGCTGAACGTATTTGTTAACCCCCAGCTTGTGGTAAGGAAGCAGGTCGATCCCTTTGAAATTCTTATACCCTTTGTAAGGCATCAGGAAGTTGATAACCCCTCGGATTTCTCCTTCGCTATCATTGATACCTTTTAACATGGGCATACGTATTTTTACATTATATCTGCGGTGAAGCAGTTCCTCGAGGTTCTCAAGGATCATTTCATTTCTGACACCTGTCAGTTCGAAATGCCTGTCCGGGTCAATATGCTTGATATCAAAAAGGAACAGATCTGTAAACTCCGCAATCTTCAAAATGTTTTCTTTTCTGGTGTAACCGCAGGTTTCTATAGCTGTATTTATTCCCACCTGCTTGCAAGCCATCAGAAGGTTTGCTGCAGCTTCAGGCTGTGAAGTCACCTCACCGCCTCCAAGTGTAACGCCACCGCCCGACTGGTCATAGAATGCTCTGTCCTCCTCTATATAATCCAGAAGTTCAGATATGGTATGCTGCTCACCCGCAACTTTAAGTGCATTCTGGAAACAGCTCTCCACACATTTGCCACATCCCAGACAGCTTATATTCCTGTCAATGATATGTTCACCTTTTTCTGATATACTGTGGATGCCTGCAGGACATACCGGAACACAAGCTCCGCAGCTCACACAGCTGGCCGGCTTCAGCATTATCTGATATTTCTTTTCCAATCCTTCAGGGTTGGAACACCATTTGCATCGAAGCGGACAGCCCTTGAAAAATATCATTGTCCGAACGCCAGGTCCGTCATACATATTATATTTCTGTCTGTTGAAAATGAATGCTTTTCGTTCAATCACATTCATGCTGTTATCATTCATTCCTGTTCAGTCTCCCGTCCTTGGGCTTTTCTGTGTATTCCCGGGTGCAGTGGTAAACTGCACCCTTATCATTAACTAATTAAAACTTTGTCAGCATTGTTCTGCTGATAATTTCATCCTGTACATCTTTGCATAATTCTGTAAAGAATGCACTGTATCCTGCTACTCGAACAACGAGGTCCTTATAATTTTCAGGATGCTTCTGGGCTTCTATCAGCGTATTGTTGTCCATATAGTTGAACTGCATTTCGCCGTTACCGAATGCACATGCTGTTCTGAGCAGTGTGATGATGCCGTTTTCTCCTTCCGGAGTATCCAGAAGTCCTGCCATCAGCTTGAAGTTATGAACCATACCTATGTTCATATTGTCATTTGACAGCTTAGCTACAGACTTGATAATAGCTGTAGGTCCGTTGAAATCGGCTCCCTGTGTAGGGCTGATACCATCTGACAGCGGAGTCCATGCTGCACGTCCTCCTGCTGACGCGCCCGTCAGCTGTCCGAACGGTGTATTGTTTGAAATAGAAAGTGTACCGTGGCTTAGAGTTGAGTAGAGAGTCTTGTACTTTCTGTGTTCCATTTCTGTAAAGTTGATGAGGTCAGCAGCAATCAGATCCGCATAGTCATCATCATTGCCGTATTTAGGCGCAGCCAGACAGTCAGCCTTAATCTGATCGTATCCCACAAAGTCAGCCTTAAGGGCTTCATTGAGCTGTTTCAGCGTATACTTCTTATCATCAAATACCAGCTTTCTGATAGCTGCCATAGCATCTGCATATGTTGCAAGACCTGACCATACAACACCAGGTCCGAAGTTGTACATTGCACCGCCGGCTGATACGTCCTTTCCTTTTTCCATACATCCTTCATACATGATGGACATGAGTGGCTTCGGTGCCAGATCTCTGTGAACGCGCTGTGAAATAACTGTTGCAACGTCAGTCCACTTCGTAATGTACTTGATCTGTTCTTTAACTGCTGCGTCAAACTGTTCATATGTCTTGTACTGATCAAGATCTCCAAGATCCGGAGTTACCTGTTTGCCGTACCAGAGAGGTACACCATGGTTCAGAACAAGCTCGATACATATCGGCCACTGAGTATATGCTGTAGATGTCCACTGATACAGTCTTCCGGCCTTCTGAGGTTCTACACATCCCATCAGGCAGTAGTCTCTGGCATCTTCAATAGAAACGCCCTTAGCAAGCATCATCTTGATATGGGTATCGTCGAAGTGACATGCAGGGAAGCCCATTCCTGAACGTACTACATCAACGATTTTCTTCATGTATTTCTGAGGTGATTTGTTGTGGATTCTGCATGCCAGTGACGGCTGATAAATCTTAACATGTCTTACAGCATCCATGAGCAGGTAAGTCAGCTCATTAGTAGCATCCTGGCCTGATCTTGTAACACCGCCGACACACATATTTACAAATGGCTGATAGCCGGCAAAGAACTTTGATCCGCCTTCACTTGTTATCCACATCATTTCTGACATCTTAACCAGCATACATCCTGCCAGTTCAAATGCCAGGAAATTATTGATTCTGCCTGACTCTATATCAGCTTTGTAGAATGGGTACATGTACTGGTCCACACGTCCGATTGACATACCTGTCTGGTTTTCTTCCACAGGAAGCAGTGATTCTACTGTGAATACTGACTGTATTGCTTCCCAGAAGGTTTCCGGCTTATGCGCAGGTACTCTGGCATTCACTTCTGATATCTTGAGAAGTTCTTCTTTTCTCTTAGGGTCAGCTTCTTTAGCAGCAAGTTCTGCAGCATACTGTGACATGCGCTTTGCATATGCCATAACACCTTCAGTAGTTTCTATAACTGATTTATAGAAATAGATCTTATCGAGATCTTCAGGATTTTCATAATCCAGCTGAGCCAGATGATCTTTTGCTTCCTGCTGAATATCCAGCATACCTTTTTTCATCAGGATTACGTCGTATCCAGGGTTTGAGTCTCCGCCTCCGTTTACAGCATGGTATGAGCAGTCAGATACGAATGATTCACCTGAAAGTTCCCATACTCCAGCTTCTCTGTACTGGCTCTCACAGTATTCGTCTACGGATTTACCTTCCCAGAATGGGAACAGCTCTTCACGCATAATCCTTTTGTCTTCTTCAGAAATATAGAACGGATCCTGAGGACGTTCTCCGATTGTGTCAATTTCGTCAACCATCCATCTCCATGCTATATCAGGTGAAAAAGCACCGGCTCTAGGAGCGCCGTTAGGTGCACCTACAATCAGCTCATTGTCCTGGATAACCAGCGGAGCTGTTTCGCAGCAGTACCGGAAACATTTCGCACGAAGAAGTATCTTCGGCATTCCAGGGTTTTCCTTTGTGATTTTTGTTACCGCGCGTGCTCTGTATGTAGTGATTGAAGGAACCTGCTTGAGGAAGTTTTCCTTCAACTTAACGAGACGTTCAGTTGGTCCTACCGGAACTCCGTCTTCATCCACTTCAGTTGTTGCTGCAGCGATGGATGAATAATATGCCGGATGACCTCCGGGAGCTGTCGCCGGCGCAGCTGCCTGAGCTGGTGCAACCTGTGCTATATCGCCCGATACGCTTTCGAACATTTTCATGAGAGCTGTGCGTTCTTCATCGGACATGTTTTTTGTAGCTTCTGCAAGCTTATTTGAAAATTCACGAATATCCAAACTTCTTACCTCTCTTCTTTCTTGATCTCTTGGTTATAACGATTTATTTAAACATTGCCGCATTGCGCTAGGACAGATTCTTCAGTATCTGTTCAAGCAGCTGCTGCAGCATCTGCATGTTTTCACTGTCACCGGCAGCAGCCGCAGATGGAATCGTTCCAGAATTCTGCGGAGCCCCTTCCGGGATACCCATACCTATATCTTCAATCCTTCTGACTCCATATCCCACCTTTCGGATATATATCAGATTCATCGGAGATACATTGTCCGAAGTGATCCCCTGTCCGGCAGATCCGCTTCCCAGTATCATCGCCGGGAAAAGATTCGATGTGGCACCCATGCTTCCGAAGACAGCTGGTGTGTTCACCAGCATCCTGCCTACCGGCTTCTTCAATGCGAACTGTCTGATGACCTCTTCGTCATTGGAGTGAATCACAAGGGTATGACCATTCCTCTCAGATAAAAGGAGCTCTATGCATTTCTCACATGCATGCATCCAGTCATCCTCAATGTAGTATGCCAGTACAGGGCAGAGCTTTTCTCTGGAATATGGATTTTTTTCAGACACGTATTTCTGCGGTGAAATCAGGATTCTTGTTCCTGCAGGAACAGTAAATCCTGCCATCTGAGCAAGTTCTTCAGCTGTCCTTCCAACCATTTCAGGGTTCGGAGACCCATCTGGGAAATAGAACATCGAACCTAGCTTCTCCGCTTCGTTTTCATTCATAAACCACCCGCCGTTAGCCTCCAGCTCAGCTTTTACTTCTCCGGCTATGCAGCTGTCCACTACTATGGACTGTTCTGCCGCTGAAACTACACCATTATCAAAGGTTTTGCTGGCAATTATGTCCATTACCGCCTGATGGATATCAGCAGTTCTTTCTATAAAAGCCGGCCCGTTGCCTGTTCCTCCGTAGATTACCGGTTTTCCTGAGCTGTAAGCAGCTTCCAGCATACCCGGCACTCCGGTATTCATAATCAGCGAAGTCGATTTATGATTCATAAGTTCTTTCGTACCTGACGGTGTGACCGTATGCAGATATGAAAGAGCTCCCTCCGGCAGACCATAACCCTCTGCCGCCTGAATCATGATATCCAGAGTTTTGCCAATCGTATTTCTGGCTCTCGGATGAGGTGAAAATACAACTGCATTTCCGGATTTTACTGCCACCAATGCGGTATATATCGTAGTTGAAACAGGACTTGTTGCAGGGCATATGCCTGCGATCACTCCCATCGGAACACCGACATCCATGATTTTCTGAGCATCATCTCTGCCGATGATCCCTACGCATTTCATACCTCTCAGCTTTGCCGGAACATATTCACATGCAAATCGGTTCTTTATGTACTTGTCCTGCCATTTTCCGTAATCAGTCTCGTCACTGGACATCACCGCAAGCTCTTTTGTATGTTTGGAAACTGCTTCTGCCATGCGCTCAACGATTTCATCCAGTTTCTCCTGCGGGAAAGCTGCCAGAGCTTTCTGCGCTTCATATGCGTTTTCCGCCAGGATACGAGCCTCCTGAATTGACAGTAAATCATGATCTATAATTCTCATTACTATTCAACCCCGTAAGGAAGTAATTTATCCAGTGAATACTGACATGTGATCTTTTTCAGATCTTCATGCGGTCTTGCAATAACGATGGAGCTGTATACTTCTGTACCCATCTCTTCCACAGCTTTGATACCTGCTTCAACTGCGGTTTTACATGCTCCAACATCTCCTGATACCAGTGCCGAAATATATCCGGATGCGGTGTTCTCAAAACCGATAAGTTCAACATCTGCAGCCTTGCACATTGCGTCTGCTGCCTCAATACAGAACACTATACCGAAGGTTTCTATCATTCCCAGAGCTTCAGTTCTTCCTGTGTTTGAAGGTTCAATAAGTTCTTCATCACACTGTGTATCAACATCATAGATAGATACGATCTCTCCCACAGGTTTTATCGGACGAGGAATCACCTTTGTGGCTGTCAGCTTGCCTATAGGCGCCGCTGCCTCTGCACCTGCCTTGACTGAAGATTTAACAGCAGCAACATCTCCTTTGACAAAAATAGTCACCAGAGTGGAACCTACGTTTTCATATGAAATCAGTTCTACTTCAGCAGCCTTGAGCATCTTGTCACATGCTTCCAGAGCAGGAACCATACCTACTGTTTCCAGCATTCCCAATGCCTGTTCTGCATAATATCTAGCCATACTAGATTCTCCTTTCAACAACTTGTATGTCGTGCAGCGCTTCAGATGAAACGCTGCACCTTAATCAAAAGCTTATACTAAATCAGTCTTTGATATAGCTGTTTATTGCAGCAATACCATCTTCGAGGGCCTTGTAGTAGATTACCAGGTTTCCGTTCTCATCAAGATCAAGTCTGCTTTCTTCAATGAGTCCGTTTGAAGCTGCTGTCATAAGTGCTTCATCCATTGCCTTATCCTTAAATGCTCTGAATCCGCTGTACTCAGCTTTCAAAGCTTCCTGAACGTCAGCTCTGCAGGCTTCAACTCCTGAAGTGAAGTATTTTAAGATTGCGAAATTTAATGGTTTCATAGTCTTACGCCTCCTTTGATGCTTTGTCCTGGGAGATAGCCAGAATAACGATACCGATTACCATGATTACGGCTCCGACCCATCCCTGCCATGGGATAGCATATCCATCAACACCAAAGATCAGACCGCATACAACGAGACACCATACCGGACCCCAGAATGCATATGTACCATTGCAGCCCATACCCAGTGCAGCACCGCACATTGAAGCTCCTTTGTACCAGAACTTGAATGAGAAGGATGCGAATACACCGCCGATGAAGAACATCCATACAGATGGAGCATCCGTCAGTGCCTGTCCCACAAGCGCAATGCCTGAGCCGATGCCGTCTCCGCCGATAAGTGACAGAATTGAAACGAGAATAACACCGTTTGCAATTCCTGATGTACACTGACGGATAACGATAGCTACTTCGTAATCAACCATGCAGCATGCATATCCGCCTACCGCACCTTCAATACCCCATCCGAGGGCTGCACAGAATCCGGCGATTATACCGATGATTGTAGTTACGTTGAAGCCGGTTCCTCCTGAAAAACCGGTGCTTCCGATAAGTACTGCCGCTCCGAAACAGATCACGATACCGAGAATCATTCCGCCTGACAGCTTCTGTTTGTACACTGCTCTGCCGATGATTGCACCGATTGCCGCATTAAGAGCTGCGATCGGAATAATGATAGAGCCTGCCATCTGAAGCCCTACAACATACGCTGTTGAAGCCAGCGGGCCACCGATAATGGCTGCGATGATCAGGATAACACCTGGTTTTGATTTGAGTGATCTTCCGAAATCACCAAGTCTGCCGATGATAGCAGCATAAATAATTGACCATACTGCTGAGCAGATATCGTTTACTGCTGCTCCGACCGCACTGAGAGTGTATACAACTGCGAATGCTGATAAACCGCTGGCAACGCCGTACCATTCACCCCATACGCCTGTTGACATACCTTGTGTCATAAATGCTGTGTAGCCGCCATACAGGAAGCCGGACATCAGTGCGATGAAGATACCCTTGATCCTGAATGACTTTTCCATTTTTTTCTTTGCTTCCAGTGCACCTGCAGGTGCACTAACAGCTCTTTCAGTCATAAATTTCTCCTCTCCTTGTTTTAATTAATTGAACAACACGTATAAGACCTGGAAAACGGCAAAGTATGCCCTTTCCCCTTACCTAAAGTATAGGGGGTACTGTATAGAGGAATGTCAATAAATAAATTTCTGACTTTTTCAAAGCACTTTAATACAAAAAATAATGTAGATTCAGCAAAACAGTACATTGTCGGTCTGACATAAGCATTTTTATGTAAAACCGGTTTCATGCTCCCGAAATATTGATTTTTCAAAAAATAAAAAGAACATGACATCGTCATGCTCCATAATCTCAGTTTTCATAAATTTATATTTTCAGTCATAAACCCCTTCGTAAACATTCCCCCTAAGGGAACGTTTTGATTCCGTTTTTTACTCACATGCTGTTATCTATACTGCGTGCTTCCTCCCATGGCATAATCTCCCCTTCTTCTTTGAGATACTCCATAAGCTCAGCCAGACCTTCACCTGTATAAGCGCTGACAAAAAACACTTTGTCACATCCCGCTATTCTCAGCCACTCTGCCGCCTGCTGCGGTTCTGCAAGGTGATGATCGATCTTTGTCACTATACCTATAACTTCCCTGTTGCAGATGGAGCAGACACATGGCGGATATAGAGAATACGGTTCAATTGCACTCAGCAGAAGACCGACAACATCAGCCTCGTACGAGTATACCGCCAGCGCTCCTCCCAGAGTTTTGGTTTCCGCGTATTCACCGGGTGTATCGATGATCATATCAAAATTATTCACATACTGTGTTTTGTGATATGTTATAGTCTCCCCTTTGAGGGCCTGAGTCAATGTCGTCTTGCCGGCTTCGCTCCTGCCGATGAAAATTATTTTGCGCATTATGCTACCTTCTTGAAATGTCGCAGCATGCATAGCCAAGATCATCGCGAAAATATCTGACTATCTCATGCACTGCCGCCTCCACCTCTGAAATCATGCCTGTAATTATAAGAGTACCGCTGAACCTGTCTACAAATCCCAGATACACATCTCCCTCTTTTATTGCTATATCACCGGCGATAACGGCAGATTCCGGCGGACTCATGTTGATGATACCTATTGCCGAACTGTCATAATCTATATCGGGGTTCAGCCCAAGCTTCTTATAAACCACCGGTCTAGGTCCCCCTATGATATGTGCCAGTGTAATCTGCTTGCCTGGAACAAGCTCCTGTATTATCCTCAGTCTGCCTTCTGTATCCTTAGGCAGCAAATCCTTGATATCCATGATTCATCATCAATCCTCTCTGGTCACTTTAATGAGAACCTCTGTGACAAACTCCTCATTATTCCTGATAGTCCAGTAATCCGTGACATATCTTTCGATAGATTCATCACTGCATTTATAGCCGTGAGTTTCCGCCCATCTGAATATTTTCTCATATGTGCTGTTAATCGTATCATGCGATCCTATATGATAGCATGCCGCCATCATCTCATTACCGATGGTCATGACAGGAAGATCTCCGTAGTTTGTGATCATTTTCTGCAGAATACGTGCTCTGGTGATTTCGCCTCTCATTTTCTCATGATAATTCTCAAACCACAGAATAACAGGACCTGTGATTGCCTGATCGTTTTCTTCGAGGTAATTGGTCCATTCGATATTGATTACCGATTCCTTGTAATTATGTCTGAAATCCTGCTCCAGAAAACATGTTGTCAGAGAATCCATATATTTGATTGAAACCTCTGTAACGTTGTTTGTTATCACACTTTCAGCCTCTAGAATGAGATCATACCAGTCCTTGACAGAAGTATAGGACATATGGATTTCTTCCTCCAGCTGTCTGAGCTCATCAATTTTACGGCGGAATCCACGTTCATGTGCCTCGTAAGTGTTCCCGTCCAGGAACTCCTTCATTTCCTCAAGCTTAAATCCCATCTGTTTGAAATATTTCACCACCGGCACAGACAGCAATGTTTCTCTGCTGTAAAACCGGTAATTGTTCTCCTCGGAGATTTTATCAGGACAGATAATCCCGATCTTATCATAAAACCGTAAAGCCTTCTTGGAAATATTACAGATTTTACTTACTTCGCCAATTGAATAGAGCTCCTGTTTGTCCATATGCATTACCTCCGCCAATATCAAGTCCTTCGACATGAGTTCAATCAACTGATATATTCAATCTCACTGTATATTATAAGGTTTCCCCTATGGAGGAATGTCAATCTTTTTATTAACAGAAATTTAATTATTTTCTGTTGAAATCATCTGTTCTGCAGACGCCGTTCTGCTTCATCCAGACTGTCATATCCATAAAACAATGCCGTTGAACGGTGTATCCTGAAAGCGATGTTTTCACCGTTTGTTTCAGACTCGCGCATATCCCTGATGTACAGCTCCAGTGTACGCACAGAGTAGGTCTTAAGCTCACCCAGAGTATACACATGCAGAGAAACATCCGTCCCATCTGTTCCCGTCAGAGGTCTGCCTGCCTTTGCAAAGGCAGGATACTTCTTTTCAAAATCCTGTTGAAATTTAATCGAAAGGTTGGCGGCTCTGGCAACAATCTCTTCCTTGCCGGCACTGACCTGAGGCAGATGCTTCCGCAGATTTTTTTCAAAATATGCCGGATCTGTATACTCCATCATATATGCATACTTTTCGGTAAGCAGATTCCGTCCCTCCTGCACCGCATCCATAATGTCCTGCTCATAGCTTTCCAGCATTTCGACGCTGAAAGCGTTATGCTGGCTGTATCTCATGGCATAAAATGTCCATTCATCGTCCTGACATGCTGCCCTGCCGCCTTCATTGTTCACTTCATCAAACATAGACCATTCTGCTTCAATTATTCTGTTTATCAGTTCATCCTTATGATTGTTCTTTCGCTTTATCTCTTCTCTCATATTCCTGCTCTCCCGTTAATCCTGATCCACCATGATATGCATATTCTTAAGCCGTGAGTCACTGATGCTGCGCATCAGTTCCTCTCCATGACTCTGAAGAAAACTGTCTGTAGTCAGTGTAAGTCCCCTTCTGTTGAGTTCACGTCCGATTTCAATACAGATATTCTCAATGATCCATTCCTTGCGGCTCCTGTTATCCATGCTGTCAGGCAGCATCACAAGTTCTCTTAGCTGAGCTGTCACACCTTTGAGTAATGTAAGCTCCTGTGCCGCTCTGAATGCCCACTTGTAAAACGGCATATAGCTCTCATTGAGAAGAAAAACTGCAGACAGCGCTGTGTTCACAAATTCACAGCATGACATATAAGCTGCATAGCAGTCCCCTCGTTTCATGCATCTCGGATAATTATACTGACCCGACTGAGCCATAACAGCAGTTTTGGCAGCAAGCTTTTTCCTTACAACATCTATTGGATAAAAACCTTTCAGAATATTTCTTATCTCAGTGAAAGTCCCCCGATAGTCACAGAACACCTGCCCGTTTACCGCCTTCGCCAGAAAGCTCTGGGGTATGCGCAGCCACTCCATATTATCTTTCGGTGCATGTGTAAGGCCTGTATACCTCTGATAAAACTCTTCTATGGAGAAAACACCAACTCTGCCGCCACCCTGAGGTGACTGTATTCTTCTCACACCCTGCCATTCTGCAGGAAGCGCCTCATACGCCTGCTTCATCGCTGCACCTGTTTTCGTATACACCTCCTGAGGCAGCCAGATGCAGAATCCCGGTCCGAAATCATGGTCACGGGAAAATTCATCGTCAAATCCGAAACACTCGGATCCTTCACCTACAAGACCTGCTGCGATCGAATCCTTGTAACCGGCAAACTGTTTCTCGATCATCGGTCTGCCGAATTCTTCAAAATAAGCTCTGCTAAGCTCCATTCCTTTCATATTCCGGCCTCCTGTCTGCGTTTCTCTTTTACTTTCTCAAGATTTGATACGACGAGATCATAATACGGCACTCTGCCAAAATCACGTTCTATAAGTTCCAGCGCTTTCTGATAATACTTTTCAGCTTCAATGTATCTGCCAGTCAGATAGTACACCTGTCCTAGTCCTGCACAGGCAGAAGAGTAATGTACATCACTTCCTCCTGTATCTCTGAGAAATATATCCTCTGCCGACAGGAAACTTTCTTTTGCCATCTCCAGCTTGTTCTGACGCACCTGCAGCTCACCCAGGTTCACATAGGTCGTTGCCAGTTCACCCCTGCACTGAGGCAGGCCTCTGATTATATTGAATGCAGTATCAAGTGCTTTTTCCGCTTCCGCAAACTCACCTGTCTGGCGATATATCATACTGATGTTATTGCACAGAGCTGCCATTCTGTAGTCTCCGGAAAGCCCTAGTTTTATCAGCATATCGCGACTTCTTGTGAAATATTCCAGTGCTTCCTGATTCTCACCGGCACTCAGATGCACATCACCGGCATTGATGAGAGCAGTAGCGTAATTTTCTGTGTTTTCCATACCGAGATTCTGCAGAATGTACAGCACTCTCTGATAAAGCATTTTCGCTCTGTCAGTCTTTCCCATAGCCCTGCAGAGCCCTCCCAGTTCATTGCACACTGCAACAATACCGTATTTATCAGCTCTGTTTTCTGCTTCTCTCAGCCAGCTTTCCATGTATCTCATGGTATCTGCGCTGTCCTTCTTCTGAAACATGATATCAAGCCCATCGTAAAATTCTTTTAAAGATATTCTGTCATCCATTGTCTGCTCCACTGTAAATCAATTATAATTATATAAATTCGGGTATAAGTATAAAATATTTTTCGCTTTCAGGCAATAGCAATGTTTAAAGAATTTTCTGACGCAAATACTAAATCAGATAATAAAAACATATCTGATATTCTATGAAAGGATGATATCAATGTCAAATAAACTTCTAAATGAGACAAGCCCGTATCTGCTGCAGCATGCAGATAACCCTGTAGACTGGCATCCATGGGGCGAAGAGGCCTTCACAAAGGCACACCTTGAAAATAAACCTGTTTTCGTAAGCATCGGATACTCTACATGCCACTGGTGCCATGTCATGGCTCATGAATCTTTTGAAAACCCTGATATTGCTGAATATCTCAATAAAAACTATGTATCCGTCAAAGTGGACCGGGAGGAACGCCCCGATATCGACCAGGTATACATGCGTGCCTGTCAGGCTGTCACCGGCAGCGGCGGATGGCCCATGAGCATATTCATGCTGCCGGACAAACGTCCCTTTTTCGCAGGAACCTACTTCCCTCCGCAGCAGTTCCTGCAGATTCTTCGTGCACTTCACTCCAGCTGGCAATCCGATTCCGGTCTTATTGAGGAAAGTGCTGAACAGATCAAAGATATCGTAAACCGTATGTTCCCGGACAGGTCTTCTGCCGTGTTTTCGGGAAAAGATGAGCACCAGCTGACACGCGATGCCGTCAGAAGTTTCCGCCAGACCTTCGACAGGGAATATGGCGGTTTCGGAAATGCTCCGAAGTTTCCGTCACCTCAAAATCTGCTCTTTCTTCTGGGCGCAGCTCCTGACATGGCCGAAAAAACACTGCTTCAGATGTACAAAGGCGGAATATACGACCATATAGGAGGAGGATTTTCCCGGTATTCCACAGATCACAGATGGCTGGTGCCGCATTTTGAGAAAATGCTCTACGACAATGCACTGCTGGCCATCGCGTACACAATGGCATACGCCTGCACTGACAGACCTGTTTACGAATCTGTTGTATCAGGAATTTTTTCTTATCTCAGCCGGGAGATGATATCCCCGGAAGGCTGTTTCTATGCTGCTCAGGATGCCGACAGCGAAGGAGTGGAAGGCAGATATTATCTCTTTACACCTGATGAAATAACATCAGTCCTCGGCGACGATGAAGCCGCGAAGTTCTGCAGACAGTATGATATCACCCCGCAGGGAAACTGGGAGGGAAAAAGCATACCTAATCTCCTGAAGCATGATGCAATACCAGAGATGTCATCTGACAGCACCAAATCCCGACTTCTGGAATACAGGAAACAGCGCACCTCTCTGCACACGGACAAAAAAATCCTTACCGGCTGGAATGCGCTGACTGCAGCAGCTCTGTCTTTTGCCGGCAGAACATTTGAGAATAATGAATATATCAGCACGGCAGAGAATATTTCAGATTTCATAGAAAAAGAGCTTCACAGAGGAGATACACTTTTCTCAGGTATTACGGCCGGCAGAATAATCAGCCCCGGATTTCTCGACGATTATTCCTTTTATATTTTTGCTCTTATTCAGATATACAAAACAACCGGTGATGAAAAATACTATGACCGGGCTTATAAACTCCTGAAAAAAACAATCCGGAGCTTTGAGGATAAAAAGAATGGGGGCTTCTTCTTCTCAGGGACTGACAACGAAACTATGATAGCTCCTGTCAAAGAAACCTACGATGGAGCCATCCCGTCAGGAAACTCAGTAATGACCTACAATCTTCTCTACTTTGCCGACAGAACTGACAGCCCGGAGATTACCGGCAGCCTTAACAGACATCGCAGCTTCATGGACGCAGCAGCATCCGGTTATCCGCAAGGGCACTGTTTCCATCTGTTTTCACTGTTTCCTGCAAAAAAAATCATCTGTCGCGACAATATATGCCGTCAGACAGATGAAGCTATTTTATAGATGCAGATTCTTTGTCGCGGGATTGTCAGTCACATGTCCATCGTGATCAAACCGTGATCCGTGGCACTGACAGTCCCACGAATTTTCTGACGGATTTTCACTGAGTCTGCATCCCAGATGGGTGCATCGCTTTCCTCCTGGTATGCAGAAGTTCTTCAAAGTTGTGCCTATATTGCTCAGCAGCTGCTTTGAGGCAATGCTCCTGTCTGTATGAAACGCTTCCGCAAATTCATTTTTCCTGCCAGTAACCATATCCGCAATTACAGTTGCCGCATTCATGGCAGATGTCATACCCCACTCGTTGAAGCCTGTTATAACATACCAGTTATCTTCGCTCAGGCAGTATCTGCCTACGTAAGGAACATCATCAAGACTCTTGCAATCCTGAGCAGCCCATGCATATTTTTCACGTGCCTGCGGGAAATGTTCGGCCACAAACTTACGTACAATTCTGAAACCGTCGTCAGATGCTCCCGTTCTGTGATCCCCTCCTCCGACAATCAGCAGATCTCTGTAATTCCTCAGATAAATTCCTCGGTCACTATCCTCCGCATAGGTGCCTGCAAGCACCGGAGCATTTTCAAGTGCAATTGCGAAGGAACGCTTCTGGTAAAGCTTCAGTGGATACAGTCCGTGGATTTTAATAAAAGGATAATGGGAGGCGAAAACTATTTTATCTGCTTTGATTTTCCCGCTTTTTGTGTATGCTGTATTACCCTTTACATCTTCAACAAACGTATTTTCCCTGATATTAAGCTCACGTGAAATTTCTGACAGGAACTTCAAAGGGTGAAACTGCGCCATACTGTCAAAACGTACAGCTCCGGCAGTTTCGAAAGGAAGTCCGGTATCTTCAGTGAAACCGGCTTCTGCTCCCAGTTCACGTGCCACAGCCGCTTCCACTTTAAGGCATCTGTTATCAGTACGGGAATACACATACGACGGCTTCTTTACGAAATCACATTCGATATTCTCAGCCAGTTTTTCAAATATTCCTGCCGCCGCCATATTTGCTTCAAGATAAACCTTCGCCTTCTCTTTTCCGAATTTCTTTATCAGTTTTGTATATATGCTCCCATGCTGCACCGTTATGACAGCAGTAGTCCCTCTGGTGGTTCCACTGCATATTTTCCTGCCTTCCACCAGCAGGTGCTCCACACCTCGCTCCCGAAGCATGTATGCACACAGTAGCCCCGCAATGCCGCCGCCGATTACCAGAACTTCAGTTTCAGTATCTCCTTTGAGCCGTGGAAACTCCGGCATTATCACATTATTTTCCCATAAGTACATGTCAAAACCCTCCTCAGGACGATTCTGTACATGTTTGCATGATTGTATACAACTGATCCGCCTTTGAATACTCTATCTGTAATACTGCACCTTTTCCCACAGACTTTCATCCAGCACCAGGTCCGGACGCTTTTCTGAAGCAATACCAAGAGACAGTACCGCTTCTACCGCATATGTTTCATCAAGGTCAAAAAGCTTTCTGACATATTCTTCGCTCGTTATTCCCTTTATTCCGCTTCTGCGGTTTCTTATCTGAATCCAGCAGCTGCCTACACCCTGTTCTGCAGCTGTGATATGCATGTTGCTCATGGCAATGGAACAGTCCTCAATCCAGACATCATTTACCGTCGTATCAGCTGTCACTATCACTGCTGCATCAGCTGTTTTCAGCATATCGGCGCTTCCTTCCCGGGCATCCGTCAGCTTCAGCAGCAGTTCTTTATCCTGAACAACAAGGAATTTCCATGGTCTCAGATTTCTTGACGTCGGCGACATCAGAGCTGCAGTCATAATTGTTTTAATCTTATTTTCAGGAATATGTTCGGACGTATATCTGCGTATGCTTCTGCGTTTTGCAAGTTTTTCTATCATAAGTTCACTCCTCATTTCCGATATGGTAAAGAAAAAACGCTGGAAATAAATCAAATTCCAACGTTTCTCATGGTGCGGCCTACCGGACTTGAACCGGTACGGTCTCCCACACGCCCCTCAAACGTGCGCGTCTGCCTATTCCGCCAAGGCCGCAAATATTTGTTTTTCGTCAAGCGACTTTTTTATTATACTATATTTACAAAATAATGCAAGGGTTTTTTTCATATTTTTTTATAATTCCTGATATTTTTTGACAAAAAAATAATAATGCCAATTGCTTCCATCCAGATTTCTTAACCTGCAAAGCTTCCATCTTCTGACCTCTGATTCTCCAGACTAACATTTATTACACTCTACTCTGCAGTTTAACGACTGCTCTACTGTCTGTATTCATCGGTTCTCTTAAAGTTTCTGCTTCGCTCCTCCCGGCTCCTGTGGTCCGATGAGGGTCTGAATTTCAAACAATTGGTATTATCTTTGTGTTTCGATATAAACTTCTGGCGGAATCACCTTCTTTCTTAATGCTGACTATTCGTATTAGAAACTTCACCTTGAAGGTACGAGCTTCGGCTTTAACTCTTCCCTTGTGTTGATATTATTATATCACCGCATCTTACACAATGCAAGAATTATTTGAAAATTCCACTAAATTTTTTTCAGATAATTCTCTAATTTTTTAAACAGTTCTTCCTGTGTACCGGAATTATCTATCACAATATCTGCCTTTGATATTTTATCCTGATCACTCATCTGATTTCTGATTCTGTTGCCAACCTCTTCCGGAGTTGCCTTATCACGTGCACATACTCTGGCAATCCTGATATCCATATCAGCCACCATCAGCAGCACCTCGTCACATCTTGATTCAAGTCCGGCTTCAAACAGCAGCGGCGCGTCCAGAAGAACTGCAGAAACGCTGCAGTTCTTCCTGATATCGTCGATCTGACTGTCTATTTCACAGATTATTGTATCGAACATCAGCTCATCCAGTTTATTCTTTCTTCTGACATCTGTAAACACCAGAGATGCCAGCGCCTTACGGTCGAGAGAGCCATCGGAACCAATAATCTTCACACCTTTCACGCCCATCTCTCCTTCAGGTCCGAACACCTCATCCAGCACCTGCAGCATCGGACTTCCGTCTGCCGTAATACTATGACTTATCCTATCAGCATCAACATGTGCCATTCCTTTTGATGTCAGATACTGTGCTGCAGTTGACTTGCCGGTTCCTATACCACCTGTAAGCCCTATCACTTTCACTCTGTTGTCCATAGTAATTCTCCATTATTTCAGATCATACCAGCTGACGCCTTCATTAAGATCAGCTTTAAGTCTGACTGCCAGCCTGTATGCACTTTCCATATTCTCAACCAGCAGTTTCTCTACCGTTTCTTTCTCATCTTCATAGGTATTTATAATCAGCTCGTCATGAACCTGAAGAATAAGTCTTGATTTCAGTCCCTGTTCCCTTATGGCATTATACACTTTTATCATTGCTATTTTGATGATATCAGCGGCACTTCCCTGTATAGGAGTGTTCATTGCAAGCCGTTCACCTACCTGCCTCACCATATAATTTGCAGCCCTGATTTCTTTAATATATCGTTTTCTTCCCATGAGAGTAGTAACATAACCGTTCTCTCTGCAGAATTCAACCTGCTCATCCATATAGGCCTTGACAGCTGAATGTTTTGTAAAATATGCGCTTATATACTCATCAGCTTCTTTTCTTGATATATGAAGTTCTGAAGAAAGTCCGAACGCGCTCATTCCATAAATCACACCAAAGTTTACTGCTTTTGCACGGCTTCTTTCTTCGATAGTGATCTCTTCTTCAGGCACTCCCAGCACATTGGCAGCAGTGGCACGATGTATATCCTCACCATTATTGAAGGCTTCAATCAGCACTTCATCATCCGACATATGCGCCAGCACTCTAAGCTCAATCTGAGAATAATCAGCACCGACAAGCACGCAGTTTTGTGTTTCTGGTATAAAAGCTTTTCGCAGCTTTCTGCCAAGTTCCTGTCTTATCGGTATATTCTGCAGATTAGGCTCTGTACAGCTTATTCGTCCTGTCGTAGTGACTGTCTGGTTAAAATGCGCATGCACCTTCTCATCGTCTTTTCCAATAAGCGGAATGAGCCCGTCTATATAGGTACTCTTGAGCTTTGACAATGTTCTGTATTCCAGCACTGCCGGAACTATAGGGTGTCTGTCTCTGATTTTTTCCAGAATATCAGCACTTGTTGAATAACCTCGTTTTGTCTTTTTACCTGACGGCAGTTTCAGCTTTTCAAACAGTATTTCCCCAAGCTGCACAGGCGAATTTATATTGAACGTCTCGCCGGCCATTTCATATATTTCTGCTGTCAGTTTCTCTATTTCTCCAGTCAGGATGTTTCCGTAACTTTCCAGTTCATTTCTGTCTACTCTGAATCCCTCATATTCCATTGCCGCCATTACTTCTACAAGAGGAAGTTCCACTTCATAAAGCACATTTTCAAGCTTCCCGTCAGTGACTGCACTTTTCTGAAGCGTCATAAGATTAAGAACTGCTGTACATATTCTCAATCCGTAATCCATATATATTTCTGTCATATCACTGAACATATCCAGCTGACCTTTGTCTGCAATGAAATCCTTTTCATCTTCAACTGTAACATGGAGATATTCATTGGAAAGAGCTGAAAGGCTGTAATTGCTTCTGCCGGAGTCAAGCACATACTGTGCCACTGCAGTATCAAATGATGTATGCAGAACAGACATGCCTCCGCACATCATCATGTAATAATCACGCTTCAGGTCGTGACCGGCAAAAGAAACGTCCTGCTGTGACAGCCATCCGAAAAAATCTGAAAGATGCGTACAATCAAAGTAATAGTATCTGCTGTTGTTTATTGCTGCAGCTCCGTCTACAACAGGCTCAGCAAGATGATTGCAGTCCCCGAACACCTTTATGACTGTTTCACCTGACAGTTTTATTTCCTTAAGTGTGTTGTCATCCCTGATAATTATTTTCTCAAAATCTGCAGTATCAACAGTCGGCTGCGGTGTATCCTCCCGTTCACCTGGTGATGCACTGCCGGTGATATTCAGCTTTTTAAGGAATTTATTGAATTCAAGCTTTGTATAGATTTCCACCAGTGAATCATAATCAGGCTCAGTCAGAAGATATTCATCAAATTCAATATCCAGCGGCACATTGGTGTTTATTGTGGCAAGCCTTTTGCTCATCATCGCAAGCTGAGCATGTTCTTCCACCTTGGCTTTAAGCCCTGCAGGCTTTACACTATCAACATTCTGTATGATATTTTCTACAGAACCGTATTCCAGAATCAGCTTTGTTGCAGTCTTTTCGCCTACACCCGGTATACCCGGTATATTATCGGATTTATCTCCCATCAGGCCCTTGAAATCAATAAACTGCCTGGGTGTAAAGCCGTATCTGTCAATCATAGCCTGTCTGTCATAAATATCGAATTCCGACACACCTTTTTTAGTAAAGATGATTTTCGTGATATCTGTCGCCAGCTGCAGCTCATCCTTGTCCCCTGTAATGATATATGGTTCGAGACCTGAAGCTTCAGCTTCTCTGGCTATCGTTCCGATAATATCATCAGCTTCAAAACCTTCAATCTCAATCTGTTTTATATTCATAGCTGTAAGTACATCCTTGAGGAGAGGTATCTGCATAGCCAGCTCCGGAGGCATTTTCTTCCTCCCGGCCTTATAATCCTGATATTCTCTGTGCCTGAAAGTCGGTGCCTTCATATCGAATGCGATTGCCATATATTCAGGTTCATAATCACGTCTTATTTTTTCGAGCATATTGATAAAGCCGAAAACACCCTGGGTGAAGATACCTTCTTTAGTTATCATGGCGTTACGCATTGCATAATAAGCCCTGTTTATCAGACTGTTTCCATCAATAATAGCTATTCTTTTCATTATATCCATCCTTTACCCAAGCTTCCTGTTAGCTAACCAGTATATCATTCCTACAAAAATACTGCCTCCCACTATATTACCAAGTGTTACCGGAATGAGATTATTTATTATCATATTTCCAACGGTCAGACAGGAAGGATCAAGATCAAGCAGCTGCACGAAAGCATCATTTCCTGCTGCAATCATTCCTGCAGGTATGAAATACATATTGGCTACGCTGTGTTCAAACCCCGAAAGAACAAACAGCATGATACAGAAAAATATGGCGAATATTTTGCTCACCATCGCCTGAGCACCTGTCGCCATCCACACAGCCAGACACACAAGCCAGTTGCACATGATTCCCATAACAAATGCCTTCCCAAAATCCAGGCTTACTTTTGATATTGCTGTTTTTACTGTGACAGCGCCCAGCAGACCGCCGCCACTTTCCAGCAGACCGGAATAATTTATAAAAAGGACAATAATCATAGATCCGATAAAATTACCGATATATACTATTATCCAGTTTCTGACCATGCCGGACACCTTGATTTTTTTATCCAGAACCCCTATAAACATCAGACAGTTTCCAGTAAACAGTTCCCCTCCGCAAAGCACGACCATCATGAGCCCTACAGGGAAAACACATGCTGATACAAATTTTCCTATTCCGAAAGTTTCCGGTGATGATACAAGATTAAATGAAGCCATTGCCGATGCTTCTCCTCCGAATGCTATGTATGCTCCGGCCAGTACCGCCAGAAGAAACAGTTTCCAGAGACTTCCGCCTGCTTTAGGAATTGCCGAATCCGATACTTTGTCCAGTATTTCTTTTGATGTAAGTGCTTTCAATTGTGATTTCTCCTTTGCTCCCAAAAAATAATAGCCTGCAGACACAAGGTCATGCAGGCTTAAATTATATCACATTATGTTTATTTTGTCATCAGGTCGCACACTGCATTGGAGAATGCTACAGGATCTTCAATCGGCAGGCCTTCAATAAGCAGTGCCTGATCGTACAGTATCTCAGCATATTTCTTAACTGAATCTTTATCTTCTTCAAATGCTCTGGTAAGTGTTTCGAGAATCGGATGTTTAGCATTGATTTCAAGTACTCTTTCAGCCTGAATCTTCTCTTCCATAGGCATTGCATTGAATACCTTTTCCATTTCAAGGGAAAGTCCTCCTTTGGCTGTCAGGCATACAGGATGGCTCTTGAGTCTCTGTGAAAGTTTGATTTCCGAAACCTTTCCATCAAGAGAATTTGCCATGAACTCAAGCATATCCTTGCTTTCTTCCGCCTGTTTTTCTGCGGCTTCCTTCTCTTCCTGAGTTTCTTCAATTCCCAGATCATCTGCAGAAACTGATTTGAATTCCTTTTCCTGATAGGTTCTGAGCATCTGCAGAGCAAACTCATCCACTTCGTCTGTCAGATAAAGAATTTCATAATCCTTATCCTTCAGCATTTCTGTCTGAGGCAGTCTGTCTATCTTTTCTACGCTTTCTCCGCTGGCATAGTAAATGAATTTCTGATCCTCTTTCATTCTCGAAACATATTCAGCAAGTGTCACAAGAGCTTTTTCTCTGGATGAGTAGAACATTACCAGGTCCTGAAGCTTATCCTTGTTCATGCCCATCTGGTCGTAGATTCCGAACTTGAGCTGCAGGCCGAAATTCTTGAAGAATTCAACATACTTGTCTCTGTCATTCTTAAGCATATTCTCAAGTTCGCTCTTGATTTTCTTCTCAATTCTCTGTGCAATTGCTCTCAGCTGAATATCATGCTGCAGCATTTCTCTTGAAATGTTCAGCGAAAGATCCTGCGAGTCCACAAGGCCTTTTACGAAACTGAAGTAGTCCGGCAGCAGATCCTCGCATCTGTCCATGATCAGAACGCCTGATGAATAAAGCTGCAGACCTTTTTCGTACTCTCTTGAATAATAGTTGTATGGAGCCTTTCCCGGTATGAAAAGTAGTGATGTGTAGCTTACGACGCCTTCAACATTAGTATGGATCACTTTAGCCGGATCCGTGTAGTCGTAGAATTTATCCTTGTAGAATTTATTGTATTCCTCTTCTGTGATCTCACTCTTGTTCTTTTTCCAGAGAGGAACCATACTGTTGAGGGTTTCAAGCTCTGAATATGATTCAAATTCGTTATCTGTACCCTCTTTGATTCTGGATTTTTCCACCATCATCTTGATCGGGTATCTGATGTAATCCGAATACGTTCTGATAAGGTTCTTGATTCTGTATGAATCCAGATAGTCACTGTATTTCTCATCTTCTGTATCTTCTTTTAAAGCAAGTGTTATTTCAGTTCCGTATCCGTCCTTCTCTGCTTCTGTAATTGAATATCCGTCGGCTCCTGTCGACTCCCATTTGTATGCCTGTTCTTCACCATACGCTTTACTTATTACTGTAATTTTATCACTTACCATGAATGCAGAATAGAAGCCTACACCGAACTGACCGATAATATCGATTTCATCCTTCTTCTCGATTTCTTCCTTGAAGTCAAGCGAACCGCTCTTGGCGATAGTTCCCAGATTGTTCTCAAGCTCTTCCTTTGTCATTCCGATACCGTTATCTGTTATTGTCAGAGTACGGGCATCCTTATCGGCTTCAATCATGATGCTGAAATCGTCTCTTGAAATACCTGTGTTTCCTTCCTCGGTAAGACTCTGATAATAGAGCTTGTCTATGGCATCACTTGCATTTGAAATGATTTCTCTGAGGAAAATCTCTTTATGTGTGTAAATTGAATTGATCATCAGATCCAGAAGTCTCTTGGATTCTGCTTTGAATTGTTTCTTAGCCACGTTATCGTCTCCTTTATTCTCTTATGTAATAATTTATATATGTTGATACCCCTGTAATTCCGGAACACATATGATTTATATGTTCCATTCTTTAAATGTGTTAGCACTCATTCTTTTTGAGTGCTAACAATATGATAACGCTTTGTTTTATGGAAATCAAGGGGTAAATTTCATTTTCACAAATTTTTCACATTAATTGCAGCTGGAACTATGCTGTATCAAAGATACAGGCATCTCATAAAAAAAATCCCGACATGCCGTCAAGGATATAATTCACACCCTATCTTTCAATAGGGGGGTGCCCTGTTCTCGCTTCTGCCTTCCACTCTGAGGAGGCCTGACATCTGCTTGTCGGAAACCCGGGCTCCCAATGTCGTTACGTAGGTTGAATTATACGTCCTCAACGCACACTTCAGGATCTATTAATATTCTATGCTGATAACTTCAAAATAGTCATCTAATATCTGGATAAAAAATAACAGAAATGCATCTGTTATCTTCTTTGAGTATTATACGATTTTCTGTTATAAAAATCAATGGTTCCTGACCAAAAATACATAGTTAGAACAACTCTGCAAGTATTATAATTCTTTCTCTATAAATTCTATCATCGTCTTCTCATAGAACTCCGGGTGATCAAGATATATATCTGTATGCCTGCTGTCATCAACAGATACTATTTTTTTCCTGTTATTTTTCATGGTATTATAGATATCACTGCCCATATGAAACGGCGTCACACTGTCATTTTTCGTGTGAAAAATCAGCACCGGCACTGTCGTGCTTTTTACATAATCACATACATTGCCATTTTCATATCCGAATCCCAGCATGATCCGGTTAACTGTACTGCCGCTGCACGTTCTTAAACCTGCAGGTATCCACGAAGCTTTTCTCGTCAGAAAACATTCGATAATCTCCTTCATGTCGCTTACAGGACAGTCAAGCACCGCAAATGCCAGTTCATTATCAGCCTCGGCTGATCCCAGATAGAAACCGACAGTCGCGCCGCCTATAGATGAGCCCCAGCCGCCTATTCTGACATCATCGCCAGCGGTACTGCGTATATAGTTTACACAATCACCGAAATCAAAGCTTTCCCAGTAGCCGCAGGTCATATATTCCGCATCACATTCACCTGACGCCCGCTGATCGTATGTCAGCACATTGTAACCATTTCGCAGAAACATTTCAGCAACAGGATATCCTGTAAGCCTGTTGCCGTTCAGACCATGAGCCAGCACCACAGTATCCCGGTCATATTTCCCATCTGGAGTAAAGTAATATGCCGGTATTGTGTGCCCGTCAAAGGTTGATTCAATTTCAATTTCCTGCAGATTATACTGTTTCTCAAAGGCACCCACATCAAAACCGAGCTTTTCCAGAGATTCCGCCTTGCATGACAAGGCACGTCTCTCCTGATTTACTGAATGGACAGACGCATTGTACACATATATTCCTGTGGCCGCAAAACAGCACGTAATTATGAGTAAAACGCACACAATCACTATAACTGTGCATTTTATTATTTGTCCGGTGTTCTTTTTCATACTAATATGTTATATACTTCTGTAAAATGTGTCAAACCAGCTTTGATCAATTCCCGTTTCTATACTAAAAACCTCTCCTTCCCGGATTCCCGGTCAGAGAGGTTTATGTAATCATATATAATAATTAGATTTCTTCCAGATCAGCACTGCAGTTGTGGTGAACTTTCTGAACATCGTCGTTGTCTTCAAGAATATCAATCATCTTCTTGAGAGCCTTAAGGTCGTTGGCATCCTTTGGAGCCGCTTCCATTGACGGTACGAATTCCACATCTGAATCAACGATTTCATATCCTGCATCCACGATAGCTCCATGTACATCTGTATATGTTTCTGGTGTTGTCTGGATTTCAAAGCTGTCATCATGTGTTATCATGTCATCAGCACCTGCTTCCAGAGCTGTTTCCATCAGTGCATCCTCATCGATATCATCGGTTTTCTCTATAATAATAACACCTTTTCTTGAGAACATGTATGATACACATCCAGGGGTTCCCAGATTTCCGCCATGCTTGTCAAATGTTGATCTGACAGCCGCTGTAGTTCTGTTTCTGTTATCAGTGAGAGTCTCAACGATAACAGCAACTCCACCTACTCCGTAGCCTTCAAAAGTCAGTTCTTCGTAAGTTTCACCCTCGAGTTCTCCTGTACCTTTCTTGATAGCTCTCTTGATATTATCATTAGGCATACCGATTGATTTTGCCTTTTCTATCGCAACCCTCAGCGTAGCATTGTATTCAGGGTCTCCACCTGCTTTAGCTGCTACGATAATAGCTCTGCCGTATTTTGTAAACATTGCCGCACGCTTGGAATCCTGTGCCGCTTTTCTACCTGCAATTGTTCCGTGTCTTCCCATGGAGACACCTCCTAACTTTTTTAAATTTTTACCCAGAAAATTATACACCAAAAACGATAGAATTTCAACACCTATTCTTTTTCGCTATGCTGCGAGCTTTCTTTTTCCTTCAGGTTTTTATGAGCAGTAGCCATCATAAGCTTTATTCTGTTGAGCTGATTTACATCTGATGCTCCCGGGTCGTAGTCGATAGCTGCAATGTTAGCCAGCGGATTTCGTTTTCTCAGCGGCTTCATCATGCCCTTGCCTGTAACATGGTTAGGAAGACATGCGAAAGGCTGCATGCAGATAATATTTTCGACACCGTCATCTATCAGATCCACCATTTCACCGGTAAGAAGCCATCCTTCACCGCACTGATTTCCCAGAGATGTCACTTCCTGCGCTTTTGCGGCAATATCCTCAATATGCATAGGAGAATGGAATCTCCTGCTGGCATCGAGAGCCTTTCGCAGAGGTTTTCTGAAATATTCCAGAACTCTGATGGCAATCTTGTTGCCCATCATTGTCTTGTAGGATCCCGAAAGATTATTATAATTGTATTCCTTACTGTACATTCCGTACATCAGGAAATCTATAAGATCCAGTACGACAGCCTCTCCGCCTTCTTTCTCGATAATGTCCACAACATCATTGTTGGCATTAGGATGATATTTTACAAGAATCTCGCCTACCACACCGACTCTCGGCTTCTTTATATCCAGCAGAGGCAATTCATCAAAGGCTTTGACAATACCTGCTATTGTTGTTTTGAATTTGTGCATACTGCCGGTGTAAATGTTTCTTCGAGCAACTCTGGACCACTTTTCATAGAGCTCATTTGCCGAGCCCGGCACTTTCTCATAAGGTCTTGTAGCATACAGTACCCGCATAAACAGATCTCCGTACACAACCGCCATGAGACCGCGCTTGATAAGTTTGTATGACATGAGATTGAATCCAGGATTGGATTCAAGCCCCGACATATTTACTGAAACTACAGGAATCTGCTCCATTCCCATATCCTTCAGTGCCTTACGCAAAAGGGACACGTAGTTGCTGGCTCTGCACTGTCCTCCGGTCTGGCTCATGAAAATTCCCACCTTGTCCAGGTCCACTTCACCGGACTTGAGATATGATATTATCTGCCCCAGAGATACTATCGTAGGATAACATGCATCATTGTTTATGTATTTGAGACCTTCTTCCACCGCGTTCTTGTCAACCGTCGGCAGTCTTTTTGCCTTATATCCGGCTCTTTCCAGAGCTGTCTCCAGGAACTGGAAATGTATAGGTGACATTTCAGGAATGAGAAGAGTGTAGTCCTTCCTCATTTCCTTGGTAAAGAATACTCTCTCATATGGTTTCGTGTCTTCTACATGTTTTACTTTGTTCTTTTCACGTTCATCCATGGCAGCCTTCAGAGATCTGATCCTGATTCTGGCAGCACCCATGTTGGTTCCTTCATCTATCTTGAGGACAGTATACAGCTTATTGTTCTTCTTTGTGATTTCATCTACCTGATCCGTTGTCACAGCATCAAGACCGCAGCCGAACGAATTGAGCTGCACAATCTCAACATCATCGGTAGTTCCGACAAATGTAGCCGCTTTGTACAGTCTTGAATGGTACATCCACTGGTCAAGAACTCTAATAGGTCTGTTTATCTTACCCAGATGCGCCACTGAATCCTCCGACAGCACCACCATATCAAAGCCGGTTATTATCTTATCAATACCGTGATTGATCTCAGGATCAAGATGATAAGGTCTGCCAGCCAGCACCACAGCCTTTTTGCCGTTCTTTCTCGCCCATTTCAGTGCAGCCTCGCCCTTTTTCTTGATGTCATCCTTGAAACGCTTGTCTTCTGCTCTCGCAGCCTTGACAGCGGATTCCAGTTCACCTCTTTCCACACCTGTACGCTTCAGAAGCTTATAAAGCTCTCTGGTCAGAAATTCATCATTATCGTACGGCAGGAACGGATGAGAGAATGTGACATCATATTCTTCAAACACATCATCCATATTCCCGCCTATAACCTCTGGATATGTGGCAACAATCGGACAGTTGTAATGATTAGGTGATGTCTCGTCTTCCTCTCTCTCATAATTTATGCTCGGATAGAAAATCCATTTCACTCCATGCTCCACAAGCCACTTGATATGACCATGCACCATCTTGGCAGGATAGCATGCTGTATCGGATGGAATAGTCTCCATGCCGCTCTCGTATATCTCTTTGCTTGAGGTAGGTGACAGCTTCACGCTGAAGCCAAGCTTTGTAAACAGCGTGAACCAGAACGGATAATTCTCATACATATTGAGAACTCTCGGTATACCTATAACACCGCGCTTTGATTCCTCCACTGTTAAAGGCTTGTAGTCAAACAGCCTCTGAAGCTTGTATTCATAAAGGTTAGGCAGCCTGTTCTCATCAGACTGAGTCCTGCCTTCACCCTTCTCACATCTGTTTCCAGTGAAAAATTTCGTGCCGTCGTTAAACTGGTTGACAGTCATGAGGCAGTTGTTTTCACAGCCCCTGCATCTGATATGACTCGTTTTCACATGGAATGTGGCTATCTGGTCCGGAGTTATTATTGATGACTCTGTACCTTCTACATAATTCTCCCGGGCAATCAGAGCAGCACCGTATGCTCCCATAAGACCTGCAATATCAGGTCTCACTATCTCTTTACCCAGAATGTTCTCAATAGCTCTCAGAACAGCATCATTGAGGAATGTGCCTCCCTGAACCACGATTTTATCTCCGGCTTCATCAGGATTCCTGAGCTTGATGACCTTATACAGAGCATTCTTGATTACCGAATATGAAAGACCTGCGGAGATATCGCCTATGGTCGCACCCTCCTTCTGAGCCTGTTTCACCTTTGAATTCATAAACACAGTGCATCGTGTGCCAAGGTCCACGGGAGATTTGGCAAACAGAGCCTCATTGGCAAAAGACTGCACATCCATATTCACAGACTTAGCATAGGTTTCGATAAACGAGCCGCATCCTGACGAACATGCTTCATTTAGCATTATGCTGTAAATAGCACCGTCTCTTATTCTCATGCACTTCATATCCTGCCCGCCGATATCAAGGATAAAATCCACACCAGGCAGGAACTCTTCTGCCGCTTTGTAATGAGCCATAGTCTCGATTTCGCCCATATCAGCCTTGAAAGCGGCTTTAACCAGTCCCTCTCCGTAGCCGGTAGCAGTAACATTGGCGATAAAAGCCTTTGGCGGAAGCTGCTCATAAACCTCCTTGAGCATTGTCATTGTTGCCTCGAGAGGTTTTCCTTCGTTGCCTCTGTAAAATGAATACAGCAGGTTCTTATCCTCATCAATGAGGGCAGCCTTGGTGGTTGTCGA
>JALEQY010000076.1 GCA_022763735.1 Clostridiales bacterium
GTACAGCAGACATCCTGTAATCAGGCCTTCGCCAAGTCTCCCCCCGCCAGAATGCTTTGACGAAATTCTGGCTATTCTCTCATCCAGCTTTAATATGGTTCCAATCAGTCCTCCTATGGCAAGGCTTGCAATAAAAAGAACCGGATATCTGCTGTCAGGCATATTCTGTACAACAGAATTGATGCCAAGTCCCGTTGCTGCAAGCCCCATTGCAGTAAACAGATATTTACTGTATTCTTCCTTTAACACTTTCTTGACTATGCCACCTATAAGACTCCCTGTTATTATTGTTCCAACGTTTACTAATGTTCCTATCATATCTGACCTCCTGTTACTTCATAGTTTAAACTCTCCAGTAACCAGAGTGTCAATATCATTTTACAGGAATCTGTATTTCCGTCACGAATTGTGTCGTATCGTTGGTAAATCCATAATCTATCAATGTGATTTCCAGAGAATCCCCTGCCGCCTCATAGCCTTCCTTTTTAATGAAATCCATAAGTACCCGATAATAGTCTGCAGCCTCTTTATGTGTACCGTTGAATCTCAAAACTGCATGCAGACCTTTTTTTATTGTTATTGTTTCACCATTGTATCTTTCTTCCGGATCAAGCAGCAGAAAAATATGATCATACTGGTCGAATTTCTCATTTTTCATATTCTGCTTACTGATCGACATCCCGACCTTGCCCAGAAAAACTGCTGCCTGTTCAGCGTTCTTTTCCAGAAGCCTTATGGGATATTCCATGTCACTGTCCGGTTTCATGGCATATTTTATTATCACAGCCTCCCTGGCAGGAAGCTTTCTGATTTCTGCTTTATCCCGCATACCTGTCTGGGCGTACTCTATCTGTGATATTCTGTTCCTGATCTTTCGTTTGACATTCTCAAGCTCCTTCTGCCTGGCTTCAACCTCCTTTATCTGGTCATACAGAATATTTTTGACTCCATCTATCTCACGATACTGCAGAAATTCCCGTATTTTATCAAGCGAAACCTGAAGTTCCCTCAGATAACGTATGGTATTGAGCTGCTCGAACTGCGCTGTGCTGTAATATCTGTATCCGGTATTCGGATCCACATACTCAGGCTTCAGCAGATCGATATCGTCATAATACCGCAATGTCCTGATATTCAGATTGAACAACTCCGCTATTTCTCCTATTTTAAACAGATTATCCATAAGCCTGTTTTATCTTCCTCCATTGTATTTGTCACCAGGTCATTTTCCAATACCGTAGCCTCCGCTCAGCGGATCCTGAAACATCCCTATTTCAGGCGGGTCGTAAATGAAAATAACCATCAGGATGCATATTGCTGCAATCACCGACACTTCACAGCTTGAGCTGAAAAACATTGTGAACAGCTTTCCCGGACTTCTCAGTTTATAATACGAAAAAACATACATCACTGCAACTGATATTATAAATACCAGAATATCCATAACAAGTATGTTTCTTCCCAGTATTCCTGAATAAGTATAAAACAGTACGACAACCGAAGCCATGCCTGTGATTATCGATGTGACTCTGACAGGAATAAAACCATCTGTTTTTCTGCCATATGCGAAGTATTCAGCAGCGGCGAAAAGAACTGCAGGCCAGAATATCAGTTTCAGATGCTCCCATGTACTCTCATTCACCGGTCCGATGACTGCCCATACGATACCGCCAAACCAGCCGTAAACAAAATGAAGCAGCGTCCCTGTGATTATAGTGAACGCTGCCCCTGCTATCTGCCATTTTCTTATATTTTCCATCCAATCACCTCTTCATCTTAATATATGCAGACGAAAAGATGTTGATACTATCAGCTGAATTCCACAGGCTCATAATCCTGCAGTCTTGCAAGGAATCCCTTTTTCCGCAGTTTATCCTGTATTATATCCAGAAGCTGCTCACTGTCTGCCATCACTGTATGGTAATGGTACCCGGATGTGACATTCATCAGCAGGTTGGATTTGCCTGATTTGATTTTTTCCACGAAATTCTCAATATCCAGCCGCGATCTGATATTCATTTCTGCCCGGAGCACTCCATATGCTTTATGGTATACGAATACATCCTTGACAATTCCGCCAAAGTCCACTATCGTATTCAGTTCTTCCTCGACATCCTGCTCCTCGTGTATAACCTTGAATACTCTGCTGAGCTTTGGCTTCGACTGTATCATATATCCCTGATTCATCGACAGAATATCGTTGCCGGCTGCCCTCAGAAGTGCAATATCCTGCACTATAATCTGCCGGCTGACACTGAGCTGTCTGGCCAGTGATACCCCTGATACCGGGCCTTGGCTTTCTGTCAGAAGTTTTAAGATCTCTGTTCTTCTTTCATTGCCATTCATTCGTTTGATTTATCCTTTCATCATCCCATTATACCACATGAAGGTTTTTCAGTGAAAGATCCAAAATCGGCGCAGAATGTGTCAGAGCACCGCTGGATATATAGTCAACACCAAGATCTGCGAGTGCCGCTATATTTTCTTTCGTAACATTACCTGAAACTTCAACCTCTGCTCTGCCATCTATTATTCCTATAGCTTCTTTCATCTGGTCATAAGTCATATTGTCAAGCATAATTATATCTGCTCCCGCTTCAACTGCCTCCCTGACCATATCCAGAGTTTCTGTCTCCACTTCGATTTTTCTCACAAAAGGTGCATATTCCCTTGCCATTTCAACTGCCTTTCCAACACCGCCGGCTGCACCTATATGGTTATCTTTTAGCATCACCCCGTCTGACAGATTCAACCTGTGATTTTTACCACCGCCTGTTTTAACAGCATACTTTTCAAATATACGGTTATTAGGAGTAGTCTTCCTTGTATCCAGAAGCTTTGTCCGGCTGCCTTCAAGATATGATGCCACCTGACTGGTATATGTAGCAATACCGCTCATTCTCTGAAGATAGTTCAGAGCGGTTCTTTCACCGCAGAGGAGCACACGTATATCTCCTCTGATCTTTGCCATAAGCTGTCCTTTTTCAACACGCTCCCCATCCTTAACATAAAATTCAGTAACTGTATCGGGATCCAGCAGCTCGAACACTCTTTCAAAAATCTGAAGGCCACATATAATTCCATCCTCTTTGCATATCAGATCAGCCTCTCCTGTCTGTGAATGTCTCATAATGCTGTTGGCAGATACATCCTCACTTGTTATATCCTCCCGAAGCGCACTCATTAACAGCGGATCCACATTCAGTTTCATAGTAACCTTATCAAACATTTTATTCTGCCCTTTCTTCAGCCATTCTTTTTATTTCATCAAGAACCAGATTACGGTATCTTTCTTCCAGCAGATCTTCATCCGCATATTCTGCCATATCCACATATTCAGAAAGATCATATTTTCCGGCAATCTTATCATCATCTGCCATATCGTATGCAGCCCTTCTGGCAAATACAAGACTTTCAAGAAGAGAATTGCTCGCAAGCCTGTTTCTGCCGTGAACTCCGTTACATGCAGTCTCACCTATGGCGTAGAGTCTTTCCATTGAAGTCCTGCTTTCATAGTTGACTTTAACGCCGCCCATGAAATAATGCTGCGCCGGAACAACCGGAATGCACTCCTTTGTCACATCATAACCCTGCTGCTGACAGTGCTCTGCTATATTAGGGAAATGACTTTTTATCTCCTCATCAGGAATAGTCCGCATGTCTTCCCATACAAACTCTGTACCATCCTTGGCCATCTGCTTCTTAATAGCATTTGTCAGTCTGTCACGGGGCATCAGTTCATCAGCAAAGCGTTCCATATCTTTATTATAAAGCCTAGCACCCTCGCCTCTTACAGATTCTGAAATAAGAAAACTCCTGCCTTCATCTTCAGAATAGAGAGTTGTAGGATGAACCTGTATGTAATCAAGATCTTTGCATTCTATCCCGTGCTTGATTGCAATTGCTACAGCATCTCCGGTAAGATGCGGGAAATTTGTAGTATGATCATATAGCCCTCCGATGCCTCCGCATGCCATTACCACATCATCAGCTTCAACCATCTCCAGCGTTCCGTCACTGAGTCGTAACACCGCACCTATGCACACATTGTCCTTGTGAATTATATCAATCAGGGTTGTATACTCCATCATTGTTATATTACTGCGACGTTTAGCTTCTGCAAGCAGTTTGCCGGTTATTTCCCTGCCGGTTATATCTTCATGGAAAAGGATCCTGCTGGCAGAGTGAGCACCTTCTCTTGTAAATGCAAGTTCGCCATCCTCGTCACGGTCGAAGTCTACACCTATATCCAGAAGATCATCGACGATGTCTCCTGATGACCGTATCATAATCTCCACAGATTCCTTATCGTTCTCATAATGTCCTGCATGAAGAGTATCTTCGAAATAATCATCAAAGTCGTCCTCATCCTTCAGCATACATATTCCTCCCTGTGCAAGGAACGAATCATTGCTTTCCAGGTCTGCCTTAGTGATCAGCAATATCTGCTTGTCTGCCGGGAGCTTCAGAGCACAGTAAAGCCCTGAGCAGCCGCTTCCGGCGATTAAAATATCCGTTTTCATTTCACCCATTCTTTCTGCAAAATTATAGTGTAATAAAGCAATATCTTCGCTGTGCCATAGTATACCATGCTTCTTGTCACCTGACAAGACACTTGTAAATTAATTTTATTTACAACTATCTTGACACCCCGATAATGCTTGGCTATAATTTCAGTTAAGTGCGATAATGTAATAGTGCACAATCGGAGGTAAAAAGTGTTAACAAAAGAAATGCAGAACGAGATACTGCGACTTAAAAAAGAAAATGATATTTGTATTTTAGTGCATGCTTATCAGAGCCATGATATATGGGAGGTTGCAGACTATGTAGGCGATTCATACGGTCTCAGTCTTCAGGCAGCCAGAGCACCTCAGAAAACCATCCTGATGTGTGGTGTACGTTTTATGGCCGAGACCGTTAAGATACTGTCACCGGAGAAAAAGGTGCTGCTGTCAAATTCCCAGGCAGGATGTGCCATGGCAGATCAACTTGATGTCGCCAGACTGAACGAGCTTAAAAACGAGTATCCTGATCACACTGTTGTTGCTTACATAAACACAACTTCAGAGCTGAAAACAGCCTGCGATGTGTGCGTAACCTCATCGTCGGCACCTAAAATAGTTAAAAATATAGAAAACGATAAGATTCTGTTCGTCCCTGACTGTAATCTGGGAGCATGGATCGCCGCGAAGGTACCTGAAAAGAAATTCCAGTTTATCGATGGCGGCTGTCCTGTACATGCGCGTATTACAAAAGATGCAGTAGCTGAAGCTAAAGCACTCCATCCAGAAGCACTGCTTCTGGTGCACCCGGAGTCACTTCCTGAAGTCACTGCACAGGCAGACTACGCAGGAAGCACAACAGGCATTATGGACTTTGCCAAAAGCAGTGATGCCAAAGAATTCATCATCGGCACCGAAAGCAGCATAGTACAGCACCTGCAGTTCGACTGCCCTGACAAGAAATTCTATCCTCTGTCAAAGAACTGCGTCTGCAACGATATGAGGCTCACTACTCTTGGTGATGTTTATAATTGTGTAAAGGGAACGGCAGGAGAAGAAATCGAGCTTTCTGAGTATGTTATGAAGGAAGCCAGAAGATGCATCGATACCATGATTGAACTTGGAAAATAATCAAGGTTTGAATGACCGGAGTCCTGTTCGGAGTTGTGAGGCTTCGAATGTGGCCGTGATGCAGCTCAGAGAAGCTTATAATAAGAGAGCTGTCGCATTACTGACCATTAATTACTGGCTAGAATGCGACAGCTTCTTCACAGCTCAACTACCCGTGCATTATTCGTCATCGGATCCCGCTGAGTATAATCAAACAGATAATACCTGCTGCCAAGCTTTTCGATATGGGTAAGCCTGCGAAGCAGCCTCACATCCGCCTCCAGGCACTGCCTGCTGCTCAGTTTATTATGCTCTTCTGCCTCCAGTCTGTAGAATTCCTTTGAATACTCTTTCTCAACAGTATCCTGGCCAAAGAATTCCGGCCGACTCTTTACGTTTTCTCTTGAATAAAAATCATAAATCAGAGCATCTGTCAGCTCTCCTCCACCTGCATAGGCCCTGCCGAACTCAAGCAGATTCTCATATCTCTGATTCCTCGACAGATTTATCATGTCCAAGCCATGCTCCCGATACCAGTCGGCCAAAGCTTCGAAAAAACCGAAAGCATCATCAAATGCTCCCAGCAGCAGCTCGACGGATTTAATAAACTGCCCGCTGTTATAATACACCTCCACCATTTCCTCAACGCCCTTCAGTCCCATCAGCTCCTCATAGGATATCCAGTTTGTGCTTAACACCTCATAAGGCGGAGCATCCGTAGATCTGAGACCATAGTTTTCGCTTTTTCTGTCTATGGGCGAACCTTTTAGCACCTTGAGAAACCCGAGCTGAAGCTGGTGCGGCCTCAGAGCGAAAATATCATTAAAGGAACTGCGGAAGCTTAATATATCCTCAAAAGGAAGTCCTGCTATCAGATCAAGATGAAGATGGATATTGTTCACGGCTCTTATTGCACTGACAACTTCACATACACGATCGAAATCCATAGGTCTGTTTATCTCCTTCAAGGTTTTATCATTAGTTGACTGCACCCCTATCTCCAGCTGCACCTGACCCGGTCGCATAGTTCCCAGCAACTCTATTTCCTCTTCAGTCATAAGATCTGCTGCAATCTCAAAATGAAAATTTGTGATACCGTTATCGTTTTCTCTGATATAACGCCATATCTCACCCGCATGCTCATGGCTGCAGTTAAAGGTCCTGTCAATGAATTTTACCTGCGGTACCTTCCGGTCGAGAAAAAACTGCAGCTCCGGCTTCACACGTTCAGCCGACCTGAATTTAAGCTTTTTATCCACAGATGACAGGCAGTAGCTGCATCTGAACGGACAGCCCCGGCTGCTTTCGTAATATATTATCCTGTTACTGAAACTGTCAAGCTCTTTATAAGGAAAAGGAACGGTGTCAAAGTCAATCCTGCCGCTTTCGCCCGTAACAGCAATTCTGCCGGAAGCTTCCCTGAAGGTTAAATCGGTAATTTCTGCAAGAGCATCATTAAAGCTGCTGCCGCCGCAGTAAGCCCTCACTATCCTGGCAAATGCCTTTTCACCTTCACCTCGGATCACACCCTTCACAGCAGGGAGTCTCTCCAGCACCTCCTCTGCATCAAAGGAAACCTCCGGACCTCCGAGCCAGATATCAAGTTCAGGCCTTATTTTACCCATATCTGCCGCCAGCATCTCTGCTTCTGCCCTGTTCCAGATATAGCAGGAAATAAACAGCAGATCCGGAGTTTTCCTGTAAATATCTGCCATTATTCTGTTCAGCGGCTGATTTACAGTATATTCCGCTATTTCAATTCCAGGCATCTCAGCCGGATCACAGCATTGATGCAGTATTTCATCTGCATAAGCTTTAAGGCTGTAGACAGCCGGGTTGGAATGTATATATTTTGAATTCAACGCAACCAGCAATATTTTCATCTTCAGACTCCTGATACGAATTTTTATTAATTCTAACACATATTTCATACTTTTCAATGCCCGGCTGCTGTGCTAAGTTTTATATATCAGATCATATCTATCAGGAAGGGGGTATACTATACGTATTCCTCAAAGATCCTTCTCAGGAAAAAACATTCCTGAAACTGGCAGAAAACTGTCCTGAGGTGGAAAATATAATGACGGCTGAAGCCGCGGCGAAGGCTTACGGTCTTCCTGCAGATGCTATCGGTGACTATGTCCTGTTCGCCGCCGCAGGCTGCGCTTTCGTAAATGAACCCGCTTAAATCTGCAGATAATTATAATTTCAGCAGAGATATTACAGCCGCAATTCTGGGATCGATTTAATACATAATGCCGGATCTGTATTTCTCCGGTCATTATAGCTCTGAAAAAGCTGAGTACAATGTGGCAAAATCATGATCCTCATCAAGGAACTCATTATAGTGTATGGTTCCGCACTTTATCCTTCTGCCATCCTTATATGCCAGCAGCTGATTCATCGGCAGCGCATGCCAGGAACCGGTCGGCAGAGGCCTGGTACAGAAAACACATTTGTCTGAAGCTGCCCACTCATTCAGTGAATCTCTGTAATTCGTATGAACATACATTATCTCACCGTCATAGATAATGAGATTCAGCTTATTATCTGCCGATAATCTGACAATAATATCATCACTTACCCTGAATCTTTCATCAGCGTTCAGAGCTCTGCCGCTTTCATCATCCCAGATAAACGGGTGACAGTTGGAGTAATTGATCTGTCCTATTGTTGCGAGGCGTATGTGTGCCAGCAGATTTGAACCTTCTACCCGGCACGACA
>JALEQY010000093.1 GCA_022763735.1 Clostridiales bacterium
AGTTTTTCCGGGATTTCCGGAAAAAGGAGATATCATTGCATGTGTCATCTCAGTCTCTGCCGGATTTACAGCAGTAACAGCAGCAGCACACTGTAAAAAGGTCGGTTACGCCGAGCCTGTACAGAAATAGATTTTCATGAATAAAAAAACGCGGCATATAACCGCGTTTTTTATCAGTCGAGTCTGGAGGTGCAGTTGGGACATCTTGATGCATCGATATGTATTTCTGTTTTACAGAACGGACATATCTTTGTTGAAGGCGCTGTGTCCTCTTCAGCTTTTCTGCCTAAGCTGGACATTTTATTAAGACCTTTTACGATCAGAAACAGCGCGAAGGCTACGATGATGAAATTGATGACAGCCATGATAAAAGCACCGTACCTGAAGTCGACTTCTCCTATTCTGACAGCAAGATCATTAAAATCCACCTGTACGAGGACTCCAAGTACTGGAGAAAGAAGATCATCGACGAGTGAAGTGACTATAGCAGTGAATGCGGCACCTATAATCATGCCTACTGCCATGTCCATGACATTTCCGCGCATCGCGAATTCTTTGAACTCATTCATGAATTTTTTCATTTTAACCACCTTTTCAAATCAGAAAACTAATATATTGATGTGCAAAATATTTTATCACATTTTACACAAAAGTAAAACATATTGTCGAAATGATGTTATAATGAGACTGCTGAGTAAATTTTAAATCTGGAAAAGGTGAATGGGATATGGCAATAACAGAAGAACAGGAAAAGAAGGCAATAGAGTATCTGGAAAGTGGCAGCCGTCAGGAACGGGAAAGGCGCAGAAAGCGCATGCTCAGAAAAAGGAGAAAACAAAGAAATATGATCCTTCTTATGATATTTCTTATACTGTTTTTTATTACCGGTATTGTAGTGTTTATGGCATATATGCATACGAATGTATATCAGGATGAGGAGGAGTTCAGAGATTACGTCGATAAACAGCTTGAAACGGGGCAGATTTTTGAGGCTCAGGATCAGATCAGGATAGAATATGAATATGGTTCGCCCATATCATATGCAGTTGATTACGATATATATGACAATAAAGACATAACCGGATTCAGAGATGAGAAAATAGACATAATCAAGAAAAATTTCAAAGCTGTGAGGAATGCGGAAGAAAAGGAGCGCAAGGCGGAACACGGCACTGAATTCAGATACAGACCGCTGGAGCAGGCACTGATAGTAAGTTCCAGAGTGTTTGAATCAGAGAACGGAGTAGTCAGTCTGGCGATTTATGAACAGGATGATACAGAAGAAAAAAAAGATATGCAGACTGTATCAACCAGAATATATACATATCAGTTTTCAGGGAAAACAGGAAACAGGCTTTCTTCGTATCAGATTTTTACTGAAGATTATAGGAAAAAGTGTGAGAGTTACTTTACTGAATTTTTCAGTAAGGAATATGACAAAGATCAGCTGAGGGACGGATGGGAGAAATACCTGTCAGCAGATGAGACACATTATAATGATTTTATCATTACAGATACAGGAGTTGTTTTTTTCTTTGAGGAAGGCACTGTTGTAAATGCAGAAGAAGGTGTTGTTTCGGCAGGGATACCTGAGGGACTCTTTGCAGAGGTTATGAGACCGGAAATAAAAGAAAGATATGTTGATCCGTCAAAGCCGATGGTGGCGATAACATATGATGATGGTCCGGGAGGAAAAGCAGAGAACAGGATTCTGAACTGCCTCAGAAAGAACGGTGCTGTTGCTACGTTCTTTTATCTGGGAAACAGAATTTCAGGTGATACCGTGACAGTTCGCAAGGCTTTTGAGATGGGTTGTGAAATAGGAAATCACACATGGGATCACCCGGTGCTTACAAACCTTAAGGAAAAACAGGTTAAGAGACAGATAAAGAAAACCAATGAAGCCATAAAAAAAGCGTGCGGTGCAGAACCTACTCTTTTCAGACCAAGTTATGGTGAGACCAGCAGCACAGTGAACGAACTGTCAGGTCTGCCGGTGGTGATGTGGACAGTAGATACTCTGGACTGGCAGAGCAGAAATGCGAAGAAAGTGTTCAAAGAGGTGAAAAAGGCCGGGAACCTAGACGGTGATATAATACTTATGCATTCAATATATGACTCAACAGCAAGAGCTACTGAAATGATAGTTCCGTATCTTAAGAAAAAGGGATATCAGCTGGTAACCGTCAGTGAACTGATAAAATACAGATATGATGAACAGCCCGGGAACGGTAAAATCTACAGATAAATCTGCAGTTAAATTTGCAGTAGAAAAAAAATATCCTGTGTGATATATTATTAATGAAATCCAATTATAGTTCGAGGAGTGTAATTATGTTGATAACCAGAAGAAGTGATTATGCCATGAGAATATGTCGTGTTCTTCAGGATGGGAAGGTGCATAACGTCCGGGAAATATGCGACAGGGAGGAAATTCCCAGAGCTTTCGCATATAAAATTCTGAGAGAACTTGAAATGGCAGATCTGGTAAAATCAGAGAGAGGAAACCAGGGAGGATATTATCTGAACAAATCGCTTGATGAGCTGACGATATACGATATTGTCAGCGTTACAGAGGGTGATCTGGCGATACTGCATTGTATGAAGGAAGACTGCAGCAGAAACACTAATGATATTCCATGCAAGGTACATATGGAAATTGAACGTATACAGGGAATCATGATAAAAGAAATGAAGAAAAAATCTATTGCAGAAATCATAAGCGAATAGAGAAAAACCGGAGACACATCAGTGTTCTCCGGTTTATTATTTATCCGCGAAGTATGCTGATAGCGTTCTGCATATCATCAGGTACAGGTGCTTCCAGTGTCATGCGCTTTCCGGTTATAGGATGCGTGAATGAAAGCTTTGCTGCATGAAGGGCCTGTCTGCCGATAAGATCGTCGTTGACACCACCATAAAGCCAGTCGCCCAGAACAGGATGTCCGATGTGGGACATATGCACACGAATCTGATGTGTTCTGCCGGTTTCAAGCAGCAGTTCAACAAGTGTATAGCCTTTACCATAGAATCTTTCCAGAACAGTATAATGGGTGACAGATGGAGCGCCACCCTCCATAACACCGCGAGCTACATTGTCGGGGTCAGGGCGCCCGATAGGAAGATCAATGATTCCCCTGTCTGATTCAACAATGCCTTTAACAATGGATATGTACCGTTTTTCCACGGTGTTGGATTTCATCTGACTGGTATAGTGGTTCTGACAGTAGGCGTTTTTGGCAATAACCAAAAGACCGGAGGTATCCATATCCAGCCTGTTTACAAAACGGATTTTGAAGGACTGGCCGGTATCCTCCATATAATGCATCAATGCATTGGCGACAGTTCCTGACGGATAACCTTTTGTTGGATGGACAATAATCCCAGGTTGTTTGTTTATTATCAGAATGTCATTATCTTCGTAAACGGGATACACAGGTATATCTTCAGGTTCAAAACTGCTTTTTTCATCCGGGAGAGTGATTTTCACCACATCTCCCGGTTTTGTTCTGATCCAGCCAGGAGTTTCAGTATCGTTAAGAGTTACCAGCTTTTCGCGTTTGATTTTATTCCTCAGCCTTGAAGAGAAGTCAAAATACTGACGTATGATTTCTCTTACTTCCATTCCATCGTCTTCCGCTGTAACTTTGTGAATAAATTCTGTCATTTCAAAACTGCCTTTCAGATTAGAGGAACTTCGTTTTCACCTTGTTCCAGAAATCATAATTCTTGAATCTCATTAAATGGACCATAGTGTCCGACACTTCCACCTTGACATCTTTGACATTGGAGTAGCCGGTTTCTTTGCCGTCGTTGAGTATGAATATACGATTGTCATCATATACTGGATAGATTTCCAGGGATACTTCTGCAGGAAGAAGGATGCTTGATGTAAATGAACGGTATGCCGTTGTATTCATCGGAGCGATAGGTGTAACCTGGAGCAGGTCCAGTCTGGGATCTACAATAGAACCGCCGAGGGAGTAATTGTAAGCAGTACTGCCGGACGATGTGGCTACCAGAATCCCGTCACCGCTGAAACGCTCCAGCGGTTTGCCGTCAATGGCTATCCCGAAATGCACCGCATAGGACTGTCTGCCTTTGATGATTATCTCATTAAGGCCCAGATGTTTGTTCTCTCGCCCGTCAAGAGTTGTAACTGTTGCTTTTACGGTGCTGAGATCCTGTATTGAATACTGTCCGTCTTCATAATCAGTTATGAACTGGTCGAGACAGTCCGGTGATATTTCCTGGAAAAAACCAAGATGTCCCGTATTGATGCCAATGACAGGACTCTTGGGAAATTTGCATGAATGTATTGTTTCGAGAAAAGATCCGTCGCCGCCTATACATATGATAAGATCAGCATCCTCCATGGACTCTTCTGTTACCGTATATCCTCTGTCCACAAGTTTTTTTGTGAGCTCGGCCCTTGTCTCCAGTGAGATGTCTGTTTCATTTGTAAATATATTTATTATTTTATTATTCATATTTCGCACCTGCGTATTAACATCTGCGGATTAATTTGCTGTTAAAACAAGTTTTTCAAATTCATCAAGAATTCTGCAGAAGGTATCCATTGCCTTCTCGATAGGCTCAGGACTGCTCATATCGACACCGGCAATTTTGAGGAGCTCGATAGGATAGTCGGATTCACCTGTCTTGAGGAATCTGATATAATCGCAAGCAGCTGAAGGACCTTCGCTGAGTATTTTTTCTGATATGGCAGTAGCTGCAGAATATCCTGTCGCATATTTGTAAACATAGAATGCATTATAGAAATGTGGTATACGTGCCCATTCATATTTTATCGTATCGTCCTTCTCCACTGCCGGTCCGTAGTATTTAGTGTTGAGGTCTTCGTACTGCTGGCACATCCATTCAGCTGTGAGCACCTGTCCGCTTTCTATAGCTTTGTGGGTTATATCTTCAAACTCGGCAAACATGGTCTGTCTGAACAGAGTTGTTCTGAACTCCTCAAGGTGCATGTTCAGCAGGTATTTTCTCATCTCAATATCATTTTCTTTGCTGAGAAGATGCTGCATCAGAAGAGATTCGTTAACGGTAGATGCCACCTCAGCCGTGAAAATTGAATGGCTACCGTAGATATATGGCTGTTCATCTCTGGTGTATCTTGAATGCATAGAATGACCCATCTCATGTATCACCGTGAATACATCCTTTAAAGTATCGGTATAGTTGAGAAGGATATAAGGGTAGCTGTCGTAGCATCCGAAGCTGTAGGCTCCGCTGGTTTTCCCTTTGTTTTCGTAAACGTCTATCCAGCCTTCGGAAATACCTTTGTTCATCTTGGAGATATATTCCTCTCCCAGAGGCGCGAGGGCTTCTCTCATGATATCAAGAGCATCTTCAAAAGGTACAGCTTTTTCAGGAACCTCGATAAGAGGCACGTACATGTCGTACATGTACATTCTGTCAACACCCAGCATTTTTTTTCTGAGGGCGGAGTATCTGTGGAGTGCAGGAAGGTTTCTGTTTACAACTTTGACAAGGTTGTCGTAAACTTCTGCCGGGATGTTATCACCTGAAAGTGCTGCAGCTCTGGCAGATTCGTGTTTTCTGATACGTGCGCCTATGACATCGGTCTTGGTGTTGTAGTTGTAGGCGGATGCAATGGTATTGATCAGGCTTTTATATGCTGCGTACATGGCATTGTATGCAGCTTCACGTACGCTTCTGTTATGGCTTTCCATGAATTTGATATAATTGCCGTGGGTCAGCTCGACTTCATCACCATCTTCATCAGTAATGGTGCCGAATCGGATGTCTGCATTATTGAGCATTGTGAAAATATCATTTGTTGCGCCTGTAACTTCGCTCATCTGGGCCAGCAGATTTTCTTCGGCTTCAGAAAGTACATGGGCTTTCTGTCTCAGCGTGTCTCTGATGGCAAATTCGTATTCTCTGAGACCTTCGTTTTCTTCTATATAGCCCAGTATGGTTTCATCAGATGCTGACAGCAGCTCCGGAGTGAAAAAAGACAGACAGGCCGATACTGCAGCAATTACCGAAGTGCATTTGTCACTCATGCCCTGGTATCTGTTCTCTGCATTGTTTTCATCCCGGCGCATGCGGGCATATACATATATTTTCTCCAGATCACGCCAGATGGCATCTCTTTCTTTAAATGCGTCAAGGAGAGTATCGGCACTTTCTGTAAGGTGTCCTGCAAATCTGGATGCATATTCTTCAGCCTGCTTTTTTATCGATTCCAGAGCGGGGTCTATGGTGGATTCGTCCGAAATCATGGCTTCTATGTTCCATTTGTATTTTTTATCAATCTGATCTCGTGTCTTTAAATCTTTTGAACTCATTTTTACCTCCGTGTAATTTACTTTATGTTTATATTATTGTATAATATCTAGGTTATAT
>JALEQY010000115.1 GCA_022763735.1 Clostridiales bacterium
ATCCGTGATGTATAAATCCTTTTTCCTGTCGTAAACAGCAGCAAAGCTCAGATCTTCATACTTCACCTCGTCCTTCAGCACGAGGCCCTCATCACGTGCATTTTGCGCGAGAAGCTCCACACTCCTGTCAAACAGAGGATCCCCGGAAATGCAATCTATCTTGTATTCCGCCGGGAACCTGCTGTTCACCGAGTCCTCATTGCCGACAAACATGAACAGCACCGAAGATATCATCACCAGCACCATGGTAGAAAGAATGCATATGCTGGCAAGCCCCACTGCGTTCTTTTTCATCCTGTACATCATGCCGGAAATGCTGACGAAATGACGTGCCTTATAGTAAAACCCCTTTTTCATCCTCAAAAGCTTCAGCAGTGCGATGCTTCCTGCCGTGAAAAGCAGGTACGTGCCGATTATGACCAGCACAACGGCTATGAAAAACATCATCACAGCAGCCACCGGATTCTCCGTGAAAACTGCTATGGCGTAGCCTGTCAGCAGGCAGACAAGTCCGATTGCTGCCAGCACCCATTTGGCCTTCGGTTCCTTCTCACCGGCTCTTTTGCTGGCCAGCAGCTCTATCGGATTTGATTTGTATACCCGACGCACCGAGCTGAGAAAAATAAACAGAAATATTATTCCGAAGAGTCCGCATGCCTTGGCGATTCCGGTCGGGGAGATGTAAAAACCCAGCGGTATGGCTGCATCCAGCAGATTCAGCACGATGAGATACATCAGCTTATCCAGCAGCATCCCTGCCGCCAGTCCGAATACCATCGAAATCAGAAATGAATACAGCGTCTCAAAAAATATCACTGTGGATATGTGCCGCTTTTCCATACCCAGTATGTTGTACAGCCCGAACTCGCTCTGCCGCCTCCTGATAAGAAAGCTGTTGATATAAAACAGGAATATCACTGCGAATATTGCAACTATCACCTGCCCCATGCTCATGTAGCTCTGCAGGATGTTACCTCCCCAGAGATTTCCCAGCTCCTCGTTGTCCCCCAGGGAACAGATAATGTAGAAGATGGCTGTCGTCATGATGCTGGAAAGCATGTACGGTATGAATGTTTTTCTGTTGTTTCTGATGTTGGTGAACGCCATGCTTACTGCCAGTTTAATCACACAGACCACCTCCGGTCGCCATAACTGTCAGGGTGTCGGATATTTTCCTGAACATTTCTTCGTTGGTGGATGTGCCTCTGTACATCTGGTGGAATACGGCCCCGTCGCTTATAAAGAGCACACGGCCTGCGGTGCTTGCGGCTTTGACTGAGTGGGTCACCATGATGATGGTCTGGCCGTCTCTGTTGATATCGGTGAATATCTTAAGCAGGTCGTCTGCGGATTTTGAATCCAGCGCGCCTGTCGGTTCATCCGCCAGAATCAGCTTCGGTGATGTGATGAGGGCTCTGGCGATGGCGGCTCTCTGCTTCTGTCCGCCCGATACTTCGTACGGGAATTTGTAAAGGATGTCCTGGATCCCCAGCTTGACTGCCAGAGGGTTCAGCCGCTTGTTCATCTCCTGGTACCTTTTGCCTGAAAGCACCAGAGGGAGAAAAATATTATCCTTGAGATTAAATGTATCCAGCAGATTGAAATCCTGGAACACGAAGCCCAGGTTGTTTCTCCTGAATGCAGAAAGCTCTTTTTCTCTGATGGTCGTGATGTCTTTGCCTTCCAGCAGGACTTTGCCTCTGGTGGGTTTGTCCAGTGCCGCCAGGATGTTGAGCAGCGTAGTTTTGCCTGAGCCTGATTCTCCCATGATTGCTACATATTCGCCTTCTTCGACGGAGAAGTTCACGTTGCTCAGAGCCTGAACGCTGCTGCCTCCGAAGCGGGTGGTGTAGATTTTTTTAAGATTGTTTACCTCTAATATTGCCATGTGGCATACCTCCTTTTGCTGTGAGTTGCGGGGTGTTGAGCTGTGCCGGCGCCCGGCCGTGGTTGCCCGGCCGGCGTCAGAACTCCGCCGGGCGAGGCATTGAGCCGGGGCGCCATATTGCTGCAGGTCGAAGTGGGCTGCCCGGCCGCCCCGCTTCATCTGCCATAATAATAGCAGAAAAGATTGGCGCCTTCCATTTATCCGACTTACGATTGGGGCGCCAATCTTTCATTTTTGTAAGGTTGTTGTAACATAAAACACCACCTGCATTTGATACTTATATTTTACCAAATTCAGGTGGTGTTTTCTATTTCCAATGAGTACAATTCATCATTTCACAGTTGCTCGATTTCTCTGGCAAGCCTACAGTCAGCTGTTTGATGAGATATAAATTTTTTCGACGTGTAGTGCTGATTTTGCTGTGAACACGTCGAAATTTCGTTTGTCGTCATAATTGGGATGTTGATTTTTCGACGTGAACAGCTCTGAAATAGTTCAACACGTCGAAAACCTTCAACCTTCTCAAGTATCAGCTGATTTAATTATAATATGCGCTTGATATTTTCGACGTGTTTCGCGCATCAGAGGCATGACACGTCGAAAACTATTGTATAAGTCGAACCAGCAGAATATTTTTTCGACGTGTGGTGCTGGCTTTTCTGTGGACACGTCGAAATTTCGTTTATCATCATTGCGTTTCGCCTCCTTACACCAACATTGCTTTGTTGATATTCCGTAAAAATCGAAACTATATCCATTACTCCGCAGGTCCCATGTCCCTGTTTTTCATATGAATCTTCACCTTCGTGCCGACACCCACCTGTGAAGAAATCTCCAGCCGGTGTAAAAGTCTCCCCAGAATCTCCCGACAAAGATAGAGACCCAGCCCCGTCGACTTCTTATCAAGCCTGCCGTTGTAGCCGGTAAATCCCTTCTCACCTATACGGCTGATATCCTCCGGAGCAATGCCGATGCCGGTATCCTCGATAACCAGCGTCTTTGGCTCCTCAAGATAAATAGAAATCATACCTTTTTTCGTATATTTCAGCGAATTGGAAAGAATCTGCTCGATGACAAACTGCAGCCATTTTTCATCAGTAATCACTGTCCCGCCCAGCTCGCCGATGTCCAGCGAAAGCTTCCTGGCGATAAACAGCGGCGCATATTTTCTCACCGCCTGCTTCACAACAGGCTCCAGCTCATATTCCTTTATTACATAATCCGTGCTGCCTGCATTCAGCCGCACATAGGACAGCGCCATCTCAACATACTGCTCAATCTTAAAAAGCTCCAGAGCCAGAGGCGAGTTTTTCTCATCCCCCATCAGCAGATGCATTGCCGCAATAGGCACCTTGATCTGATGCACCCACATGGCATAGTAATCCGACATATAACGTCTGGCCTCCTCGGTTTCAGCCAGCAGCCGGCTTCTGCTCTCGAACAGCTCTCTCAGAAGCCGCTGGTAATCAGCCTCAACAGGTGTAGCCGCTACCGGAAGCTCGTCAATACTGTACGACACACAACCATCCATCGCATGCAGCATCACGTGCCTTTTACAAAACGCCACAAAATCAAACGCGGCCGCCACCAGCCCGATGCAACCGCAAAGCACTGCCGCATAAACCGCCGCATCCCAGCGAACATGATAAAGCCTGAAAATAACCATCGTCAGCACCGCAAAAAACACCAGAAGCAGTGCGAGCTTCGCTTTGCTTCTGGCATAGTCCAGCACACACTGCCGCATAAGATTTTTCTTCATTCTATTATATAACCTGTCCCTTTCCTGGTTCTGATAAAGTCCTCGATTCCGATGGCCGCCAGCTTCTTGCGAAGCCTGGTGACATTGACGGAAAGAGTGTTTTCGTCTACGAAGCAATCCGTCTCCCACAGCTTGTTCATCAGCGTGTCTCTGGAAACTGCGCGCCCCTTGTTCTGCATGAGAATAGTGAGGATCTTGTTTTCATTGCCTGTCAGCTCGGTCCTGCCATCCCCGAAGGTCACTGTGCCCGATGCGCTGTTGAGCACCACATCTTTGTGCTGCAAAAGGCACGTGTTCTGTGCGTTGAAGTCGTAGGCTCGTCTCAGGAGTGCCTGTATCTTGGCAAGCAGAAGATCCATATCGAAGGGCTTTGCCACGAAGTCATCTGCACCCATGTTTATCGCCATCACGATATTCATATCGTCTCCTGCCGAGGAAATGAACATGATGGGCAGTTTGGAGATTTTGCGGATTTCGCTGCACCAGTGGTAACCGTTAAAAAACGGCAGTGATATGTCCATCAGCACCAGCTGCGGGTCGTATTCAACAAACTCCTTCGTCACGTGCTGAAGCTCATCGCAGATGCGGGCATCGAAGTCCCAGCTCCTCAGCTTGTCTGCGATGGCACCTGCGATGACCTCATCATCCTCAACGATGAAAATCCTGTACATTCCCGATACCTCCATTTAGTTTTCGTTCTCAAAAAACATAATATAATAAATTGGAAGATACGTTATCTTTCCCTTTTTCGTGACTTCCCGTTCATTGGAAAGCACAAATCCCTTTCTGATATTGTATTCCTCATTCGACACAAAATGATTAAGCGCACTATGCACTGTATAGTCTTTGCCTGACTTTATCTCCAGCGGTACCGCTGATAACGAATCAAAGTCATCTATCAGGAAATCCACCTCACCTTTATGTCTGTTATCGTAATAGAACAGTTTGTATCCATGTGCCTTCAATTCAGAAGCCACCACAGATTCATACACTGTCCCCAGATTTATGCTTTTCACGTCATCCAGCACTGCACGAATATTATTGTGGTAGAGGATTCCTGTAAGTATCCCGATGTCATTCAGGTACAGCTTCAGCAGATTTTTTCCGCTGGATTCTATCAGCGGGAAGACAGGTGCTGATATCGCCTGTACATCCAAGGCTATTCCGGCATGAATAAGATAGTCAAACTCTTCCTGATAGTCCGCAAAGCGTTTGCCTTTCTTGTTTTCAATTTTGTTTACCACAACACGTTTCTTTTTGTTTTCCAGATTCGATGGAATCATGTCATAAATCCGTCTTATTTTCAGACGGTTTTCTCTATCATACTTCGATGCATCCATAGCGTAATATTCATGGATTTCACGCTGAACCTCACGAACCTTCGCAATATTCTTGTCTCTCAGATAAGTATTGACCGCATCGGGCAGTCCGCCAACCAGCAGATACTTCCTGAAAAGATCCATCATTCGATTATGGGTGGCTTCGTCAAGGCTTTCTTCATTCATGAATTTCCTGCGCACCGCATTTATTGCCAGCTCATTTAAACCATTGGCAAGAAGAAATTCTTCAAAATCCAATGGATACATATGCTTGACATGAATACTTCCTATCGGAATGGAGGTTGTCTTGGCAAGAGTCACTCCAAGCAGCGAGCCACTGGCAATGTATGTGAATTTATCGTCATCCTTTAAAAATTTCAGGAGTGTGAGCAGATGAGGATATTCCTGTATCTCGTCAAGGAAAATCAGCGTATTCTCTTTTTCCTTCATTCTATCTCCTGCCAGCATACTTATCTGCAGATAAAAGTCCTCCACAGTCCTGGCATTATCAAACAGTCTGTCATTAAGAGAATCTTCAAGCATATTGATTTCGATAAAATTTTCAAACATCTGCTTTCCCACATGACGGACAATATAAGTTTTTCCGATCTGCCGCGCGCCATCTATTATTAGAACCTTGTTATCTTCTGATTTCAGATAATTTTCTATATAAGGCTGAATTTTCCTGTATAGCATCTGCACCTCTACACTTTTCAATATAATTTCTTTATGACTTTATACACTTTTCAATACTTTTTGAGGGTATTTTTATACACTTTTCAATGAAATTATAGTCTTAATAAATACACTTGTCAATAATCAAAGGTTCTAAATGCAGCAGTCATTGTAGCATTTGAACCTTGCAAAGAACGATATGTCTGCTATAATATCATCACACACCACATCCGGCAATCCAGAATCACTTTTAATACACTTATACAGGAGACATTTACAATGACATCAGATACAAGCCGAAAATTATTTATGCTTATGCAGCAGATGGGATACTCAAAGCGATTCTGCCAACTGATATCGGAAAGCCTGAACACTGATTTCACTGCAGCCCGCATGATCGGTTACCTCAAACAGTTTGATGACAAACCTCCAATGGAGGAGGTCGCAGATGAAATGCTTGCAATACTAAGCGACAGGGATCGCATAGTAGAAAAAAAGATTACAGAACAATCCAATGAAAACTGGAATGAATTCCTGAGAATTCAGAAATGCGAACCGGTTGATTATGACTAAAACTGCCAATAGGATTACATAACAAATGAAGAATTATGGTAACAAGCCACCTCATTTCACTTCGATGCTAACCAAAAAACAAATAATCGTCCTGCAGTCATCTGCAAGACGATTATACTTGTTTTCTCTTTTAATTTCTGTTGAAATTCCAATGCTGAAATTAGTCCAGGTTGTACTTGTTCTTGAACTTTTCAACACGTCCGCCTCTGTGTGCGAATTTCTGCTGACCTGTAAAGAATGGATGGCACGCTGAGCAAATGTCCGTTCTGATTTCTTCCTGTGTGGACTTTGTCATAAATGTGTTGCCGCATGCGCAAGTTACTTTACATTCCTTGTAGTCAGGATGGATTCCCTGTTTCATGCTCTTTCACCTCTTTCCTGCTCAGGCTTACCACCTCAGCATAATTACTGTTTCGATATTCACAGCCCTTAAAGTGTAGCACACTCGCCCATACAAAACAAGTGTTTTTTTGCTTTTTGCTGAAATTATGCATTTTGCCATAGTCACCCGGGCATACGCATCCTGCGATACAATTACTATTCGGGCAGCTTGATTTTATCAAGAATTCCGCCAAGCTTCGCCAGCACCACACCGTAATTTGTAATTGGTACTCCTGCCGCTTCAGCAGCCGCAATTCTGTTCATCACATGCTTCCTGTTGAACATGCACGCGCCGCAGTGGATAATCAGATCAAACTCTTTCAGCGCATCAGGCGATGGGAAATCATTGCCGCAAACATTGACTATCTGCATGCCCTTGCCGAATTTCCTGCGAAGCAGATTCGGGATTTTTTCGCGACCGATGTCCTCGGAAAGAGGCACGTGAGTGCAGGCTTCAGCTATCAGAACCTTTGAATTTTCAGTCATTTCGTCTAATAACGATGCGCCATCAACAAATTTTCCGATGTCTCCCTTGTATGCTGCAAAGAGCACGGAAAATGATGTGAGTCCACTGCTCGCCGGTTTCTTTTCATAGACGAGATTGAAGCACTGTGAATCTGTGATTATCAGATCCGGGTCCCGGTTCAGCGATGCCAGTGCCCTATCAAGACCATCAGCAGTCGTTGCAACCGCCGTGCATTTTTTATCAAGAAGTTCTCTTATTGTCTGCACCTGCGGCAGAATCAGACGACCCTTCGGAGCCTGGATATCCTGCGGAATAACAAGCAGTGCCAGACCATTCTCATCAATCAGATCTCCCAGAATTTTTTCTCTGAGGTAATCCTCCGGAACCGAATTTTCTATTGCTTTTCGCAGCTCTTCAAGACCCTTTTTCTCGGCAGCACTGACCATAATCACCTGACGTTCTCCCAGAGCTGCCGAAATTTTCTCTGCTGCAAGTCTGTCCTTCTCCGCTTCTGACCCGCAGCCCCCCTTGCTTCCGCCGGTGCCGGGGCGAGCCACCATCTGTTCACACTTGTTCACCGCAATGATCACAGGCACCTTGCGTGCCTCCAGCTGGTTCAGCCACACCTTTTCATGTGATAAATCGTCTATTGACGTTCCATCTATGACGACCACCGCAATGTCTGTCCTGTTGATCACGTCCTGGGTTCTTTCCACACGAAGCCTGCCCAGCTCCCCCTCATCATCAAATCCCGCTGTATCTATGAAAACCACCGGACCTACCGGATGAAGTTCCATTGACTTGAAAACCGGATCCGTCGTCGTTCCCGGAGCAGAAGATACAAGTGCTATATCCTGCCCGGTCAGAGCGTTTATCAGCGATGATTTGCCGGCATTTCTTCTGCCGTATATTCCAATATGCAGCCTGTTTGCCCTAGGTGTATCATTCAGGCTCATACTAATTCCTCCCTTCAAAGAGACCGCCTGTCTTCCCAGGCGGCCTGTCATTAAAACATTTTATCCTTAAAATCTGAAATCTCTGTCTCCGTTCTCGATAGCCGTGAGACGCTCAGCGCATACCTGACGTACCTTTTCATTCGGTATCATGGCCATTCTCTCAGCAATGATTTTATCGCCCTTCTTGTGAGTTTCCTCACTTGAGTAATCCATGAGGAATTCCTTGAGAGTCATCAGTGCATTCGGCTGACAGCAGTTGGCAATCTGTCCGGATTTCAGCAGACTCATGAATCTGTCGCCTGTTCTGCCTTCTCTGTAGCATGCTGTACAGAAGCTTGGCACGTATCCCAGATCGATGAGCCAGTCCACGACCTCTGCCAGTGTTCTTCTGTCTTCAACATCAAACTGAGTTGTATCCTCAGGTCTCTCTTCGTCAACATATCCGCCTACGCTGGTTCTGCTGCCTCCACTAATCTGAGTAATGCCAATTTCCAGGCATTCTCTTCTTGTTTTTGCACTTTCGCGTGTGGACATGATCATACCGGTATAAGGAACGGCAATTCGCAGAACCGCAACGATTCTCTTGAACACATCATCAGGAACACCATTGTCAAAGGTATCAGGATCGATATCATCTGCAGGTCTGATTCTCGGTACGCTGATAGTGTGCGGACCGCAGCCGTAGGTTTCCTCGAGATGGTGTGCGTGCATCAGCATGCCGACGAAATCGTATTTATAGTTTTCAAGTCCGAAGAGCACACCGCAGCCAACGTCATCAATACCTGCCTGCATAGCTCTGTCCATGGCCTCAGTGTGATATGCATAATCGCTCTTAGGACCTGATGGATGAAGCTCCTCATAAGCCTTCTTGTTATATGTTTCCTGGAAAAGTATGTACGTACCGATGCCGGCGTCCTTTAGCATTTTGTACTCTTCTACAGTTGTCGCAGCGATATTTACATTGACTCTTCTGATGGCACCATTCTTGTGATGTATACTGTAAATAGTCCTGATGCTTTCCAGGATGTATTCGATAGGGTTGTTTACCGGATCTTCACCGGCTTCAATAGCAAGTCTCTTGTGCCCCATATCCTGCAGTGCGATAACTTCCTTTCTGATTTCTTCCTGAGTCAGTTTCTTTCTCGGGATTGTTTTGTTCTGACCGTGGTACGGACAGTAAACACATCCGTTGACGCAGTGGTTGGAAAGGTAAAGCGGTGCGAACATTACAATTCTGTTGCCATAGAAATGCTCCTTGATTTCCTTTCCAAGATCAAAGGTTTTCTGGATAATGTCCGGATCTTCGCACTCCAGCAGGGTCATCGCTTCCTTATATGAAAGGCCCTTGTATTGCCTGCCCTTTTCGAGAATCTGTTTCATCATTTCAAGGTCATTTTTGTGCGCCTCTGCATATGCTAATGTTTCCAGTATTTTCTCGTGATTGATGAATTCTTCTGCTTTTGTTGATCTGCTGTTATAAACTGCCATTTCTCATTCTTCCTTTCTTATAACAATAAAAACCTCCATCCGGCAATGGCCGGACGAAGGTTTTTAATTACAAATCTGGCTCCTGGCATCCTAAAAGAATACCCGAGCAATAATAACAAAACCTGCTTTCAACCATCGCCTTCCTCCTCGGTCATACCCTTGGAGTCAGTACGAAGTGCGGCATATGCCGCTGTCGCTGTTCTTTTATAACTGTACTTCTATTATCTTAATTGACATTTTACCACACGATCCTTGCCGGGTAAATCCCTAATTACCTCCGCCGGCGTATATTTTTGTGAATCCTTCAGCATTTTTCTCAGATCTTCTCCCTGATCGTGTCCAATTTCCATCATAAGAAACCCTTCAGGTTTCAGGTGTTTATGCGCTTGTTCCACTATTATCCTGTAGAAATCCAGTCCATCTCTGCCACCGTCCAGCGCCTTAAGCGGTTCATGTTTTTTGACTTCTTCCTGTAGAATAGAGATCATATTCGTCCTGATATACGGTGGATTGCTGACAATCATATCGAACTTCTTTCCCGATACCGGCACGAACATGTCGCCCTGCAGAAACTTTATCTTCGTTCTCAAGGTTTCGGCATTTTCCCGGGCTATTCTGATGGCTGCATCACTAATATCAGTTGCTGTGACTCTGATATTAGTACATATTTTCGCCAGCGATATGCCTATTGCACCGCTACCGCAGCAGAGATCAAGCACTTCCCATTCCTTGTGTCCTCTGAGCTTCTCTAAAAACGTCAGTTTTTCCTTCGGTGTGTTCTGTATGGTTCTGGCGGCTTCTGTAACAAGGGTTTCGGTATCCTGACGGGGAATCAGCACATCCGGGCTGACTTTAAACGTATATCCCATGAATTCCTGCACACCTGTGATGTGCTGCAGAGGGATTCTCTCGGCACGACGCCTGATGAGTTCCATATATTTTTCTTCTGTCTCCGAATCCACTTCCTCCTGAGCCTTCAGAAACAGCCCTACCTTATCTGTTCCTGTCAGATAGCAGTAAAGCTCCTCCGCATCTATCTTCGGATCCATGCAAAATGCCTTGGAAAGCTGGTATTCTCCTTCTTTTACAAGTATTCTAGTCTTCATCTGGTCAATTCCTTTCGGGCTATATAAACCTGCGTCTTTTCAGTGCAGGCTTGAGCGGCTTGACCATATACTCACTATATTGGCCGGATTCGTCGCTGTGTGCATCTGCAGCAGCCTGCATCTGGTTTTCTCCCGCAGGGTTTTCTTCTTTTTTTTCTGATATTATTTTTTCTCCGATCGGGTCGTCATTTCTTACTGCATTTATTGCTGCGATAGCCACTTCCAGCTGCCTGTCATCTGGTTCTTTTGTCGTTATCTTCTGCAGATACAGACCTGGCAGACTCAGCACCTTGACAACAATGTTGTCACTTCGTCCGGCCCATTTGAGCAGTTCATAGGAAAGACCTGCTATTACAGGCAGCAGGAGCAGCCTGGACACAATCCTGAAAACAAGATTAGGCCATCCGAGAATGAAGTGCATAATGAAAGCAATAATAAATACAAACATGAGAAAGCTCGTCCCGCACCTCGGGTGAAGGGTAGGAAACTGCCTGCAATTTTCCGGAGTGAGTTCAAGCCCGCATTCAAAACAGTGTATAGTTTTATGCTCTGCACCGTGATACTGGAATACGCGTCTGACTTCTCCCATAAACGATATTGCCCATACATACAGCACAAACAGCAGAATCCTGACAGCTCCTTCTGCAAAGTTCAGCCAGAATATACTGTCTGTAAACAGCTTCAGAAGATTTACCACCCCTGTAGGCAGGATAATAAATACTCCTACCGAAAACAGTATTGCTATCACTACCGAGAAATATATCATGAAATTCCATACAGCATCGGTACCGAACTTATTGTTCATCCATTTTTCGAATTTTGTTTCTTCGTATTCTTCATCATCGAATTCAGCAAGGATATCGGCTGATTTCATCAGTATCCGCGTTCCTGATACAAGTGAATCGACAAAGGCCGCAACCCCTCTGACAAGAGGAATCTTAGCCCATTTCCCCTGTTCTTTTGTTTTCATCATATCCACTCTGATATTACCGTTCGGCAGTCGGACAGCAAGGGCTGTCTTTTTGTCGCCCCGCATCATTATGCCTTCCATTACTGCCTGTCCGCCCATTTTCGTCGGACACGCATCCTTGCGAAATATTCTGCTTAGGTCCATTTTACCCCTCAAGTTTTATCTTCTTTATTACTTCAATAAATGTTCTGTTGTCTTTAGTGTGAGCCAGATTATCCAGTATCATTTCTGTCACTTCCTGAGTGTCACGGTTGCCCATAGCACGTCTCATATACCAGATAGCCTCCATTTCATCCTGATTCATCAGCAGATCTTCACGTCTTGTCCCTGATTTGTTCAGATTGATTGCAGGGAATATTCTCTTCTCCGAAAGCTTCCTGTCAAGATGCAGCTCCATGTTTCCTGTTCCCTTGAATTCTTCAAAGATAAGATCATCCATTCTGCTGCCCGTTTCAACTAAAGCTGTTGCAAGTATCGTGATGCTTCCGCCTTCTTCCAGCTTCCTTGCGGCTCCGAAGAATTTCTTCGGCTTATGCAGAGCTCCAGGGTCAAATCCTCCGGAGAGAGTCTTGCCGGAAGCCGGCACCACAAGATTGTATGCTCTTGCCAGCCTTGTGATGCTGTCAAGCAGGATAACGACGTCTCTGCCGTGCTCTGCCAGTCGCTGGGCACGAGCCAGAACCATTTCAGCCACTTTCACGTGATGCTGCGGCATTTCATCAAACGTTGAATATATGACATCTCCGTCTTTAAGGCTTCGTTTCATGTCAGTCACTTCTTCCGGTCTTTCATCTACCAGCAGAACTATCATTTCCACATCCGGATAATGCTTCTCAATACTGTTGGCAAGTTTCTTGAGCAGAATTGTTTTTCCTGCCTTCGGCGGTGCGACTATCAGTCCCCTCTGACCTTTGCCTATCGGAGCTATCAGATCGATCAGTCTGAGAGAAAGGTCCCTGCCGTCCTCCAGCACAAATCTCTCATTTGGGAAAATCGGTGTGAGCGAATCAAAATCAGGTCTTTTTATCGCAGCACCCGGTTCATCGTCGTTTACAGTTACCACATACAGAAGTGCTCCGAATTTATCTCCTTCATTAGGCTGTCTGCAGATTCCCTTTATTTTATCTCCTGTCTTGAGGTTGAATCTCCTTATCTGTGCCGGTGCAACATAAATATCCTTCTCGCTGGTAAGGAAATTGTTGAATCTAAGGAAACCGAATCCGCCTTCTGCCAGTTCGAGAATTCCCTCTGTCTCAAAACGGTCATTCCTGTCAGGCACGACTTTTCCCTTCTGTTTCTGTTTCTGATGTCTGTCACCATGAGAATTCTGAGAAGTATGTTCCTCGCCGGAATCATCCTTATGATTCTCATCAGCTTCTCTGTCGGGTTCATTTCCGGCATCATCATGACTGAATGATATTTCTTCTGCCTTTTCCTCAAAAGTTCCGGATACTCCTGATACGTCTGCTACCGACTCAGAGGCTTCTTCCCGGATATCACTTCCGTCAGTCATAAGTGCGGCCACAAGGTCCGCTTTTTTCATTTTCTCGTACCCTTCAAGCCCAAATGTTCTGGCAATTTCTCTAAGCTCTGCCACCTTTCTGGACTTAAGAGTTTTTTCATCCATTGTTTTCCACATAAACAAATGAATCCTTTCTATATTAAACAAATTTAAACTGGAAAAATCTTAAGAATATTGTTTACCTCGATGGGGTCTAAGATTATTACTAGATTATAATATACACCGAATTGTGCCGCAGTACAACATTTGGCAAAATGTTTTCACAAATTTTTTATCTTTGTATCGGTTTCGGGTAACAGACTTTTTTTGAAGTATCGTAAATCAGAGCAACGATATTTCCGGAATAATAAAAAACAGAGCTTATAAAAAACATAAGCTCTGTCATTTTTCAGGTTACTGTCACCCGTCCATAATGTCCGTAACCTGATGGTATTCAGACTACGGGTGCCGTTTCACATCATACTCTATGTATTATGCTCTTATTTGTTATAGTTGTAGAAACCTTCGCCTGTCTTTCTTCCCAGCTTGTTGGCTCTTACCATCTTTCTGAGGAGCGGATGAGGTCTGTACTTAGTGTCGCCGAATTCAGCGTACAGAGTTTCCATGATAGCCAGACATACGTCCAGTCCGATGAGGTCGCCTAATGCGAGAGGTCCCATCGGGTGGTTAGCTCCGAGCTGCATAGCTGTGTCGATACCTTCAACGTCAGCAACTCCGTCAGCCAGGATGCCGATACCTTCGTTAACCATAGGGATAAGGATTCTGTTTACTACGAATCCAGGAGCTTCTGCTACATCTACAGGAGTCTTGCCCAGAGCTCTTGTCAGGTCAAGGATAGCTTCTCTTGTTTCTTCTGAAGTAGTAAGACCCTTAACGATTTCAACCAGCTTCATAGCAGGAACCGGATTGAAGAAGTGCATTCCGATGATTTTGTCAGGTCTGTTTGTTGCTGCAGCGATTTCAGTGATTGAAAGAGCTGAAGTGTTAGTAGCGATAATAGTTTCAGGCTTGCAGAGTTCATCTAATTCCTGGAACAGAGCTTTCTTGGCTTCCATGTTTTCTGTAGCCGCTTCGATGATGAGGTCAGCATCCTTAACGATTTCGATATCAGTTGAACCGTGGATTCTTCCCATGATTTCAGCTTTATCAGCTTCTGTGATCTTTTCCTTCTTGATCATCTTGTCAAGGTTCTTTTCTACAGTTGCGATACCTTTGTCTACTGAAGTCTGTCTTCTTGCTCTCAGTACTACTTCATAACCATTCTGTGCTGCTACCTGGATGATTCCAGCACCCATAGTGCCTGTTCCCAGAACGCCAATTGTTTTCATAATAATCTCCTCCTTATCAATCTGTACGATTGCTTTGATAACTAATATGTCAGGGACAACTATCTGCCCTATTATACACATTATACACCAATACAGCAGGTTTTGAAAGAGGGAAATTCCTCTTTCTCTGCATTAAAGTGCTGAAGCTATCTGGCAGTTTGTCTGCAGGAAATAAACCAGCTGTCCGTAATGGAAAGGATCTGCCTCAGGCAGGCACAGGTGAGCTGCATATCGTCCGCTTTCTGCAAAAGTCTGCATAGTGTGCATGAATTTTTCACGGTTAAAATCCTCCAGCCGTCTGCCGGCGAAAGCCCCGTCCGGAATGATGATATCATCGCCGCAGTCTTCTGCTGAAACTATTGTTTCAAAAACATTGCCTGTCCCTGGATCTTCGTTATACCCTCCTGCAATTGTCATCATACCTTCAGCTCCACCCGACTCATACAGCCGTTTCATCCATCTGCAGATTCCTTCAAATCTGCTGTCAAAGGTACTGATACGTTCGATGTTGCAGTTCTGCCTCACAAGCACTCTGGCTATAGCATAATCAGCTCCGTCGCTGTCCCATTCAGGGGATGCTGCCATCGTTCCTGCACCACTGATAAAATCTCTGATATCAATACCTGCCGCTGCCATCGGCAATAATCCTGCCGGTGTCAGCGCACCATAAAGTTCACTTACATCTTCGGGGTAAATAAATGTCAGGTACCCTTCGTTCTGTGCTTCTCTGTACAGAGCACTGCCCTGCTCTGTTATAACGACAGTCCTGCGTGCCGCATGCTCCCTGCTGCCGTATTTTCTGACCATAAGGGCCCTGAGCACACTAAAAGCTGCCTGAACCTCCGGTTCCTCGCCGGTTTTTGAAATCACACACAGCACCGTATCTCTACGGCTCATTTCCCTCATCAGTTCTGACAGAGCCGATGTGCAGAAATTCTGTCCTGCGAATCTTATTTCGATGCCATCCAGCGTATTCGGCAGCGCCGAAACTGCCGCTTCAGCAGGCAGCACAGCATTTTCAACGCCTATTACAACCATCAGTTCTGTTTCCTGCTTAAGAATATCTGCAACATTCAGGATATAGTCAAGTTCTTCCTTCTCCTGATGCAGAGGAGCCTGCACCCATCCGTTCATTCCCGTACCTGACCACAGCCTGTCAAGTACCCTGCCTGTCTCCGGTCTGCGATCTTTAATACTTTCCGGATCCAGCTTCATATCTGATATGTCGATTCTTATGTCCATTCTGCACCTTCTATCTGTATTATTATTTCTCTAATTCTATCCAGTCTGCAGATCTAATTCAATAGTTTTGATAAACATAATCTGATTTATCTGATGTACGTAAAATGAACAATCCGGCTTTTTTCATGTGTTTATGAACGTAATATGATTGTATTTCGCACATTTCGGCCTGACTCTCCCGATTTTATTGTTATATCCTGCAGTTTCTTCTAAAATTCCGGATATAGTTTATCACACGTTTCATGAAAGGAGAGACAAATGAAAAAAAGTTTATTATGCCTCGCAGCTGTGTTCGCTGTTGCCCTGACATTACCAGCAGCTGTATTCGCATCAGGCATCCAGTCAGGAGCTGCCGTGTACACTGCGGAGTTATCAGAGGAGAGCGATATCTGGTTCCCTGCAACAGAGGAAATACTCGCGGAGGAGGCAATGATCACTGCCGCTGCAGCATCAGATCCATCAATAATTCTCGATGATGAGAACCCTTCAGGTGCGGGAGCAGGATTCGCCCCGATGACGACAACCACAAACAGTATCGGGGCAAGCCGATACAGCAGCACCAGCGGCAACGTAAGCGCATATGCAAGTTTTGACAGAAAGGCTACAAGCGCATCCTGTACGATCACTCTTCAGGAAAAGTACAATGGGGCCTGGCGCAATGCAACAGGTGTGCCTGTTAAAATATATCGTAAGACAATAACAAATTCCTACTCGATTTCAGCAGCGAGAACATTCACTTTAGTAAAAGGGAAAGTCTATCGTGCAAAAATACGTTTTGTTGATACAAACAGTACAGGTACATACTATAAGACAAGATATACCGGCTCATTCTAATCAGTCTAACGAACGTATAATCTGTATCAGCACGTAAATGTTTTCAGTTCCCCATATTTCTACAATAAAGCTGCCATTAACTATACTGGCAGCTTTTATTATTTCATTACTGTCGTCAACATACACTTTGCCGATATCTTCATCTTCTATCGTACAGGTACTTTGTATTTCAGTTGAATTTAAATTACTATTTGAAAAAAACTCATGTATTTCCAAATCACTATGTCCATTACTGAATTTAAAAATACCAGCACTGTTTTCCCCTTCCATAATATCAATGCTTAATTCAACAAATTTATAGCCATCCGGAATATATTGAGGAATCATCAGTTTATCAAAATCTTCTTTTATAATTTCAACCTCATCCCAATCATCCGTTATTATTTTCGTGTCTCCGCTGCTTCCCCAGCCGCCATCCTCTATAACAACTCCATCTTCGGAAACTATTTCCTCAGGGGCATTTTTGTCTGCATTCACATCAGCCGGTAAATTCACCGACACAAGCAGCGCACCGGCAATAAACACAAAAAAAGCCGCTGCAGCACCGATCAGCCTGCGGCGTTTCAGACGCAAGGAGTATTCTTTTTCCATGGACTTCAGCTGTTCTGCGGATACAGCCTCATCAGAGCAGCCGGTCAGTTCCTGTTCTGTAATATCAGATATGATCTCTTTGAGAGATTTCCTATCCCCGTCAGAGCCGGCAGCCGGTTCTTTTTCATATTCTCTGCGCCTTTCCTCAGCCATGAAGATCCTCCTCTCCAAAAAGATTATAGTAGTTTTTCTCCAGCTTCTGCAGGCTCCTCCTGTAAATAGTCTTTACTGTATTAACATTGATGCTCAGGATGATAGCGATTTCAGAGAATTTATATTCTCCCCAGAACCGCATCTGAATAATGCGCTTTTCTGTGCCGGACAGGGTATTCAGCAGCATCGCGGCAGCTTTACGCCGTTCAGCCTCCTGAAACAGATGCTCCGTTGTTTTCTCATCGGCAACCAGATCGTACACATCCATTTCTTCTCCGGTCTCCATTTTTATAATATTTGATAACTCTCTGCCATGTCTGCGTTTACTGAAATACTTTGAAGCTCTCCGCATTGTCAGTGTACGCAGCCAGGCTTCAATACTGCCCTCATCTCTCAATGTTGTTATTCTCCTGACAGCATTTTCCAGAACATCGTTTCGCAGATCTTCCACATCATCCTCACCGACACCCATTACTCTGAGGAGTTTGCTGATATAATTGCTTTTCAGACTCAATACTTCAAGCAGGCTATCTTTATCCACGATACTCTATCTACTCCTTGTTGACAATACCTTCCACATAAAGCCTTGCAATCTGTTCCATACATCCAAGCTGCTGTACGGAGCACACACTCAGCGATCCCATGATGTTCTCGCTCAGCATTCTGCGTTTCTCATCCCCGGATGAATAGATTTCCTCACCCGCCAGCAGATAATCTGCACTTACTCCCAGTATCTGTCTGAGTTTATTCAGATTTTTCAGGGATATGCCCTTTTCGCCATATTCTACATCAGCAATGAACTTCGATGATACAGAAAGCTGCCTAGCAAGATCCTCTCTTGTCATGCTGAGGCCTTCACGTCTTGCTCTTATTCTAAGTCCCATTCCTTTTTTATCCAGTTCCTTTATTTCCATATCAGACCCATTCCTTACACTGCAAGTTATTCAATATACTTCTTATAGTGTAGTTTGTTTCCGTTTTTCATTTTCCTTCTTACAGCGTATTTAGTATGAACTTTAAATGGAATTTTATCCTTTTCTGATGCTTTTATAAAAAAGTTTCGGCAAAACCGAAACTTTTTCGACAAATAGCGACTCTAAATATATAAAGTATATTAATTCTGTTCAATCACACGAGGGAGGAAAATAAGATGATAACAGGACTGGAATCTCGCGGTACGGCAAAAGAAACGTACAAGCCTCATGATTATATCGGCAGAAATATGCAGCTGCTGCGGCACATACACGGAATGTCACAGGATGCTGCGGCTGACAGATTCAACATTTCCAGAACGAGCTACCGTTACATGGAAGCCGGCAAAAGAGTTCCCACACTTGAATTCGCATGCGCTATATCAGATTACTATGGAATAAGTCTGGACCTTTTCATTTCCTTTGATATCTCGAAATACATACTGACTATGCTGCAGATCAGCTCTGACAGTTCTGGATCTTTCATATTTATGGAAAAATATCTCAGGCTGTCCCATGGTGCAAAACAGCAGATACAGGACAGATTATACGAACTTCACGTCCTTGAGTTCGCATTTAATAGTTCCCCGCACAAATCCGACAGATAAAAGAAAATTGAATGGTTAACCTATGAAACTTGATTTAGATACATTAAGCAGAAATATAAAACTTCTGCGCCTGACCAACGGCTTCAGTCAGGAAGAACTGTCCCAGAGGCTTTTTGTTTCGCGAACGGCATACATAGATTTTGAAAAATGCACACGGGCACCGGATCTGCAGACTCTTGACGCGCTGGCGAAAATATACTGCATCAGTCTTGATACGCTGGTATTTCACGATCTGTCACAGCGACCTCTATGCCACATATATCTTAACGATAATCAGCGCAGGCTGTGCACCCTTCTGTCGGAATACGAGAATCTGACCGTATCTTCAAAAGGTATCATTATGGAAAGAATCGATACGCTGCTGGAGCGGGAAGAAATTTTTTATTCCAAAATAAAGACCTGAAGCGCCCCACATCATGCATCTGCAGGCTTGTGCGCTTTACATGAAAATGCTCATGAGAAGATTTACCGCACACGGGATCGTTACAATCGAAACTACTGTACTGAGAAACAGCACTTTGCTTGCGGCCTCTTCTTTCTGACCTTCCTGCTCTGCCAGCATGGAAACAGTAGCTGCAGTAGGAAAGCAGATACCCAGCACTACAATACATTTGATAATAGGATCGACAGGGAGAAAATATACAAGCCCCAGTGTCACAGCCGGCAGCCAGATAAGCTTCATGAGGCTTGCCTCAATGGTGGCCACACTTCTGATTATATCTTTGAAACGGCATCTTGTCAGAGTTGATCCGATAAAAATCATTGCCATTGGAGTCGACACGTTGCCCAGATACAGAAGATATTCGTCAACAGCATCAGGTATGAATCCGCCGCACAGGCTTATTATAAAGCCTATTACCAGAGCAAGTATGTTAGGGTTGAGAAGAAGCTTAATCACAGCTTTCATTATACCCTTCGGTGTCGCCTTTCGCCTGCCCTCAAAGTTTCTTCTCATCAGCCTGGTGCCATAAGTGAATATAAAGAAATTCATGGCAGCATTGTGTGCCAGCATCATCAGCAGTCCGGTCTGACCGAAGAAAAGCACAGCCACAGGGAACCCCATGAAACCATTATTCGGTGCAGCCATAGCAAATTCAAGAACATTGGCTTCTTCGGCAGGGAATCTCCGAAGCTTCGAATAACCGTATGTTATAGCTCCATATATGTAAAAGCACACCAGACTTATCACAAATGCTGTCATAAACTGTGCCAGTATCCTGCTGCTCATGTCAAGGCTTCCTATATTGTGCACTATCATGCATGGATATGCGAAATACACGATAAGCTTGTTCATGCTTCGATTCATTTTATCGTCTATGAAATTGATTTTTCGCAGGAACCATCCTGTGAACAGAATTGCAAAAAGCACAAAGTATTTCCCGTACATTGATTATCTCCTGTTTTTTATACTGCTGAATCATCGAAAAAATCGCACTAACGCAGATCGGCAGTTAGTGCGAAAAATATTTTAGCTGTAATACAGATTATTTGTGATGTACTCAGGATCACTGGTCACATCTATGCCCAGTGCTTTTAAAGTAGTTTCGTCCTTGTCGCTCAGTATTGCTGTGCAATGAGCTCTGCAGCCCCTCAGGGACGGAAGCTTGGCAAGCACTGCCTCTGCCGATGGGTTTGTTGCTGCAGAAATCGTCAGCGCTGTCAGGATTTCCTCACAGTTAAGGCTTGTCTTCTCTGATCCGAGCACATCTGTCTTGAGTTCCTGAATGCTTTTGAGAATGCTCGGCTGTATCAGGTGAAGCTCGTCTGCCATTCCACAGAGATATTTGATTGCATTGAGAACTGCCGCTGCAGCCGCTACCATCCTTCTTGAGCTTCTTCCTGTGATTATCGTGCCGTCATCCATCTCGATAGCCATAACGACAACATTGGCATATCTGTCATCACAGTTCTTTTTCTTCTCGGCATATTCTCTGGCAGGGACTACTACCTTCCTGTCCTCCACAGTCAGAGACAGATCATCCATAAACAGCTTTATTCTCTCGAGTGTATCATGTCTGATTTTTCCCTTTTTGAAGTCACATTCAGCTATCATATAACGTCTGATTATTTCCTGACATGAAGCCTCTCTTACCACATCATCATCGGTGATGGCAAAGCCCACTCTGTTCACTCCCATATCTGTAGGAGATTTGTACTCTGCTTCCTCGCCTGTTATTTTCTCTATTATTCTCTTGACAACCGGGAAAACCTCCAGATCTCTGTTGTAGTTGACCGCTTTCTCACCGTAAGCCTCAAGGTGGAAGGAATCGATCATGTTGACATCCTTGAGGTCTGCAGTTGCCGCTTCATATGCTATGTTTACCGGGTGCTTCAGTGGCATGTTCCATACAGGGAAAGTTTCAAACTTGGCATATCTTACTTTCCTGCCTCTCCTGTATTCGTGATATAGCTGCGACAGACATGTTGCCAGTTTGCCGCTGCCTCCTCCCGGTCCTGTAACAACAGCCAGAGGTCTGGTGACCTCAATATATGGATTGGCACCGTAGCCTTCTTCACTTACAATGGTTTCAACGTCTGTAGGATATCCCTTGGTGAATCTGTGTCTGTAGGTCTTTATCCCGCGTCTTTCGAGCCTGTTTATAAATTTGTCCACAGCCGGTGAATTGTCCTCATATCTTGTGACAACCACACTGTTGATCATGAGATCGTACTTCCTGAAAACGTCTATAAGTCTCAGCACTTCCAGATCGTAGGTTATACCGAAATCCTGCCTTGTCTTGCTTGTCATGATATCTCCGGAATAGATGCATATTATTATCTCCGCCTGATCCTTCATCTTCTGCAGAAGTTTGATTTTGGCATTTTCATCAAATCCCGGGAGCACTCTCATCGCATGTTTATCCTGAACCAGCTTGCCTCCGAATTCGAGATAAAGACGCTCTCCTCCGCCGTGATTGATTCTTTCCAGGATATATTTAGACTGTTCTTCAATATACTTTTCTGCACTGAAACCTATTTGTGACATTTTTCCCTCCATTACTGCTTGTTTCGATTTATATATATGCTATGGCGCATGTTACTGTGGTCACTACCATTGCCACTATGATCGCTACTGATACTACGATTATAGTTTTTCTGCTCATCATTTCTCTATTCCTCCTACATAAGGGTTATATTAAGTCTGTTTCTGCCTTCAACCAGCCCCTTGAGGCTTATGCTGTAATCGATATCCAGCTGTCCGTCACCCTCAGCCGAAAGTGTGTTTTCAAGCTGGTTGGTAAGCACTTCCATCTCAATTGCACCGAAAGGTGTATCATAGAAACCTTTGTATCTTTTGCCCTTCTCGAATCGTATCTCATTGCCTATTCCTGCTCCTGTCCCAAGTCTTTTCATCTGCACCTGGTCCCCTTTGAGCTTGAGCCGCGTCCTGCAGCCCGGGATTCCCGAAACCTCGCTTTCTTCATAAATAAGATACAAGGCTCCGCCCCTCTCATACAGCTTGGCTTCCGTAATAAACTCCATAGAGTCTTCTCCTGCATCCTGACTCACCTGATGCCCCTTTATCTTTACCATTATCTCTTTCATCTCTTATATCTCCAATCACATATTTTCAAGGATAGCCGTAAGTTCATCTCTGTTGAAGATATATTTTTTCAGGCAGAAATGGCACTGCAGTTCAGCCTGACCATCTTCTTCAATGATCTGCTTCAGCTCCTTCTTTCCTATTGTCATGAGCACCTGCTCAAGCCTCTGCCTGCTGCAGTCGCAGTCCCAGACGATATCTCTGTATTCCAGAGGTTTCGGTCTGTATTCATCAGGCATGTTTCTGAAGATCTCATCCAGCAGTGCCTGCACCATGCCGGCTTCGCTCTTTCCTGCAGACTGTTCATATACTCTGCTGATGATGGATGTCATCGGCTCCATATCAGCTATCATGCTCTCAAGAGCATCCACAGAGCCTTCCTCGGCATCAGGCAGCATCTGAATGATCATTCCTCCTGCAGCTCCGACAGAAAGGTCACGTTCCACCTTTACACCAAGGGCAACCGAAGAGTTCTGCTGTTCTGATATGAAAAAGTACGCTGTGAGATCGTCCGCAATTTCTCCGCTGACAAGAGCTATAGTCCCCACATATGGTTCCTTAAGTCCCAGATCTTTGATTACTGTCAGCTCACCGATTCCAAGTGAACCGCCCACATCAAGCTTGCCGTCATCCCTGAGAGGCAGATCTGCATAAGGATTGGCGATGTATCCTTTGACACGGCCGTCACCATAGGCTGTTGCCAGTATCTGTCCTGCAGGACCATCTCCTTTGAAATTCACCGTCAGTTTATCTTCGGGATCCTTGAGCATAATGCCCATCAGACCTGCTGCTGTCAGCACACGGCCCAGACCGGCAGATGCCACAGGCGTCGTGTCATGTATCTTCGCCGCCTCCTGAACCATGTCTGTAGTAATAGTGATATACACTCTGTATGATCCGCTTTTATCTATTGCTATCAATGCTTTGCTCATAATTAATAATTCCTTTGTAAATTCTATTATATCTATACGATTTTATCATATTATGATGAAAATGTTTAACTTTTTCTGCAGATATTCACATATTTTCAACACCTAAACGACATAAAATATCTGTATATTTAAGTCACAGACAATATTAAATCGGGAAAATGAGGTAAAATTATGGAAGAACAAAGAAACAGCAAGTATACGGATTACGAACCGAATTTCATAATGAAGGATGTCATACAGCCTGATCAGAATGAAAATGATAATGAACAGTCCGGACAGGATAGCGGCCGGCAGATGAGGCATGATTCCCGAAACAGATCTTCCTTCACATCAGAGTATGGTGCTTATCAGCAGACTGACAGCAGCATGCACACAGATCCCCGTGATAATTTCAGAAATTCCGGGTTTAACAGCAGCTTCGATGCAGATAACTTTGCCGACAGCGGATATAACAGGGCAGGAACATCAGGCTCATGGGACAGTGCTAACGGGTTCAGACCGGTCCAGAAGCACAGACGTGCATCCAGGAAACCTTCACCACCTGTCACTCTCACCAGGAAAAGTCTGGCCCTGATGACAGTTCTATGCGTAATTGTTTCAGGAGTTTTCGGATTCGGTGGTGCGGCACTCGGCAGCACTCTGTTCGATAAGGATTCCGCTCCGGCCAAGACAGGCAGCGCCTCAACAACAGGATATACTCTTGAAGATGCTACAGGAAGCAATATGACAGTTCAGGAAATCACTGAAGACGCCAAAGCAAGTGTAGTTGAAATCAAGACCGAAAGTGTATCATCCGACTCCTGGATGCAGCAGTACGTTACAGAGGGAGCTGGAAGCGGAGTCATCATCACCAATGACGGCTACATCATTACCAACAACCATGTTATAGAAGGTGCGAGCAAGATCACAGTAACTACAATAGACGAGGAAGAATATGATGCTTCCATCGTGGGAACAGACACTATCACCGATGTCGCTGTACTCAAAATAGATGCCGGAAATCTGACTCCTGCCACTTACGGCAACAGCGACCAGCTGTCGGTGGGAGATCTGGCTGTAGCTATCGGAAACCCTCTCGGAGAGCTGGGCGGTACAGTTACAGCAGGTATTATAAGTGCTCTTGACAGACAGCTTTCTATAGATGGCAAAACCATGACACTGCTCCAGACCGACAGTTCTATAAACCCCGGCAATTCAGGCGGCGGACTCTTTAACGGAGACGGGCAGCTTATAGGTATCGTAGTAGCCAAGTCATCAGGTTCAGATGTTGAGGGACTCGGCTTTGCCATCCCGATCAACAAAGCTGCTAATGTTGCACAGCAGATTATGGATAAAGGCTATGTCAGCGGTCAGCCTTCAACTGGTATGACATATGTTGAAGGCAACGGACAGCAGGGCAGAAGCAACAGCTATGATCTCTTCTTCGGCGAAGGTACCGGCAGTTCAGGCGTATATATCTACTCTGTTGACGGAACAAATGCCAGAAAAGCCGGATTCAGGGAAGGTGACATGGTATATGCTGTTGACGGAACCGAGATAACCAGCTTTGATGATCTCTCTTCTATCGTGACGTCCCACAATGTAGGCGATAAGCTGAAATTCACAGTAATCCGTGACGGCGATAAAAAAGACATCACTCTCGAACTCGAAGAGAAAAAAGCCGAAACAAAGGAATCATGATACAACGCGTATTCAATAAATACAGCAATACACTTATGCCTGATGAAATTCCGGAAATATCGTCTGGCGATATTTCCTCCTAATAGTGCAAAATGGACTCTGAATTGAATCGGAGTCCATTTTATTTATCATAACCTCATATCTTGCCGCAGTAACTGCAGCTTCCATGGCCGCAGCCTTTTTTACTGTCACAGCTCTCTGTCATAGGGCATACAACATAGTTTCCACCGTTTATGTAAAGAAACCTGCTGTCTATCAGTGCAAGAGCCAGTTTCTTTCTGGCTTCATTGTACACCACCTGCACTGTCGTTCTGGCAACGCCCATCTGCTGTGCGCACATTTCCTGATTATATCCCAGATAATCTATCAGCCGGATCGTCTCATATTCATCGAAGGTCATTTCCACTGCGTCATGTACATCTCGATATGCCTCCTCAATATTCTGCATGGTACCTGCTCCGGTGCTCTCACAGTCAGGTTCGGCAGCACTCTGATTCATAGGTCCGAACCGGCAGCACTTCGGAATTCCGCATATTTTTCTGCATTTTTTAGGTCTCGGCATTTTTCCCCCGCCTTTCTGCATTTCTGACTTATGTCATAATTATAACATTTTAATGAGCCAGCAGCAATATATCATACGCACACAAATTTTCCGTAAAAACTTTGTAAAAAATACAAAAAACACTTTACAGTCTAGAATTAAAGTGCTAGAATAACTGTTAAATATGGTGTCTGATTATTATCAGCAGCGAAAGAATTTATAACGGAAGGACAGAAACATGTTATTCAGAGCATTTGCAGCAGCATATTATTACTTTTACTTTACTTTCTTTAGGAGTAAGGTGAATTTCGCTGCAACGAGATAGCTGATCTGTTCAAGACAAACTGAGTCAACTAAACTCCGCAGGTGGAATTCACCGGCGGAGTTTTTTTATGCAGAAAGAAAGAGGTAATAAAATGATCGTAGTATTAAAGGACAATCCTGATGAGAAACAGCTTAACAATCTGGTATCATGGTTAAAGAGCATGGGACTTGATATCCATTTCAGCAAAGGTCAGTCTGCCACAATAATGGGACTTATAGGCGATACCGCTTCAGTGGATATCGACCTTATCAACTCCCTTGATATCGTAGAAACAGTAAAACGTGTACAGGAACCGTACAAAAATGTAAACAGAAAATTTCATCCGGACGATACAGTAGTTGAAATTGCTCCCGGAGTAAAAATCGGCGGCGGCAATTTCCAGGTTATCGCAGGTCCGTGTTCAGTAGAATCAGAGGAACAGGTCTGTGAAGTCGCATCAGCCGTAAAAGAAGCCGGTGCCGGCCTGTACAGAGGCGGCGCATTCAAGCCGAGAACCTCACCGTATGCTTTCCAGGGTATGAGAGATGAAGGTATCAAGCTTCTGCTGGAAGCAAAAAAGAAATCAGGTCTTCCTATAGTTACTGAAGTAATGGATATTTCGCATCTGCCTCTGTTTGAAAATGTGGATGTCATCCAGGTTGGTGCCAGAAATATGCAGAACTTCGAGCTTCTCAAGGAACTTGGTCATCTGAAAAAACCTGTTCTCCTCAAAAGAGGACTATCAAGCACACTCAAAGAACTCCTGATGAGTGCCGAATACATCATGGCAGGCGGCAATGAAAACGTAATCCTCTGTGAGAGAGGCATCAGAACATTCGAAACAGCCACAAGGAACACCCTTGATCTGGCATCAATACCTCTTCTCAAGACAATGACACATCTGCCTGTAATAGTAGACCCGAGTCATGCCACCGGTATCGCACACCTCGTCAAGCCGATGGCAATGGCCGCTACAGCTGCAGGAGCAGACGGACTTATGATTGAAGTCCACAACAATCCTGCATGTGCGCTTTGCGACGGCGCACAGTCGCTGACACCTGCGGACTTCACCGACGTGATGGAAGCGGTAAACCTCATCAGACCGGTAGCTTACAAAGGATAGAGGTGGTATCATGGAAATAGGAATAGTCGGACTGGGTCTTATAGGCGGTTCCCTTGCCAAAGCCATCAGTCAGAATACAGACCACACAGTATACGGAACGGATCTTTCAGAGCAGGTAGTCAGAAAGGCAGTACTTGTTGATGCTATTGAACAGCCCCTCACAGATGAGCTGCTGCCACAGTGCGACATCGTGATTGTGGCACTTTACCCTCAGGCAACCATAGATTATGTAAAAGAACATGCGCACCTGTTCAGAAAGGAATCCATCGTCGTTGACTGCGGCGGCATCAAGAAGCTCGTATGCGACACGCTCATCCCTCTGGCAGAAGATCATGGTTTCCTTTTTGTAGGCGGACATCCGATGGCAGGGCTTGAGCATTCAGGCTTCACATATGCGAAGAAATCACTCTTTAATAATGCGTCGATGATTTTCACACCGACAAAAGGACCCATCGAAAGCATGGAAAAGCTCAAGGAGCTGTTCACGTCCATCGGTTTTACAAATATAGAAATATCAACAGCTGAAGAACACGACAGAAAAATCGCCTTTACATCACAGCTGGCACACGTCGTGTCCAACGCATACATCAAGAGCCCTACTGCCCTAGAGCACTCAGGCTTTTCTGCAGGAAGCTACAAAGACCTCACCAGAGTCGCCAAACTCAATGAAGTTATGTGGACTGAGCTTTTCCTGGAAAATGCGGACAACCTGGCTGCGGAAATCGATACCCTTATCGGAAATCTGCAGCAGTACAGCACAGCCATCAGAGAAAGAGACGCAAAAACACTCTGCGCACTCCTTAAAGACGGCAGAGAAAAGAAAGCACTTATAGACGGAGAAATATTCTAAGGAGATTGGTATCTATGATAAAAATTTCGGTTTCAGCCTCAAAACAATATAATGTGATTATGGAAAAAGGACTCATGGCTTCTTCAGGCGACTATATCAAAGAAGCCTTTACTCTCAAAAGCGACCCTGTTACCGGAAAAATCAGAAACAAGAAACTCTGTATTGTAACCGACGCCAACGTGGACGCCCTTTACGGCGGCTGTGATCAGGCGCTGCAGGCTTCTCTCTCTGCCGCCGGTTTTGATATTTACAAATATGTCTTTGACGGCGGTGAAGAAAACAAAAATATGAAAACCATCTGCGGGATTCTGGATTTTCTGGCAAATAACAAATTTACACGAAGTGATCTGCTTCTGGCACTCGGCGGCGGCATCACAGGAGATGTCACAGGCTTCGCTGCGGCGACCTACCTGAGAGGCATCGATTTCATCCAGGTCCCTACCACTTTGCTTGCCATCGTGGATTCGTCCGTCGGCGGCAAGACGGGTGTCAACCTGAATGCCGGCAAAAACCTCGCCGGCGCGTTCTGGCAGCCGGGTCTCGTCTTATTTGACCCGGACGTGCTTGACACCCTTTCGTATGACATTAAACTGGACGGCATTGCTGAAGCCATCAAGGCGGGAGCAATAGCTGATCCTGAAATAATAGATATGATAAGAAACAGCACAGCTGCAGAAGATCACGGTTTTCTCATGGAAATCGCGGCCAGAGCCATCAGAGTCAAAAGAAAGGTAGTTGAAGAAGATGAGCGTGATCACGGCAGCAGACAGCTTCTGAATTTCGGCCATACTCTGGCTCATGCCATCGAGAAGTGCAGCAGTTTCTCCATCAGTCACGGCCACGCTGTCGCCATCGGCATGGACATTGTTTCTGCCGCTTCACAGAAATCAGGCTGGTCAGATGAAAGCTGCTCTGGTATTATAACGGAAACACTTGAAAAATTCAGTTTCCCTCTGAAATGCCCTTTCAGTGCCAGGGAACTTACAGAAGCAGCTTTGCAGGACAAAAAAATCCGCGGGGCCGAAATCACTCTGGTCATACCGGAGGCTATCGGCAGATGCGTACTCAGAACCATACCGGTAGAAGACCTCGAATCTTTTATATCCTGCGGTCTGCAGAGCAGAAAGGATAAATAAATGAACGTACTTATAACCCCCTCAAAACTGCAGGGATGTATCGAGGCAATTCCGTCAAAATCCCATGCACACCGCGTGCTCATAGCTCAGAAGCTGGCGCAGCTGCAGGGACAGAATAAAGCTGATCGGATTGATGTCCCCACATTTTCCGAAGACATAGGGGCCACAAAAAACTGCCTTGTTCAGCTTGACAAGGAAATGCCGTACCTCGACTGCAAAGAAAGCGGTTCCACCCTCCGCTTCATGCTTCCTGTCGCTATGGCTCTCAAGAACGAAGCCGTTTTTATCGGCACCGGAAAACTGCCCTACAGACCCATTTCACCTCTCAAAGAAGAAATGGAGAGTCACGGCTGCAGTTTCCGCATGGGAAGCAAAGATCAGAAGGTAAGCGATAAGTACAAGGAAATCTGTACTATCAGTGGCAGACTGCAGGCCGGCACATATGAACTCGCCGGCAATGTCAGTTCCCAGTTCATAACAGGACTTCTGTTCGCACTGCCTCTCCTTGACGGAGACAGTGAACTGAGGCTCACAACAAAGCTTGAATCTGCAGGCTATGTGGATCTGACCCTTGATGTTCTGAGAAGTTTCGGGATAGAAATCATCGAGAGGACTTCTGAAGAAGGTTTCATTATATATGAAATACCGGGAAATCAGCATTATATTGAACCTGATGGACTCACTGTCCAGGGAGACTGGTCAAATGCAGGGTTCTGGCTGGCATGCGGTGCCCTGGGAGGTGATATAACCCTAACAGGTCTTGACATGAACTCCTCCCAGAGAGACAAGGAAATAATCAGCATACTAAGAAGCATGGGAGCAGATATCACCATAGCGGCAGATGGCGCGATAACCTGCAGAGGGAACGGACTCAGAGGCACTGAGGTAAGTGTCGCACAGATTCCGGACATAGTCCCGGTTCTGGCCGCAGTCATGTCCCAGGCATCCGGCGCTTCGATGATAACAAATGCCGAACGGCTTAAAATCAAAGAATCCGACAGACTTAAGACAGTATATGACTTTCTGACAAGACTTGGAGCAGACATCACCTATGCAGGAGCAGGCCTTTCCCTCACAGGCAGACCGATCCTTGATGGCGGCGAAGTATCCAGCCACAACGACCACCGAATAGCAATGGCTGCAGCAGTCGCATCATGCGGATGCAGCAGCCCTGTCATTATACACGGGGCTGAAGCAGTCAGAAAATCATATCCCGGATTTTTCAGGGATTTCGCTGCACTGGGCGGCAATGTAAAGGAGATCTGAACAATTATGAAATCAACTTTTGGTAAAAATATCAGAGTATCGATATGGGGCGGCTCTCACGAACCTGCTATAGGTGTGGATATAAGCGGCATTACTGTCGGCACAAGAATAGATATGAATCAACTGGAAACATTCCTTAAAAGACGTGCCCCGGGGAACAACCCTTTTGGTACAAAACGCAGGGAACCGGATATACCGGTACCTGTCAGAGGACTCGCACCGTCAGAGGTTCCTGAGCCTGACGGATCCGCAGACTCGCGGATCATGACAGTCACAGAGCCTGATATATCCCTGGAAATACGCAACACTGATACTCGATCATCGGACTACAGATCGCTGAGGACAGTTCCCCGTCCCGGACATGCGGACTACACAGCCCGACTCCGATACGGCGATGATCTGAACATGGCAGGCGGCGGACCTTTCTCTGCCAGAATGACTGCACCCTTATGCATAGCAGGAGGAATCGCACTGCAGATTCTAAAAGAGCAGGGAATCGAGATCGGTGCACATATATATTCGATCGGAGATATCACCGACACACCGATTGACCCGGTGGATCCCGATATTCGGACACTGCACGAAATCAGAACAGCAGACCTTGCTGTTATATCAGATGACGCCAGACAGGAAATGGAAGCCTGCATCACCAGAGCCGGCGAGGAGCTTGACTCTGTCGGCGGCACTGTAGAAGCATGCGTTGTAAACCTGCCGGGAGGAATAGGCGGGGCCATGTATGATGGACTGGAAAGCGTACTTGCTCCGATTCTTTTCGGAATACCTGCAGTCAAAGGCGTGGAGTTCGGCGCAGGATTCGGTGCATCAGAGCTGCGCGGCTCAGAAAATAATGATCCTTTTTACTATGACAGCGGCAGAGTAAAAACACGTACCAACAACCATGGAGGAATCCTGGGAGGAATTACAACGGGCATGCCTCTGATTGTCAGACTCGCATTCAAGCCCACCCCGTCCATAAGCCGCCAGCAGGATTCGGTGGATCTTGAAACCGGAGAAAACACTAAACTTGTTGTCAAGGGCAGACACGACCCTTGCGTTGTGCCAAGGGCAGTTCCTATCGTTGAAGCGGCTCTTGCCATTGGAATTCTTGATTGTATGATGGAGGTAAACAATGACTGAAGTAACACTTGATAAACTCAGAAACGATATAGACCAGATCGATACACAGCTTACCGACCTGTTCAGGGCTCGTATGGAAAAATCCCTTGAAGTAGCGAAGTATAAACAGGAGCACAACGTTGCAGTTCTCAGTGACAGACGCGAGAAGGAGATCCTTCACAAGGTATCTGAACAGATCGGCGAACCGTATGACGGATATGCAAGGCTTCTCTTCAATACTATTTTTGATGCCAGCAGATCCTGCCAGAACAATTATCTGGCAAGACGCTCGGATCTGGCAGAAAGAATCGACAAAGCCCTCTCCGAAACACCTACACTTTTCCCTAAAAAAGCTGTAGTTGCCTGCCAGGGTGTCGCAGGATCCAACTCGCAGGCTGCATGCGAGAAACTCTTTGAAGTGCCGAGCATAATGTTTTTCAACAGCTTCGAAGGTGTATTCAATGCTGTGGAAAAGGGTCTCTGCCAGTACGGTATTCTCCCTATCGAAAACAGTTCCTACGGTTCTGTCGGCACAGTATATGACCTGATGCAGAACTACAACTTCCATATTGCCAAAAGTCTTCGCCTGCGCATCAACCATAACCTTATGGCAAAGCCGGGTACCAAGCTCAGCGATGTCAGAGAAATCTTCTCCCATGAACAGGCAATCGGACAGTGCGGAGAATTTCTCAAGGGTCTCAAGGATGTGAAAATCACTGTATGTGAAAACACGGCTCTTGCTGCCAAAATGGTGGCAGACAGCGACAGAACAGATGTTGCCGCTATATCATCCATGGAATGTCTTGATCTTTATGGTCTGGAGCTTCTCAAAAAACATATCCAGACCAGCGACAACAACTATACAAGGTTTATCTGCATTTCCAAAAAACTGGAGATATATCCAGGTTCCAACAAGATCAGCCTGATACTGTCACTGCCTCACAGCCCGCGTTCACTTTACCATGCGATCGCTAAATTCGCAGCGCTGGGTGTCAACCTGACAAAGCTGGAATCAAGACCGATTCCGGGCAGCGACTTCGAATTCATGTTCTACTTTGATCTGGAAGCCTCCGTTTATTCGCCGGAGCTTATCAATCTGCTGAGTGAACTGGAGAATCAGCCCGAAACCTTCGTGTTCCTGGGCTGCTATACAGAAACCATTTAAACCTTATCCTCTTCGGATTTTGCACCTGTAAAATCCTTACTATATAAGTATGATGTGCCCTTTCACGGGCACATCCTTTAATTATGGAGAACAATCATGAAATACGGACTTATAGGAAAAACCCTGGTACACAGCTATTCCAAGGAGATTCACGAATCTCTGGGAAAATATGAATACAACCTTTACAGCCTCACCCCGGAGGAAATGCCTGATTTTGTAAAGGCACACGCTTTCGGCGGACTGAATGTCACTATACCATACAAAAAGGATGTGATACCTCTCTGCGATGAAGTATCAGAGCTGGCATCCTGTATCGGAGCCGTCAACACGCTTTATAAAAAGAACGGCAGGCTCACAGGTCACAACACCGACTACGAAGGCTTTCTCTACAATGCTCAGAGATCCGGCATCTCTTTTGACGGCAGGACAGTGCTGATTCTCGGCACAGGCGGCACTTCCCTGATGGCACGCAAAGCCGCATCAGACCAGGGAGCCTCTAAAATATACATCGCATCACGCTCTGCGAAAACCTCCGATCCCGGCAGTACTCTCATAGCACAGCTTACATATGATGAGCTGCCACGAATTGCGGACACTGTCGAGATCATCGTGAACACCACTCCGGTAGGAACCTTTCCCAATAACATGCAGAGCATCATAACCCTGTCAGATTATCCGAAATGCGAAGCAGTCATAGATGTTATCTACAATCCCTTCAGAACGAAGCTGCTGCTGGAAGCCGAAAAACTGGGACTCAAAACGGCCAACGGTCTTCCTATGCTGGTGGCTCAGGCCACAGCCGCAGCAGGATATTTCCTCGGAACACCTGGAGCCTTTACGGGCGAAAACGAACGCATCATCACAGCCATGCAGAAGCAGATGAGAAATATCGTCCTCATCGGTATGCCGGGC
>JALEQY010000141.1 GCA_022763735.1 Clostridiales bacterium
CTTGCAGATCTTGAGATAAAGAAGTATCTGGGAGCACAGCATATTATCTATACTGAGCCGTGTGATTATATGCATTCATACAGGCTGAGATAGTATATTGCATTTGGAAGTAGAAAGATAATGAATTTAGCACACAAAGCACGCATGAAACATTGCGTGCTTTTTATAAATGAAATGAAGAAATGTATCTAATCGATGAAATAATCATCACGCCGATATTTGTTCCCATGACAGGTTTACGAAACCCGTCAAAAATTGTATAATAAACGCTATAGGTTAAAATAATGTTCATTCGGAGAAAGAACGATGGCTATCGAGAAAGTAAGAGAATATTTTAAAACACTGGGAATCGCAGACAGAATTCTGGAGTTTGACGTATCTAGCGCCACGGTGGAGCTTGCGGCAGAGGCTGCGGGAACCGAATCTGCCAGAATATGCAAGACGCTTTCATTCCAGAAACCGGAGGGCGGCTGTATTCTGATACAGACCGCAGGAGATACCAAGGTTAATAACGGCAAGTTCAAAAAACAGTTCGGCTTCAAGCCGAAGATGATGACAGCAGACGCTGTGCTGGAATATACAGGCCATGCAGTAGGCGGAGTGTGCGCTTTTGCAGTAGATAATGAAGATGTTGATATATATGCAGATGTTTCGATGCAGAGATTCGATACAGTATTCCCTGCATGCGGCAGCAGCAACAGTGCTATTGAGCTTACATGCCAGGAGCTGGTGGAGTATTCGAAGGCTGCCGGATGGATTGACGTCTGCAAAATCCCCGAGGAGGAAAAATAAAATGTGTGTAGCAATACCGGGAAAGGTAATTGAAGTCTTTGAAGACAAGGCCAAGGTCGATTTTAACGGCAATACAGTAAATGTAAATACAGGTCTTGTAGATCCGAAGCCGGGTCAGTACGTGCTGGTACATGCCGGGTGTGCGATAGAAGTAATGGAACAGGATAAAGCACAGGAGCTGATAGATCTTTTCACTGAGATCGAAGCACTCCAGTAAAGAGGAACCATGGAAATCAGAGAAATAATAGATTATCTTAAATCATACGACGGGCGTGAGCTGAAGCTGATGGAGGTCTGCGGCACCCATACCGCTGCTATCTTCAAAAACGGTATACGAAGCCTGATTTCACCTAAAATCAAGCTGATATCAGGACCGGGATGCCCTGTATGCGTCACACCGACAGCATACATAGACAAGTGCATAGAATATGCTATGATGCCCAATCACGTGCTTCTGACCTTCGGTGATATGATGAAGGTGCCGGGCACCAATGAAAGTCTGTCCGAAGCCAAGGGAAGGGGAGCAGCAAACATACAGCTGATGTATTCACCTTTTGAGGCTGTGGAAAAGGCACAGCAGCACCCTGAACTGACATATGCTGTGGCAGCAGTGGGTTTCGAGACCACAGCACCTGCATATGCATTGATGATACAGGAAGCAGAGAAAAAAGGCATATCAAATATTAAGCTGGTTACGGCTCTCAAGACGGCGATACCTGCGCTTCACTGGATATGTGAGAATCAGGAGGATATCGACGGGTTTATATGCCCGGGACATGTGAGCGTAATAACAGGCAGCAGAGTGTACGATGAGCTGGCGTCCCTTTACAGGAAACCGTTCGTTGTTACAGGCTTTGAAGCTGAGCACATATTAGCGTCCCTTTACAGAATAGTGAAGCAGATAGAGAAGAATGACGGGCATACGGAGAATCTTTACAGAAATGCTGTGAAGGATGATGGCAACCCCAAGGCGCTGGCTGTCATGGAAAAAGTGTTCCAGACGGGTCCTGCCATGTGGAGAGGCCTTGGAATCATCGAGGATTCGGGTCTGTATCTGAAGGATGAGTATGCAGAATTTGACGGCGGAAGCTTTGAGCTTTACGCGGACATGGAACTTCCGGCAGGCTGTGGATGTGCGGATGTTATCGTCGGCAGGATAAATCCTGATCAGTGTCCGATGTTCGGTGAAAAATGCACACCGCTGAAGCCCTTCGGACCGTGTATGGTTTCATCAGAGGGCGCATGTGGAATATGGTATAGAAACGTTAATTGATAATTTTTGAATATACGCAGGGTGGCTCCTGCGAAAAAGGAGTAAAAAATGAAAATAACTATGGCTCATGGAAGCGGAGGAAAATCATCTGCTCAGCTGATGAGCGATATATTCGGTAAACATTTCAGCAATCAGGTGCTTGACAGAATGGAGGATGCTGCGGTGCTGGAAGTAAGCGGCAGAATCGCGTGCAGTACGGACTCTTTTGTTGTAACTCCGCTGGAGTTTAACGGTGGTGACATTGGCAAGCTATGTGTGTGCGGCACTGTCAATGACCTTCTGATGATGGGCGCAGTGCCTAAATATATTACCTGCGGGTTCATAATGGAGGAGGGACTTGACACTGAGCTGCTGGAAAGGCTGGTGGCTTCAATGGCAGCTCAGGCTCGTGAGGCAGGCGTTATGGTGGTTGCAGGCGATACGAAGGTAGTTGAAGGAAACGGAGGTCTGTATATCAATACAACAGGTATAGGATTGATTCCTGAAGACAGGAATGTGAGCAGCAGCAACTGCAGACCGGGAGATGCCATAATAGTTTCCGGCAATCTCGGCGATCATCATGCATGTATCCTGAGTCACAGGATGGAAATCGAAAATGATATTAAAAGCGACTGTGCTACTCTCAACGATATTGTGGATGCATTGTTTGAATGTGGAATATCGGTACACACCATGCGTGATGTCACCAGAGGAGGGCTTGGTACAGTACTAAATGAAATTGCAGATACATCAGGCTGCAGGATTGAGCTTGAAGAGGATGCTATTCCTGTGTCGCCGGATGTGAGAGGTTTCGCAGATATACTCGGTCTGGATCCGCTCTATATGGGCAACGAAGGCAAGATGATAGCCGTTGTTCCGGCTGAAGAGGCGGAAAAGGCACTTGAAATAATGAGAAGTACTGTGCACGGCAGAGATGCTGCTATAATAGGATATGCAGATGAAGGCAGCGGAGCATATATCAGAACAAGACTCGGTGCAGTCAGACGATTCGATGTGCTTTACGGCGAAGGACTGCCGAGGATCTGCTAGGAAGGAATCTGTGAGAATGAAGCTTGTACAGGCAGGAGAACGTACATTTTACATAGAAGCGAATACAAATATAGGTATATATAAAACAGGGGAGCACAGTGTATGTCTGATCGACACCGGTTCAGTCGGAGACGGAGAGAAAATAGACAGGATATTGTGCGAACAGGGCTGGACACTTGACTATATTATCAATACTCACACTCATATAGATCATCTTGGCGGCAATGCCTTCCTGATGGAAAAATATGGTGTGCCGGCATATTGTACCGATTATGATATGGCTTTTGCTCACTTCAATGAACTTGAAGCGGCATATATGAACGGCGGCAAGCCGGGCAGAGGTCTGATGAGGATTTTTGATCATCCAGGAAAAATCGGTTTCAGTGCTATTGAAGATTATAAGCTGGAGGGAATCGAGTGGACGTATCTGCCAGGACATACTTTCGGCATGATAGGTGTGCGGACTTCAGATGATGTCTGGTTTCTGGCGGATTCTTATCTTAAGAAGTCGTATCTTGAGAATCATTGTTTCGGGTATCTGTATGATGCAGGTGGATACATGGAAACTCTCGTGAAGCTGCAGAGCTTCGAAGGCAGGCTGTTCGTTCCTGCTCATGGCGATGCAGAAACAGACATTTCTGAGATTCTGGAGCTGAATATCCTGAATCAGAAGAGGATTTGGGATAAGGTTCTGGAAATCTGCTGCGAGCCGCTGGCTCTTGATGATATTCTGCAGAAAATGTACGAATTTACCGGCATGAAAACCAATGTTGTAAATCATGCATTGTTGTCATCGACGACAAAAGGTTATCTGACATACCTTGAAGAATGCGGGAAAATCAAGTGCGTTTTCCGTGACGGTAAGATGACGTGGCGGAGCGAGAGGTGAATGAAAGTCTCCAAATGATAGTTTGCGAAAGTCTATTTGGAGACTTCGCAACCATGCATGCGAAGCGCAGCATACATCAACAGTAAACTGACTTCACCATACCTTTCTCTTAAGTATTATACGATTGACGATGTCTTCA